>CACJBX010000001.1:0-30000 GCA_902591755.1 uncultured Pelagibacteraceae bacterium
TACAATTAATAATTGTTTTTGGATTTGTTTTTTTTAGAATTTTGATTAATTTATTTTTTTTTAATAAATCTATTTTTATCAATCCCTTTTTTGAATTGCTAAAGCCAATGTATTTTATATTTTTAGATTTTAAATGGTTACATATGGAAGAACCTAAAAGTCCAGTGGCTCCAAAGACGATAATCATTATTTAAAAATAAAGTAATTTTGAAAATAAAATTTATTTTTTTATTTTTTTCATTAAGTCTACAATCATGAGCAAATAAAATTGATGTGAATTTTCAATTAAATTGTACTTTTTTGAATTAATCCAAAAATTAATATCAGAATTCTTGTTCAAATAATTTTCTTTTCTAAATCCAGTAAATGAAATTACTGATCTAAATTTTTTTTTTCTAGCAGCTTTAATGCCTTTGATCATATTCTTCGATTTACCACTTGAAGAGATTAAGATTAATATATCATCTTTTCTGCCATATTTATTTATTGATCTAGATACCCAATTTTCATATTTAAAATCATTAGAGTAACAAGTTATTATTGCTGGATCGTTATAGGCTAAACACCTAACCTTAGTATTATTAGTTAAATCCATACTAAAATGTGAGGCAATTGTTGCACTGCCTCCATTTCCAAATACATGAACTGTATTTTGGGATTTTGTTTTTTTTAATAGATTACAAATTGCAATAATTTTATCAGTTTTGTTATTTACAAGATTAATTATTTGCCCAAATTCTTTTATATAATTTGATATAAAAATATCTTTTTTCATAATTTATAGTTTTTTAAATTTCTTTATCCATGAATTTGTATATCCATATGACTTATCATCAATATAAATATCAGCCGATGGCTTTGATAAAAAAAGTTTGTGGTAATTAATCCCAAAAATTTTTAATTGTTTTGACACTTCAGAATACAACTTTTTGTGTTTTTTTAAATTATCATTTGATCTTCCCATAAATCTTGCTGTATATATTTTTATGATATGCCCTTTTCCGTACAGGAAATTCAGAGTGTTTATAGCTTTTTTGTTTGGTTTTGATTTTTTGTAATTTTTGCCCCTAGTAGTGCATAGCGTGTTATCCAAATCAAAACAAAATATTTTTTTCTTCATTTGTTAATCAAATAGCTCCATATTTTTTTTTAAAAATGAGAAAGGAATTTTACTTTTTCTTAAAGTTGTATTTGTATTTTTTTTAAGCAAATTATTGAATTTTTTTTCTAAAGATGAATCATAATTTAAATAGTCATTATTTTCTAAATAAAAATTCATTTCCTTTGTTGCATTTAATATTTCATCCTCTGAGTTGTCCTCAATGTCATAACCAAGTTTATTCAATTCATCTATGTAAGTTAATTTGGATAATCCTTTTTTTAGAACTTCGGAATAAGGCAAATATTCTTTTGAATTTATTTTTTTAAATTTTTTTGGCAAAATAAATGGTGTGTATAGACTATCTGATAAACTTATAGAGAAAATTTGCGCAAAATTAATATACAATCTTTTCTTTCTATTTAATAAAGCTACATTTGAAATTCCAGATCCATCACTTATCATAAACTTACAATTAAATAGAAGAAATATATCTAGAAAATCATCTCTTATATTTTCATTATTGTAGTAAATAACCCCTTCTATGTTTTTTTTTTTCATTTTTTCACCCATAGAGACTACTTTAAAATTATTACTCCTTAAATAATCAAATGTTTTAAAATAATTTTCATTCCTTAAATCTCTTAAATTATATCTAAATTCTTTAATAATTTTTTTTTTGAAAAAATAGTGTGGTGTCCTATGATGTATGCAAATATATTTGTCATTAGATAAGTCTATATTTAATTTTAATAAAAGGTTTTTTCCTAAAGTGGTTTCATTATGATTAAAAGAAATTGATGGCTTTGTTTTAGGTAAAACATAATGGATATCTTGTTCTTGCCATGTGCCAACTGTGTGTATTTTTCTTTTTCTCCAATGTCTGTAATCTGATGTAAATTTTTTTCCTATTAAATCATAAATAAACTTATTATTAAAAAAAGTATATATTGGTTTTACAATTACTGAAGGAAGAACAAAGAATTTTTGTTTTATTTTTTCATACAAAAATTTATTTGCCACAGTACTGTTTTTAAAAGCAAAACAAATTCCCTTTTTATGAACTTTGTTGGAAATTTCGCATAAGTAAACCTCAATAGGTAAGGACATATGACCAATAGCTCTTGTCTCAATTTCAACAATTTGAATTTTAAGAAATAATCTCAGAATAATGATGAGAAAGACAATAGGAGATAGAATTAATAATTGAAAACAAACAACAATTTTTTGCATGATATTATAATTAATTACAAATTTTTTTCGTAAAAATAATTAACCTTTTCAGAAATATATTTTATTTCAGATTTTTTCAAAAATTGATTTATAGGAAGAGTTAAAATTTTTTTTGATTGTTCTTCTGCAGACTTAAAATCACCTTTTTTATATCCTAGATATTTTGAGGCAGGTTGTAGGTGAATTGGTATTGGATAATGGATAGCAGTTTCTATATTCTTAGTCTTAAGATATTTTTTTAATTTATCTCTCTTTTTTACTTGCACAACAAATGTATGATATGAATTATATTGATGCTTTTCTTCATCAGGAAAATATACAAAATTCCTATTAAGATATTTTTTATAATTCTCAAAATTTTTTCTTCTTTTGACAATAATTTTATCTAGATTTTTTAATCTAAAATTTAAAACTGTTGCTTGTAAATTATCCATTCTAGAAACATATCCAAAATTATTTATTCTATCTCTTTTAACCATTCCATGATTTCGCAACTCAACAATTTTTTCATAAATCAATTTGTTATTTGTGGTAATAAAACCAGAGTCGCCAATAGCGTTAAGATTTTTAAGTGGATGAGCAGAAAAACACCCAATATCACCTATAGATCCTGAAGGTTTTTTAAAATATTTTGAACCAATCGCCTGAGCAGCATCTTCTACAACAGGTATTTTATGTTTTTTAGCTATTTTATTTATTTTGAACATATTTGAAATTCTTCCAGATAGATAAACTGGAATTATAGCTTTGGTTTTTTTTGTTATTACTTTTTCCAATTTTTGTGGGTCCATAGATTGATCTCGCAGTACATCTGCAAAAACTGGTTTTGCTCCTAAATGTACAATTACTGAAACTGTAGCGATAAAAGTATTGGGTGTTGTAATAACTTCATCTCCTTTTCGGACACCAAGTAAATGTAAAGCCAATGTAAGCGCATCAGTCCCGCTGTTTAAGGCTGCAGAGTATTTTGTTTTACAAAATTTAGCAATTTTACTCTCAAAAATTTCGACTGATTTACCTCCTACCCAGTTTTCTGCCCCAAGAGACTTATCAATTAATTTAAGTAAAGTTTTTTTTTCATTTTGCCATTGTAAATTAAGATTTACATAGGGAATTTTCATTTTTAAATTCAATTATTTTATTTTCTTTATGACTTCTCTCATCCAAGGTCCCATATCCTTATAATGAGCGGTTGTAACTATGTTTTTATCTACAACAGCCGGCATGTCAGTATAATTTGCTCCAGCATTTATTAAATCATCTTTCATACTATAGTAGCCAGCAATATTTCTATTTTTAACAACTTTTGCAGATATTAAAAGTTGAGCGCCACTACAAATACAAGCAATTACTTTTTTTTCTTTGTTAAAATCTGAAATAAATTTAATTATTTTTTTTTCTTGTCTGACTTTCTCCATGGCTTTAACTCCACCTGGTAATACTAGAATATTGTAATCTTTTGTTTTAACCTGATTAATATTCTTAACTTTTTGATCTTTGTTAGGTGGAAGAGTGGTTCCTAAAAAACCTTTAACTGGCTTTCCTTCAAGCATACAAACATCAACTTCAATTCCTTCCTCAAGTAATCTATAGTAGGGATAAATGAATTCGTGATCTTGAGCAAGATTACCTGAAATTATAATGGCTTTCATAATATTTTATAACATATTTTTTTTGATTTCGTCAAAAGGTAAAAAGGGATACATGTCCTCGAACTTTGTAGCAACTGATTTTCCATTAGGAAGTCTCTTGTTAATGGCTTTTGGCATTTGCTCTTGCTCATTATCCATTATTAATTCACAAACAACTGGTTTATTGTGATTAAGAATCTTTTTTAACTTGTCTTTCAAATTTATATTGTTTTTTATTTTTACGTACTGAATTTTATGAGACTCAGCAATTTTTTTATAATTTGGAAAAGATAGGCCAGTATCGTAGGTTGATCCCATAATTCGGCTCTTAAAACCTAATTGCTGTGTCTGTTTGATCGTCAAATATCCACCATTGTTATAAATAAATGTTTTTATGGGTAATTGATGATGCATGATAGTTGCAAATTCTTGAATATTCATTTGCAATCCACCTTCTCCAGTTAAACAGATTATTTTTTTATTTTCCGATGCAAAACTTGCACCAATAGCCGCGGGTAAACCCCAACCCATTGGAGCATGCCCAGAATTTGTAAATAATTTTTGTCCATTTTTTATTCTAAAAGTTTGATGAGTCCCGACAAATGACAATCCCATGTCAGTTACTATAATATCTTCTCTATTTAAAACATTTGATAAATTATCAACAAAATCATAAGAATTTATATATTTTTTTTGTTTTCTAAATTCCTCTAAGACAATTGGATATTTTTTTCTAATATCTTTACAGTAAGTTAACCATTTATCTGAAAAAATTATTTTATTTCTAAGAAATTTAAATAATGTTTTTAGAAAATATTTTGCATCACAACAGATTTTTTCATCAAGATTTACATTACTATTTTTTAGTTCTTTTGGATCTATATCAACCATAATTTTTTTTGCTTTTCTTGCAAAATCCTTTGAATTATATCCTGTTACCATGAATGGCAGTCTAGTCCCAATAGCTAAATAAAAATCGCAATTTTGGATAATAAAATTTGATCCTCTTTCTGCAAAAGCTCCTGGTCGGCCCGCATAATATTTGTGGCTAGACTCCATCAAATCTGAAGCATTCCAGGTTAAAGCAAAAGGAATTTTGTACTTTTCAATTATTTTTCTCAAATAATTTTCAGCTTTTGAAATTTTTACTCCTTGTCCTAAATGAATTAATGGTCTTTTACTTTTTATCATCATGTCTGCAACTCTTTTAATTTTTTTATCTAGATTTTTATTTTTGAGAGTCTTTTTATTTTTATTTTGACTAAAGCCTTTTAATTTTCTTGGATCTATTTGGGCATTTTGAATATTAGCGGGAATATCAATCCAAACTGGGCCTGGTCGCTTATGATTTGTTAAAAAATATGCTTTTTCTAAATGATATTTTATAGAGTTTGGATCTTTGATCATTACAGCATATTTTGTGCAGGATTTTACCATACTTATAATATCAAATTCTTGGACTCCTACCTGTCTTACCCCGGTATTTTTAATTGTTTGATTTAAATATACCTGACCTGAAATAAAAATTGATGGAACAGAGTCTATCCAACAACAAGCAACTCCAGTAGTGCAATTAGTTCCGCCAGGACCTGTGGTTATTATAGCGGCACCAGGTTTGCTATTTACTCTTGAAAAACTTTCAGTTGCAAATGACACTGCCTGTTCATGATGACACGATACGTAATTTAGTCTTTTTGACTTATATAAAGCATCACAAAGAAAAATTGAACCACCACCACTAACAGTAAAAACTGTGCTAATTTTTTTTTCTTCAAGAAATTTTATTACAAAATCTGCGACTCTCATTATTTAATTATTATTATATAATTACAAATTAGACACCTAGCGATTTTGCTGAAGAAAAATAATAATCGCCCTTAAATTTAATTTTTCTAAACAAGGTTTTCCACTCCTTTTTGAGGAGAATTGTTGTTCCAATTAAAGTCCATCTATAAAACTTATTTCGTTCCTTATCGTTTTCTCCAGATGCCAAAACTACATAACTATTTTTTGAAACTCTCTGAATCTCTTTTAAAGATTTGATGACGTCACCCAAATTTTGCATGTATAAAGAATTAAATGCAATAACAAAATCTAAAGATTTATTTTTAAATGGTAGCTTTGTATATTCTGATCTAATTAATTTACTTTTACAATTTACCGCTTTTTTTAAAGCATATGAATGATTTTCAATTCCATAAGATTTAATACCTGGTAATAGAATATTCAAATCTTTTAGCAAAAAACCTTTTTTACACCCTAAGTCTAAAACTTTAGATTTAGAGGTTAATTTATATCTTTTAATCAACTTCGGTAATAATTTTAACCATCTTCCATCATATTTAAATCCACCGTAGCCATTTAATCTATTACCATCATAATATTCTTTTCCAAGTTCCCAAGCATACATTTTATTTATTACAGTTCTTTCTTTGGCTACTTTAGATCTAACTTTAATTTTTTTTTTAAAATATCCGATATCGATATGTTTGCCCATCAATTTTATCACTCCTTATTAATTTTGATTATAATTCTTCCTGCCAATCCTGTTCTAAAAAGGCTTATCGCTTCATTTATTTTATTCAAATCAAATTCATGAGTTATCAAATGATCAAAATTTAATTTACCGTTATTAACAAGATTTACATATCTTGGAATTTCCTTATCCGGGTGCGAGTCACCCCCATGAGAAACTTTAAGCACTTTATTAAATGCAAGTGGTAAAGAATAAATTGATATTTTATTATCAGGAACACCGACAAATACTGTTTTACCATCGCTAGGCGTTATATCATATGCTTTTTCCATAACTTTAGAGTTACCTGTGGTTTCAAACACTACTTCAGGACCTTTATTGTTAAGAATTTTTTTAATTTGGTTTTCAAGTTCATTTGAGTCGGCTATTAATCCGTGCGTTAGACCATATTTTTTTCCTAATTCAATTTTTTCTTTGTGTAAATCAACTCCTATAATAGGGTAAGCGGAAACGAGAGAGGCTGCATATGCAATATTTAAACCCATTCCACCTATCCCAAAGATTAAAACTGATTGTCCAATTTTTAAATTTGCATCGTTATTTACTGCGCCAAAAGCTGAAGTAACTGCACATCCAAATAATGCCGCTATACGCAAATCAAAATCTTTGGGTATTGGCGTGACTCTATTCTCTGAAACAATTGTTTTTTCACTAAAAGTAGTAACCCAACCAGAATTAACTTTCTTTCCTTTCCAAATATAACTTGCTGTAACACTTTGGATTCCTTGACTAGGCCTCCAGTGTAAAACTACTTTATCACCAACATTTACTCTACTGACACCTTTGCCAACTCCTTCAACTATTCCTGATCCTTCATGTCCCAATAAATGAGGTAGAAATTTATCGGGTCCTTTAACAGCATCTATTTCATTAATTTGTGCTCCACAAATTCCAGTATAAAAAACTTTTACTAAAACCTGACCAAACTCTAGTTTGTTTGGTACTTGAACGTTGTCCACAATTAATGGTTTTTTACTTTCAACTAAAATTGCTGCTTTCATATCCATAATCTAGTACAAATTTATCTTAATATTCTTATTGGCTTTTTTCAAATCAACTTTGTTTTGTTTCAAAAGTTTATGGGCCCATCTCGTTCTTTTCACTGCAGCTTTAGAACCATCTAAAATTTTTTTTTGAATAGTATTAGCCTCTTCAGAACAAAGATGTTTCATAAGAGGCTTTAAATTTTTTGGTAAAGAACGATATTCCTTTTTTAATATTGGCCTACAGACAATATTAAATCTACTTTTTGGCGCAAATTCATCTGCGGAGAGCCACCATGGACACCACCTGCTTACAACCGCAACCCTATCTTTATTGCTGAAGTTATGTAGAGGTGAAGAATGCCAAAGTCTTGAGTCTTGTATAAATACTGAGCCAGCCCTAGATCTTACCTGCATCTCACCTGATATAGGGGCTGTAAGAGTAATATTATCTTTAGGGCCTCTTGGTGTTCTTTTATCTTTATGAGAGCCAGGGATTACCCATGTACCACCTGATTTTTCATCAACATCGTTTAGATAAAAAATTATAACTACACACATTATCACATCTGGAAATGGCTGTCTTATAAAACCGATATTTTCATTTGGATTTCCGCCACCGTATGCTGATGGATCATGCGGCCAGTCTGTATGCCAGTCTCTAGCATTTGGAGGACCTTTATATAATCTTGGCATTCCCAAATTATCCTTGCCGATTTCTACATTTAATAAATGGTTTGTATTACTTGGTGGAATTATTTTGGGATGTAATTGAACTATTCGTATATGATCATCCAAAAGATTACTTACAAGTTCAATTAATTTTGAATTAGATAGATGTTTTGCAAAGTTTGGCATCCATATTATATCATTTACTGGTTTAGATGGACTGCCTTCTTTACCAACAGATCTT
Organism: uncultured Pelagibacteraceae bacterium; assembly: GCA_902591755.1. Classification (GTDB taxonomy): domain Bacteria; phylum Pseudomonadota; class Alphaproteobacteria; order Pelagibacterales; family Pelagibacteraceae; genus Pelagibacter. Next base: position 8,396 of record CACJBX010000001.1, read on the forward strand.
AAAAAAACTTTCCTATTATTTAATAACGTTTTTTCTTTAATATTTTTATTTTTAACTAATTTTTGAATATTCTTTACATTTAGTGAACTTTGAAACTGAGCATTTATGATTTCTTGTCGAATTAAATCGATCTTATTTTGCGGTATTACGCTGTCTAATAAACAAAAACCATAATTTTTAAAAAATTTTACACATTTATTCATGTTTTTTTTATTATTTATAGTCTTAGCGTTAAAAGCATAACTTCGATTTTTAATCAATTTTTCAAGTAAATTTGTAGATTTCATATTTTTAATTATATAAATATTATTTGTTGTAAAATTTCCTCACACATTTAACCACATAATTCATTTCTTTTTTAGATAAATGTTGGTCACATGGAAACGTAATTATTTTTTTTGTATGTGAGTCAGTTACAGGAAAATCTCCCCACTTATGTTTTAGACTCCTCAGACTTTCTTGTAAATACATTGGTTTTGGATAATGCACTTTAGCTTCTATACCTTTTTTCAAACAATATCTTAAAAGGGCATCTCTTTTTTCAGCAAAAACTATATACAAATGATAAACTAGTTTATAATCTACTGGTCTAGGCGGTATTGAAATCTGTGAAATTTTAGAAAATTTTTGATCATAAAATTTGGCATTTTTGATTCTCTGATTTGCAATAGCACGAGCTTTAGGTAGAAGCCAATTACCAACTACTGCTTGGAATGTGTCTAATCTTGAATTGTAACCATTAATTTTAACTGTATCCCTATCTATAAGACCATGATTTCTAAGAAGAAGTAATTTTTTATAATAATTATAATTATTTGTAGTAATAATACCTCCATCAGACCAAACATTTATATTTTTAAGAGGATGAAGAGAAAATGCACCAAATTCACCCCATGTTCCGGCGTTTTTATTTTTGATGCTAGCTAGAATTGACTGACACGCATCCTCAATTATTGGAATTTTATACTTCATGCTTATACGTTTCAATTCAGGCATGTTAGTCATATATCCGGTAAAATGCACTGGAACTATTGCTTTAGTTTTTCTATTAATCTTTTTTTCTAAAAATTTAACATTCATACAAAAAGTATCATCACAATCAATAAAAACGGGTTTAGCCCCTATTTCTGTAATTGCACCCACTGTAGCAACAAAAGTATTTGCAGCAGTAATTACTTCATCACCTTTTTTAATACCAAGAGTTTTTAAAGAAAGTTTAATTGCATCAGTTCCTGAATTAACTCCAACAGCATATTTTGTACCTATAAGGTTTGCAAATCTTTGTTCAAATTTTTTCAATTCTTTTCCAAGTGTAAAATCACCAGTCGAGACAAATTTCTTTAATCTTGACCACAAATCTGGAGAATTTGCAAATTGTTGTTTTAAATATGAATATCGTACTTTCATCTAGATTTATTTTTTGAAACTTTCAGAATCACTAATTTATTCTTAATTTTAAAATTTTTGCAAAAAATTTCTAAAGTCTTTGTTTTTACTACCTCACCATGAGATATAACTTTTTGACCTTTATCGTTCACTATGCTTCCATCCAAAATTGCAGAAGTTGAACTGTCATTTCTGTTAATTTTTTCTTTAAAATTTTTGATTGCTTCGATAGAAACTTTAGTTTTATTTAACTCGTAAAGATTTTTTTTACCTACTTTTGGTTTTTTAAATTTTACCAAATCTTTATTTAAATTTTTTTTAGTATGTTGTAAACCCTCATAATTTTTAGATTTTCTTCCATATTTGTCTTTAAATCTTAATAAATCATTCTTATCATATGGTGTTTCGAATTCTAAAGCATAAAGTCCTTTTTTTGAAACTGCCTCAAGACAATGAAATAGGCCTGGTCTCAAGACTAATCTTGACAAAGATTTGTATATTCTTTTATTTTCCTTATAGATACCAATTTGTACCGAAGCTTTTCCATCTAATACTATAAATGCTGTTTTCTTTGAGGGGTGACAATGTAAAGATGTTTTATGTCCATTTTTAATGTAAATAAAGGTTACTGCTATTTTACTAGAGTCATTGTAAATTACATACTCATAGCCCCAGGGTTTTTTTACCGTTCTGTTTAAGTAAAATTTATTTTTACTGTTCATATCAAATTAATTGATTGCATTCTTTTTATATTAAAATAATTTTCATCCTGAAAAGTATTTATTAATAACTTTTTTTTAAAAGCATTTTGTAAATCTGAAACAGCATCTCTAACTGTAAATTTCGTTTTAAAACTTAAAATTTCACTTATCTTTTTGGAGCTAACGTGATAAGATCGATTATCATCTGATTTAGAATTTAAAATTTTTACGTCTTCTCCAATTACTTTTTTTACATCATCAGCGAGTTCATTGACGCTTTGATTTTTGTAACCAACATTAAATATCTCACCATTTATTTTTCTAGGATTAGCTTCCAAGATTGAAATATAAGAATTTACCATATCATCAATATGAATATTGGGTCTAAGCTGATTACCTCCAAAAACAATGATACTTCTGTTGTGAAACGCGTGATTTGTCAAAATATTTACTACTAGATCTAATCTTTGTCTCTTCGCATAACCACACACAGTTGATGGTCTTATAGTTGTTGTTATAAAATCATCTGATTTATATGTATTTAGGATTTTTTCACATTCGCCTTTAAATTTTGAATAATCTGTAAGAGGTTCTAATGACATATCTTCAGTGACATCCTTCTCTTTTTTAATTCCATAAACTGATGAAGAAGATGCATAAATAAATCGATTAATATTTCTTTTTCTAGAAATTTTAACTAATGGTTCAAAAGCATCAAAATTTATTGATTTACCGAGTTTTGGATTTAATTCATAACTTGGATCATTTGATATACAAGCTAAATGGATGACAGCTTCATGATTTGGAAGAATTTTTTCTAACAAATCTATATCTCTGATATCGCCTTTAACTTTTTTTAAATTTTCGTGATTTTCTAGTACATCTTCTCCATAAATCATTAAATCAAATACAGTAACCTTGTTACCTAAATCAAGTAACTTTGGAACCAATTTTGATCCAACATACCCAGCTCCACCAGTAATTAAAATATTCATATTTAATATTTTTTACTATTTTTTATTTTATATAACTTTGACCAAGATGTTTTTTGACTGTCTATAATTCTCGCGTCTTTAAAAATTTTGGCTTCTTGAATACAATCAAGTAAAAATCTTTTACCTTTCCCTGAAATTCCCTCTAGGGCAAAATGAAATTCTACTTTTTTCATATTATTTACAAGATCTTTAATTCTTTTTTTTTCTAAAGGTAATTGATGAATTGAACACAATATAACAATTTTTAATCTTTTTTTTTTATGGACCCATTGTGTTGTAGCTAATGATCTAGATTTGAAAGGTTCAGGTATTATTTCCTCAACTTTAAAATTGTTCCTTTCAGCATAATTGTTGGTGATCATATTTTGACCATTTCCTGGAATTCTAAATGGACCAATATTCATATCGGTATTTATAATAGCAATTGTCATATGTTGGTATTTAAGACAAACGAAAGTATTTTAGATAATCAGTATTCTTTTGTAAAAGAGGTTTGTTGCAACTCTGAAATCTTACATTGCATGCTATTCTTGCAAAACCAGATTGGAATGGAATATTTCCATGCAAAACAAAAGGATTGAAAATTATTGCCTGACCAAATTTTAGTCGAGGAGGTTTTTTTAATCCCATCATCTCTAAAACTCTCGGACCGTTTACAAGTCCCTCTTTTTCTTCTTTTTTCATTATTTTTAAAGATGTCTTTAGATCAATATGATAAGCTCCGCCATCATCGTCTAAATCATGAAGAGGGGCCCAAAAAATATAAGTAAAAGGAGAAATCCCAGAAATCATTTCGTAATGTGTCCACTGTTTAGTATGTTCATTACCTGGAACGTTAATAGTTGTATGTGCTCTCCGTTGAATAAATAAATCTTTACCACACAAATCTTTAATCAATTTAGGGCAAGAATTTATCATCATTTCTGAAAGATTTTTATTAAAAGTTAAAAAATTTATCATAGATCGATTTATTTCTGCCTTAGACATCTTGGCTATTTGCACTCTGGCGTTATTTATATTTTTTTTGTATTTGTGAGGAATTTTTAAATTTTTTAGAAAGGAGTCCCTAAGTTTTTTAAAGATTTTCATATTTTCAATTGAACATATAGCGTAACCAGGTTCTTTATTAATGAGAGTGTTTATTTTCATCTTATATAAAATACAGATTTTTATTTTAAAAACAAGGATTAGGATCTGATAGATGGACGTCCTCAATTTCTTCAATCATTTTATTGGTCATTTTAAAATTTATACTATCTAGATTTTCTTTTAATTGATCTAAAGAAGTAGCGCCTATAATATTGCTTGTTACAAAAGGCCTGCTATTAACAAAAGCATTAGCGAAAATACTAGGGGAAATATTATTTTTTTTTGCGAGTTTAACATATTTTTCAATTGCTTTTTCTCCCCGTAAAGTATGATGTCTTGAAAATCTTTTGGGCCAAAGAGTGTATCTACAATTTTTAGGTTTTTTTTTTTTAATATACTTTCCACTTAATCTACCGCCTGCAAGTGGAGAATAAGCCAACAAACCGCAGTTCTCTCTTATTGAAACTTCTGAATTTGCAATATCGAAAACTCTATTTACTAGACTGTAACCATTTTGAACTGAAACTATTTTTGGTAAATTATTTTCTTTAGCAATATTTAAAAATTTCAAAATTCCCCAAGGAGACTCGTTGGATAGTCCAATGTGTCTTACTTTTCCAGACTTAACTAGTTTTTCAAGATTTTCCAAAATATCCAAAATTGGTGTCCATTTATCATCTTTTGGATCAAATTTAAAATCTAATTGACCAAATACAGCAATATTTCTTTCAGGCCAGTGTAATTGATATAAATCGATATAATCAGTTTTAAGTCTTTTTAGACTTCCTTCGATTGCCTCATTTATATTTTTTTTGTCAAAACCTAATTTTTTGAATCCTCCTCTAATCCATTTTAATCCAGTTGCACCAACCCCTTTCGGATGGCCAGATGCAATTTTAGTTGCAATAATTATTTTTTTTCTATTTTTTTTTGTTTGTATCCAATCTCCAATAATTTCCTCAGTTTTGCCCGCTGTCTCTCTTTTTGGATAGACCGGATATATTTCAGCAGTATCAAAAAAATTTACTCCTTTCTCATATGCATAATCCATCATACGATAAGACTCGTGTATCGAACTTTGTTCACCAAATGTCATTGTTCCAAGACAGATTGAGCTTACTTTAATCTTAGAGTTTCCTAAATATTTATATTTCATTATTTACCAAAGATGATGCACATCTTTTTTAATGTACTTATCGTAAATAGATTTTATTTTTGGAAATAAATGAGAAATTTCATCCATTTCTGATACATTCGTGTTTTGTTCAACTTGATTTTGATTTACAGCACCTGGAATGACCACTGTTATTTCTTTATGTGAAAGTATCCATTTTAAAGCAAGGTTAGATAATGAAAAATTTTTGGGAACAATTTTTTTCATTTCCTCAACTGCATCAACTCCTTTTGCAAAATTTACACCTGAGAATGTATCTCCTATGTCAAATGCAGCTCCTTTTATATTGTAATTTCTATGATCATTTTCGGGAAATTTTGTCTGTTTATTAATTGAACCGCCTAACAGTCCACTAGCTAGTGGTCCTCTAGCAATAATTGCAACATTTCTCTTTTTTGCCTCCTTAAGAAAATATTCAATCGGTTTTTGTCTAAACATATTAAAAACTAACTGTATACTTTTAACATTTTTGAATTTTATTGCCTCCATCGCATCGGATATTTTCCAAACACTTACTCCATAATTTGCAACTTTACCTTTTTTGACAATTTCATCCATTAGCTCATAGGTCTCTTTTTTTTTACATAAATTAGATGGTGGACAATGCAGTTGTAATAAATCAATACAATCAGTATTTAAATTAATTAAAGATCTATCAACAAACTCCTCCATCGGATTATGTTTATATCCTTTTTTATATGATGTGCCTCTAACTCTTCTGCCAAGCTTAGTAGTTATATAAATTTTTTCTTTAGTTGTTTTTTTTAATTCTGCTAAGAATCTTTCACTTCTTCCATCTCCATACGTATCAGAGGTATCAAAAAAATTAACACCTTTATCTAATGCTTTTTTTAACAATAATTTCGCATCTTGGTCCGAAACATCACCCCAACACCAACCAATTTGCCAACAGCCGAGACCTACCTCAGAAACATTCCAATTTAAATCAGAAAATTTTCTGTATTTCATTTTCTTAAACTAATTTAGATTTATTTTTTTTTAAAAAAGATATACTTATAATTAACAACTAGACAATCAAGTTTTGAATTTCTTAATGTAAAAATCGCTTGTTTAAAATTACTTACAGTAGGTTTTCCGTGTAAATTTAAACTGGTATTTAGCAAAGCAGGAATCTTTGTTTTCTTATAAAAACCTCTTATTAAATCATAATATTTATGGTTAAATTTTCTTTCTAATATTTGTGGGCGAACAGTTTCATCATATGGATGTGTTCCACTAACAATCTTTTTTAAATTTTTTAAATTAGTATCAAATCCCATAGTCATATGTGGGGACCTTAAAGATTTTTTATTAATTATATATTTTTTGTGATGTTCATAAAGAATGCTAATCGCAAATGGCATCCAAAAATCTCTATTTTTAACCGCTTCATTTATTTTTTTAACAGTCCCAAATAAATCAGGTCTTGCTAAAATACTACGATTTCCAAGTGCTCGTGCTCCGAATTCTGCTCTTTCATTAAACATTCCAACTATTTTTCCTTGAATAAGGTGTTTTATTATTGGTTTAAAATTTTTTATTTGATAAAATTTTATATCTTTTGGTAAACTTTTAAAGTTAATCTTTTCTTCTTTATATCCTAAGTAAAGATCTTTTAATGGGTATGTTTTATCTTTTTGAGCTAAATAATAACATGCACCTATACTTAAAGACTCATCTCCGGCAGAACCTGAAATGAATATATCCCTCAAATTTTTAATTTCTGAAATTGCTTTGTTAAGTTTTATGTTCATATAAAGCCCACCACTAGCAACAACATTTTTTAAACGAGTTTTTTTTAATGCAGATTTAATGAATTTAGTTACCAAATACTCTGTGTATTTTTGTATACCACCTGAAATTGCATCAAATCTATAATTTGCAAATTTTTCATTTAAATACTCATATAAACTTTGATAATTTTTAGGTAATTTTTTTTCCAAAATATCGAAGTTTTTTATTTCACATAAATTTTTTAAAACCTCGAAAACCTCATTAGTATATTTTTCCTTTGAGTAAGGTGCTAAACCCATTACTTTATATTCATGCTCATGCGGCTTGAGTGATAATAATACGCATACAATTTTCCAATATTTGCCTAGTGGGCAGGAATTATTTTTTGATAACAATTTGATCTTTCTTTTTTTTACAGTCCAAGTTGTTTGTTGAAAACCATCACCTCCCCCATCAATAGTAGAAATAAGACAATCCTTGCCATATAAGTCTGAAGCATAATAAGCGTAAAAAGCATGACAAGTGTGATGATCTAAAAATTTAATATTTTTTTTTTCTATTCCAGTTTGTTTAATAAAAGTTTTAAGTCTTTCCTCGTTTAATAACTCTAATTCTAAATCTGGCTTATTAATTGTTGAATTATTAAGAAAGCTATAATTATAATATTCAAATTTATTTTTATATTTATTTTTAAGTTTTTTTAAATAATCTATAGTTTTTTTGTCTCTTTTTTTATTTTTTAAAAATTTTACTTCTTTTCCTTTTGTCCCAGCAAAATAATTAAAATTAATCTTTGTTTTCCACCAATTTCTCCAATCATTTGGCTTAAAATTTTCATAAATTTTAATTTTTTGAACATAGGGATTATAATACTTATTAACAAATCCTGCTCTTTGAAGGGTTAGATTGTTTTTTCTTAGATAATCCAAGCAATATTTTATACTGTAATATGGATATCCAGTATAATTTTTGATTTCATTAAATCTTTCTTCTTGTAAAGCTAGAACTATCTTACCTTTAACCATTAAAGATGCAGATGCATTATAACCATCTTGAATTGATAGAATGTTCATGATTTTTATAATTATTTAAAGACTTTTAAAATACTCTATTGATTTTGCTTGAGCCTGTTTTGCTTTTTCAATTGTAGCTAAACGTTCACTATATGATTTACTTGGCGGGTCATAGACATCAAAATGATTTGTAATAAATTGAGCAAAATCCCAACCAATTTTGGTTACTATTATTTCATTTTCTTTAATTTCAACTAATCCATCCTTTTCCATTTCACTTAAACTCTCAATCTCATTCTTAAAATAACTTTTGCAATCTATACCAAATCTTTTTTTAAAATCCTCATAGTCAATTTTCCAGTATGTCCTCAACTGTTGGGTAGCATGTTGTCTAATTTTATCATCTTTAGACAACTTCATACCTCTATGAGTTGGAAAAATTCCTTTATCGATACATTTTTTATAAACATCTAAACTATAAGCATTTTGAGAATAATATTCATCGCCAAGGTTTCCTTTTGTTGAACTACCAACACCTACGAAATTTACTCTGCCTCCACGTTGAGTCCCTGCTGCACCATAGTGGACCTTGCCTTGTTTTTTTGCTTCTATCATAGGATCTGTTGGTAATGCGTAACTCTCAAAAGCTACTCTTAAATAACCTGCCTTTTCCAGCTTTTCATTTATTACATCCAATAATTCTTTTCGTTCCATAAAATCTGGTAATGGGCCTTCCTCAACCATTCTAATTTGCGCTTTAGCTATCCAAGGTTTGTAAGCAAGTAAAGATGTTTGAACTTTAGTCGGTTTTAATTCAATGATTTGATCACAAGTTTTTCTCATTGTTTCTTTTGTTTGTCCTGGTTGACCAACTAATAAATCAAAAGCTATAGTTTCATAGGCATCTCTAACTTCTTTTGTTAAAATTTTATCAAACATTTCAAATGGTTGAATTCTATTAACCCTTCTTTGTACATTCTCATCAAAATCTTGCATTCCAAAAGATAACCTATTCGCACCACACTCCCTATGGTTATAAAGTAATCTATCAGCATCAACTCGTCTTGGGTCAATTTCTACGGTAAAATCTTCTACATTAGACCAATTAAATGACTGCTTTAATTTATTGACTAGAAATTTTAAATCTTCCCTATTTAAAATTGTAGGTGACCCACCACCAAAAAATACAGTACCGACATTTAATTTAATATCATTTTCATTCAATAATTGAAAAAGCATGTCTATTTCTTTATGCAGGTAGGGTAGATAGGCTTTAACAGGCTCATAGCTTTTAGTAATAAATTTACTACAAGTACAAAACCAACATAATTGCTCACAAAACGGAATATGAACATAAAAAAAGATTTTTTCATTTGGATTTTTTTTTAACCACTCAACCAAAGATTTTTTATAATCTTCGCTTCTAAAATTATAATCCCAATGATCACAAGTTGGATACTCAGCATAGTTGAAAACCAAATTTTGATGATATTTTCTTTGTAGTTCTGCCGGACTTAACTTTGTTTTTGAAATTGTATTCATTTTTTATATATATTAGTTATCTATATAATGATGTATAATTATTATAATAATGGTAATGAGTGTTAATTGCAACAAAATCTAAAGGTACTATTCTTAAATTTTTTAATTCTTCAAATTTAAACAATCCAAATTTTTTGCCTTCTTTTAAAATCAATTGAGTATTTTTTGTTTTCAAACATTCGTAATAAATCATTTTTCTTTTTTTTTTTAGTCCAATCATGTCATAGGTTGTTGAAAAAATTTTTTTTTTTATACTAATAATTAAATTTATTTCCTCTTTTATCTCTCTTTTTAATGCTTCAGAAAAATTTTCATTTGAACCAACACGGCCACCGAAAAGACCCCAAAAGTTTGGAAAATATATATTTTTTTTATTATCCCTTAATTGCAAAAGATATTTTTTTTTTAAAACAATAATGCCCTTGGAAGATTTAATCTGCATAATCTTATAAATTATTAGTAAGTAATTTTTGAACAGTCGAAGTTTTAAAATTTAATTTTTTTTCTATCTTTTTTACTGAAATGTAGAAAGAATTCCTAGCATAACTTTTTTCTTCAAAAAATTTACTTTTTGAATCAAGCTTATTTCTAATAAGTTTCAAAATTTTATTTAATTGTAAAGGATTACTTGATGCAAAATTATAAGTATCTCTTACTATTAATTTTTTTTTAATAATATGTCTAAATAATCTAGCTATTTCACTTGTATCAATTACATTATTGAATCTTTTATTTTGATCAAAAATATGGATATTTTCATTCTTTTTAATTTTATAAATAATTTTATTTAACCATGGTCTTTCAAAATTTTGTTTTTTTTTACACAAGACACCCGGTAATCTTAAATTTACAAAATTAATATTTTCTTTATATAATTTTTTTTCAAGTTTTAACTTCATTTTTCCATAAATATTTGGTTTTTTGGGTGAATAATTTTCATTTACAAAATGTTTATTTATAAAACCATAAACATCAATAGATGACAAATTTAATATAAGCTGAGTTTTGTTTTTATTTGCAAAATCAATAATGTTCTCCATAATTAGATTGTTTTTTTGAAAATATCTTTTCTTGTTATTTTGTAAATATTTCTGGTTGACTGCGCAATGTATAATATATTTAGGAACATTCTTAAATTTTATTAGAAGTTTTTTTTCGAAATTATGTTTAATCCACATAACATTTTTTAATTTTATTATTTTTTTTTTTGAATTATAAATAGCTATTATCTTAAAATTTTTCGACAAATTTCTAACTAAATCTGAGCCTATCCGACCGCTTGCACCAGAAATCAAAATTGTCATTAATGTTTGTTGAATTTTCTTTTAATACTTCCGGTTAAATCCTCTGATGTAATTCTATTTTTTACATGATCACTATCATTAACGAACATTCCTAAAAACCATCTACCTTTATTACTTTTCCATGAAAGCTTTTTATCGGGATCTATTGCCTCTACGCCATGTACCAATGAACCATAAAATATTACCGCATCCCCCTCATCAATCCTACTCTCAAGATTAATTCTTTTATCTTTTGATTTATTAAAATAAAAACCGCCCTCTTCATAATCAATCCCTCTTTTGCTCATTACTATCCCTGATACAACTCTTTGATTTTTTCTTGAGTCGACATGATCTCTTAATTGGCCTCCACCTGACGGATATCGGACAATTTGCAATCGATCAATTTGACCATCACTTGGTATATTGTTTTCATATTTTTTTTTTTCATTACCAGCTAGAAATTTAACATATCTCCAATGCCAATAGGCTCCATTCTTAAGATTTTTTTCAAGTTTTGATTTTGCATTCCAATTATAAAAATAAAAAGAATGCTTAATAGCGTATAAGCTATATTTTTTTGTTAATACTTTATTTATGGCTCTATGAAAATTCGGAACACCATCATACATTTTATAAAAATTTGATTTTTTGTTTTTTTTAAAGCGGTTAGCTAAGTCAATCATCACCTTTTTCAAACCTTTAGTTGCACAATTTTTTAAAATGAAAGCTTCTTTGTCGATATACATTTTTCGAATTAATTTTTTCAAAAATTTTTCATCTTGTTTATCAACAGCTTTTTTTAAAACTGAAAATTGAAGTTCATGTACTTTTCCAACATATTTTGGTGGTGTATGTTTATTTTCCAAGTATTTCCAATATTTATCTAATTTTTGTTCTAAATTCATTTTATTTTAAAATATTTTCTAAATTTTTTAATATATTTATTTTTTTAACAGAATTTTTATTTCCAATATTTTCTACTGATTGAGCTGCAGCCAAAGAACTGGTCAATAAGGATAGGTCTATATCTATTTTGGATTTTAAACAAGGTGCTATTAAAGATAGCATCGTATCACCAGCTCCAATTTTGTCTACTATATTTTTAGCGTATGCATCAGCATAAAAAATTTTATTTTTTTTATAATTGTATAGTATGGAACCACTTCCGCCCAGAGTTACAATTAAATTTTGAATTTTTTTCTCTTTTGAAATTTTTTTCATTAGTGAAATTAATTTTGTATTTTTATCTCTCATTTCATATCTTATTTCTTTTTCGTTAATTATCAAAGTGTTAAAATTATTGTAATTTCTTAAAGTATGATAACCTATATTTGCAGCGTTGACTTGAGCATTAACAGCCAAAAATTTTGAATTTTTACATATTATCTCTGCACTTTTTTTAGATATTAAACCATGTCCATAATCTGATACAATTACTAAATCACTTTTTTTAATATAATTTAAAAGTTTTTTATTAAAGTCTTGTTCATTTTTTTTTGAAATTAATTCATCATTAAAATTATAAATTCCAAATAATTTACTTCCAGAAACTTTATCAACATATCTTTTTTTTACTATTGTTGGTGAATTTTTTTTAAAAATAAAATCTTTTTTTATATTCTTAGGTAAAAACTTATTAATTTCTTTTAAATAAGATTTATTTTCTCCAAGCATTGATAACAAAGTAACATTATCTGAGAAATTTGATAAATTCCTCGCTATACTTAAAACACCTCCAAAATATTGTTCTTCATTTGATTCTTTCAATACTAAAATAGGTTCTTTTCCTGATTTTCCTATGGCTTCACAAAAATTATATTTGTCTATAATAGCCTCACCTATTGTAAGTATTTTCATTTTTTTGAAACTATCTATCGATTTTTTAATTTTTTTAAAATCAACTTTTCTCCTAATTTTATCTAAGTATTTTTTTTGTGTTGATGAATAAAAATCTGTCGACCTATTTATTAGTCTACTTGAACTAAAAGTTAATTCTTCAGTAAAAAATATTTTTCCGTTATTTCTTTTAAGTTCTTTAATTTCATTTTTGATTTCTCCTGTTAAATCATCTTTTAAATTTTTATAATCCTTACCTTTACAATAAATATCAGGTTTCAGAAATTTGATAGGAATAATTGCTGTCTGAGAGTCATTAATTGCAACGTAATCAACAGACTCTATTGCAGCAATTGCCTCGCTTCTTAAAGATTGATTAAAAACTGGTCTTCCTGGGCCTTTGTTTACAAATTTATCAGCGGTAATTGTTACCACTAATTTGTCTCCAAGTTTTTTAGCTTTTTCTAAATGTTTAATATGTCCAACGTGAAGCAAATCAAATACTCCGTGGCACAGAATTATTTTTTTAAAGTTTTTTTTCTCTTTTTTAAGTATTTCTGAGAGTTTGTTTAAAGTGTATATTTTATTAGGCATTTTTAAGATATTTAAACCAAAGCTTTGTTGCGTTATTTATTTTTTTTGGAGTCCAAACAGGTGCTTTTTTCCAATATTCTATATTTTTTAAAAGAATGTTTATTCCTTTTTCAATTTTGACTTTCGGTTTCCAGCCAAGCTTTCTCTTAATTAACTTAATATCAGCAAAAGTACAATCTGGTTCTCCAGGTCGTTTCTTAATATATATCTTTTGACCACCTAATAAATTAATAATTTTTAAAATACTTACAGTTTCTCCACTACCAACGTTCATAATCTCATTTTTTAAGTTTGAATTAGTTGCTTTAAGAATAGCCTGTATGACATCGGAAACATAAGTAAAGTCTCTAGTTTGTTTTCCATTACCTACAATAGTGAAAGGCTGACCTGCAATTTTTTGTGCTAAAAAAACACCGAACATTGCACCATAAGTACCAGACGTCCTAGATCTTGTTCCATATACGTTAAAAAGTCTTAATGATATTACAGGTATTTTAAATACCTTCCCCCAATGCATAACTAAATCCTCTCCCATTTTTTTTGTCATAGCATAAGGATAAATTGGATTATTTATTTCTTTCTCTGTAGTTGGATATTTTTTTGGAACTCCGTAACACGATGATGAAGCAGAATAAATAAATTTTTTAATATTAGCTTTTCTACATGCCTCTAAAATATTGAGAGTACCAGTCACATTTGAATTAAAATATTTTTCTGGTTTTTGAATACTTGGAACAATATCTGCTAATGCTGCCAAATGGAAAATAAAACAATCACCCTTTATTTCTTTGATCCAATCACCTTTTTTTGAAATATCACATCTTATAAATTTAATCTTGCTTTTAAATTTATTTATATTTTCAATCCTTCCAGTTGAAAGGTTATCTAAAACAACTATTTTTTTTTTTTTATCAACTAGTTTTTCAACTAAATGACTACCAATGAATCCTGCGCCACCTGTAATGATGTATTTAATCATTAATAAGATATACCTTTAAAAAAATCATAGCTCCGCACTATGTAAAAAGCAAATTTTTTACACATCATAAATTATATTTTTTTCTTATACAGGTCTTACTAAATTATCTTTTTTTGACACTGTAATTCTATAATTGCCTATTAAAGCATTTATAGATAACTTATTTTGACTTATAATATTTATTATTAAATTTGAAAAAGGTCCGGACATAAATTCATAATCTTTTTGATTTTCAAAATCAAAAAACGATGGATTGACGTATCCATTTTCGTCTTCATTCTCCTGACACTTTTTAATAAATTTTTCTATCTCATTTTGAGAACTTAAAAAATCGTCAAGGATGTACTTTAATCCTTTTGCATATTTTAAGGTCGATAAAATAGACTTCTTTGAAAATTTTTGATGAAAGCAAAAAAGGTAATCTCCCAAAATTAACTTCTCACTCAAAATAATATTTCTTTTATTAAATTTTTTTAATTGAATTTTTGGCATATAGAATTTTAATCCATAGCCTAATTTATCAGAAAAATCTTTTTTCAAACCTTGAATATTCTTTTTATCGAATTTTAAAACTGTCCACATTTAATTTTCCTTATCTATTTCAGATTTTAACTCGTCATACTCTTTCATTTTTCTTTTCATAAAATTGAGTGTAAGCGCTGTTTTGGCGGCTATACCTTTTGGAGTTAAAATATAAGCATATCTAATTTTATTTGGATTTTTTTTGAAATTTTTAATTTTAATTAAACCTTTATGTTTAAGAGCATTTAAGCAATAATTTATTTTACCTAAACTAAAGCCAAGTTCTGAAGCCAATTCTCTTTGTGAGCTGTTGGGCTTGGACTTAATTTTTCTTAAAACATTAAATTGATCTTGATTTTCGCTCATAGTGTTCAAAAATTGAACTTTTATAGCGTTCAAAAAATGAACTGTAAAGTCCAAACTTAATTTTTGTGTAAAAAACCCATTAAATGGTGCTTTTTTTATAAATTAAGTTATAAGAATACAATCGCTTGGGGCTTGGATATATGAATTTAAGATATGAAAGTTAATCATCTAAAAAATTTTAGGGTCGATTTCAAAAAAAATTTAATTTACTCAATTTTATTTTTTACATTATTCATAATTGATTATTATTCATTACATACTTTATATCACGGTAGTAGAAAAATCCACATTTTTCTTATTTCGCTTTCTTTATCTCATTCTTTAATATCAGTTATTTTAATTCATTTTTTTTTCATAAAAGGTAATGACAAATTTTTAAACAGTTTTAAGTTTGCTAAAGTTTATCAGATCATTTCAAAATATAAGAATGATTTTTTTTTAATTTTTATTCTGTTAATATCATCTTTTATTATAGCTTACACCTACACGTCTTTTTTAGAAAAAAATGATTTAATATTTCTTTTATATAGTCCATCTTTGCCATTTCCTGAAATCTTAGTTCCATTTAAAAAGGAATTTGCGTCGTTATTGTTCTCTTTATCTGTTTTATTTTCTTTCTTAATCTTTAGGATTTTCAAGATCAACAGATCAATTTCTTTAATATTAAGCTTTATATTTCTAAGTTCCCCAATTCATATTTATCATTTATTCCCTTCTCCGTTTAGGGATTATTTTTGCAAAACAATTCTTTTATTTATGATTTTTTCATCTTTTGCGATAATTAATAGAAAATTCGATTTTAATATATTTAAAATTTTCGTTTTAATCTCAACTATAATTTTAAGCTATGGTCTTTATATACGAGATGATTTAATTATAATTTTATTTCCTTTTATTTTAATTGTTATTTTCTACTTTATTAAAAATAAAATAATTTATAAAAAAGAATTTTATTATATTTTATCGTCAGTTATAATAATTCTTACTCCTCAATTATTTAGACTTTTTGGTACTATTGGAAACATAGTTGGTGGCTTGATGATTCAATCTGAGGGAAATTTTTTTCTGGAAAGACCATTGTATGACTTTGGATATGTTTTTAAAGACAATTTTTTATGGTTGATGGTAATTATCGATAGTCAAATTTTATCTAAAATGTTAATTAATTTTCCCGCAGATTTTTTAATAAAAGCTTTTGACTCTATAACGCGCATTATCAAACTATCAAATGAGAGCTTATTACCGATGCCTGGAATTGAAAACAATTATATAGTCAACTTTTATGAGCTTAGAGCAAAATTTATTAGTCATTTTGAAAATGAAATAATTTTATCAATTTTTTTAATTTTTTTATTTTTACTTATTTATAAAAATTTTGTTTCAGGTATGGCAAATTTAATCTTGATATTTGTTCTTTTATCTTATCCAATTCTAAATTTTTATGGACGGCACTACTTTTATCTCGAAATAATCCCGTTGTTATCAATAGGCTTTTTTTTTCAATCTCTAATTAATCATATACATCAATATAAGAAAATTAATCTATCCATAAATTTTATTAGGATTAGAAATGTAATAGCATTATTTATTTTTTTATATCTTGCAAGTTTTCTTATTTTCAACGTTAGCAAAAATTATCAAAAGTCAAATTTTGAAAAAATATTGGTTAAACTAAATAATCTCCCAAAAGAGGAATTAAAAACATATGAAAAAGATGGAGTTAATACGACACTATTTAAAATTAATTCAAACTTTTTGTTTAAAAATAAAATTTACCCAGATGATCTATTCGGTTTATCTGGTAATGTAGAACATATAATTTTAGAATTTGACTTCGCTTCATGCGGTTTAGAGACTGTTTGGCCTACTCTGAGATATAGGAATAAAAATCGAGGCGAATATCGTCATTGGATGAATTATGATAGAACAATCAAAATTAATAGATCTGACCTGCTAGAAAAAAATAGTTTAGTGATTTTTCCTGTTTACAGGCAAGTAATGCTAAATGATTTAGGTAAAGAGATCAAACCTGAAAATATTGATGCTCAAGCAGAGTTTGAAGGTATAGAGTTTAATAAATTTGAAAAAGGTTGTTTTAGTAAATTGTACAAATTAACCGAATATCCTAACAACCTACCCAAATCTTTAAGTATTTTTGGTTACAATCAAAAACCATATTTTCAATTTTTAAATGATACAAACTTTTATATGGTACCTAAAAATATAAAAAAAACTGTTGAAAATACAATTGAAAATTACTCATTCGAAGTTATTGATAATTCAATAATAGAGTATAAGAGTAAATTTTTTGATGCGAATTCATTTCCATCAAAAGTTATTTCTTATGCTGGAAGTGTTGATAATAATTATTGTAAACTGAGAAACTCTGTCGAAAAAAACACTAGGTTTGCATATGAAATTGTTAAAGATTTTTATTTTTTGAGAAGTTTAACTTGTACAAATGAAGAGGATTTGTTGTGGACAAAAGATGTAAAACTAAGTAAGGGAGATATATTCATTCTAGAAGGTGAGATTATAAATGGAGGATTAAGAGCCGGATTTATAAATAAAAAAGAAAACAGAGCATATGTTCAAATTGAAAATAAAGGTAATTTCAAAGTGATGATGAAAATACCGGTTAACGGTAATTACAACCTCGGAATTTCAAACTTTACAAGTCTACACACTTATAAAGAAAATCATATCATAATCAATAAAGCTGGATTTTTGAGAAAAATCAATTAATTCTATAAATTTTGAATATGTAACATTTAATAATAAATATTTTTTATGATAAACACTGCAATAATTTTAGCGGGAGGGTTAGGTAAAAGGCTTTATCCATTAACAAAAGTTTTGCCTAAACCATTATTACCCGTTGGCGATAAATCAATTTTAGAGTCTTTAATTATGTTGTTGAAAAGAAATAATATTAAGACTGTATATCTAGCTACAAACTACTTACATGATGAAATTGCGAATAAGATAGGTGATGGAAAAAAATATAAAATTAAAGTGATATATTCTAGAGAAAAAAAAAAGTTAGGTACTTGTGGACCCTTAAGTCTTTTAAAAAATCAGCTGACAAATCCTTTTTTTGTTATTAATGGAGATATTTTAACAACTGCAAATTTAAAAGAAATCAAAAAATATTCATTAAAAAAAAAATCAATACTTACCGTAGTAACAAAAGAAATAAATTTGCCATTTAGATTTGGCAAAGTTACAACCAAGAATAATTATATTACAAGGTTAGAGGAAAAACCAACATATAAACAAGAAATTTTATCAGGCATATATGTTTGTAAGCCAGAGATCTTTAAATTTATTCCCGATAATAAATATTTTGGAATGGATGACTTAATTAAAAAATTAATGAAAAAGAAAATCAAAATATCTAAATATTTATTAAAAAATTATTGGATAGATATTGGTCAGCTAGATGACTATGAGATTGCAAAACAAAAAAAAGAGGCAAAAAAATAAAATTTTAGTGCTTGGTGGTGCGGGATTAATTGGTTCTGAAATATCAAGTATTTTAATTAAAAAAAATTACGAGGTTATAATTATAGATAATTTGGATCCATTATGTTTTGGCTCATATAACAGAATAAAGAAGCTTAAAAAAATAAAATTTTTTAAAAAGGATATACTTAAAATTAATATTAAGAAATATTTAATATGGTCAGATATAATAATAAATTGTATAGGGTGGACAAGACATAATCTTGCTAGGAACAATAGATCTTTCAACAAAAAAGCAAATTTCAAAACTGTAGATGTAATTTTAGAAAATTTAAAAACTTTAAAAAATAAAAAAATTTTAATTCACTTTAGTACATTATCGCAGTTCAATAACTGTAAAATGAGATTAATTAATGACAAAACATCTTTTAACTCATCAGACGCAATTGGTTTAATTAAATCTAATGCTGAAAAACTAATTATTAAAATGTCAAGAAGATATAAATTAAATACTGTATGTATTAGACTTGGTAATTGTTTCAGTGATGAACTACAAATAAAAAAATATGACCCAGGTTTATTGGCAACGTTGGTTCATGATTTAATAATAAAAAAGGAAGCCACTGTTTATGGTAAGATGAGAAAGAGAAATTTCGCGTATATACCTGATGTAGCAAAATTTGTGGAACTATTAATCAAAAAAGATATTAAAGGATATGTGCCAGTAAATTTTATAGGAAGGATGATAACAATTGAAAACCTTTTAAAAAAAATAATAAAAAAAATCAATTTTGGTAAAATAAAATTTAAAAAAATGCCAATGAGAATAAAAAAAATTGACTCATCATATACAAAAATAGAAAGTAAAAACTTTTATAAATATAGTAAAAAAATTCAGACTCCAATTGATAAGTGCTTAACAAATGTTTTAAAAAAATTGACGATTAAAGAAACTTAAAAATTTTTTAAATAAAAATTAATAAGCTGAAAAAAAATCACTATTGATGTGAAAATATTTATTGAAGACTTACCTTCTTTTCTATGATTTATTTGAACAGGAATTTCTATAGTTTTCAAATTTTTTCTTTTTATATTTAGTACAATTTCAGTATCAATGAGCCAACCATTACTTTTTATTTTTAAATTTTTTATGGTATTTGATCTATACACTTTTAATGCAGAATTAATATTCTTAACTTTAATAGATAATAACTTTTTAGCTAAAAAATTAAAAATGATACTTTGAAATTTTCTAAACGATGATCGATCATCATTTACTCTGTAACTTAATACACAATCATATTTTTCTAGTAGTCTCGAAGACTTTAGATAATGTTTCAAATCAAATGAAAAATCAATCGTAAATATTGATATTATGCGGCCACTAGATAACTTAAATCCTTTTTTTAAAGCCGCTCCAAACCCGTTTCTTTTTTTCTCAACTATTAATTTTATATTCTTATATTTTTTCTCTACTTTTTTACAAATATCGAGAGAATGGTCAGTGCTACCACTTTCTACAACTATTATTTCAAATTTTTTAAAATTATTTCTTAAAAAAAAATAAATTTTCTTAATGTTTTTTTCGATTAATTTTTCCTCGTTAAAAATTGGAACTATGAGACTAATTTTTTTTTTAATCATTAATGTTTTTTTAAAAAAAGATTAATCACATCGATAACTCTAAAAATATCCAAATTTGAAATTTCTGGATAAAGTGGTAAAGAGATACTTTCTTTACAAATTTTTTCAGTTATTTTTAGGTCACCTTTTTTATAGTTAAAATTTTTTAAAACTTTTTGTAAATGATGGGGTTTTTCATAATAAACATTTGTTTGAATTTTTTTTTTGGAAAGATAATTAATTAATTTTTCTTTATTTCCCTTAAAAGTAAATTGTGCAATATGATAATTCGAAATAACATTCTTATTTATTAATTGAGGTAAAAAATAATTCTTGTTTAAATTTTTTAGGTAAATATCATATTTCTTCTTTCTATCACGGTTCATTTGATCCAGTTTTTTAAGTTTTGCTCTTAAAATTAAAGACTGCAATTCATCAATTCTAGAGTTCATTCCACTTTCAACAAATTCATCTTTATTTTTCATTCCTAAATTTCTCATCTTAATTAATCTGTCAAAAAATTTAGGTGAATTAGTTGTGATGGCACCGCTATCACCACATCCCCCCAAGTTTTTTGTTGGATAAAAACTAAATGTGGCTAGATTTGATAATGACCCTGCTTTTTTACCATCAATTGAACTTCCGTGAGCCTGAGCTGCATCTTCAATAATGCTTATTTTTTTTGGTATATATTTTCTCAAACTAATAACGTCGTAAACGTTTCCAAAAATATGAACCGGGATAATTGCTTTTGTTTTTTTTGTAATTTTTCTCATAATATCCTCTTTGCTTATAAGCCAGGTATCAGGATCAATATCAGCAAAAACTGGTTTTGCGGACACCATCAAAATAGCTAGAATAGTTGGAAAGGCGGTAAAAGAAGTTGTGATTACTTCGTCTCCTGCCTTAATACCCAATAACTTTAAACATAGACATATTGCATCTGTTCCACTAGCTACACCAACTGTTTTTTTTACTTTTAAATATTTTGAAAATTCGTTTTCAAATTTTTTTGTTTCAGGGCCAATGATGTAACTTCCAGAATTAATTATTTTTTTTATATTTTTAGAATATTCTTTAAAAAAAAAATTATTTTGGACTTCTGTTCTTACTCTGTAGATAGGCTTAGCCATTTTTTTTTTTATATTTTTCAAATTTTTTTAACATTTTTTTTTCTAAATTTTTTGTCATAGTACTTTGCGGTTTGTTTTTTGCATTAATCTTAACAAAATTTTTTTTAGATTTTAGTTTGTAAATCGACTTTATTAATAATTCAAGCTCTGCATTTTGTAACCTTTCG
>CACJBX010000001.1:35000-295762 GCA_902591755.1 uncultured Pelagibacteraceae bacterium
GCGGCGCGCTGATCCGCGATTACTAGTAATTCCAGCTTCATGTACTCGAGTTGCAGAGTACAATCCGAACTGAGGCATTTTTTTAGGATTTGCTTAACGTCGCCGTCTTGCTTCCTATTGTAAATGCCATTGTAGCACGTGTGTAGCCCAACACGTAAGGGCCATGAGGACTTGACGTCATCCCCACCTTCCTCCAGCTTATCACTGGCAGTTCTTTCAGAGTGCCCAACTAAATGATGGCAACTAAAAGTGAGGGTTGCGCTCGTTGCGGGACTTAACCCAACATCTCACGACACGAGCTGACGACAGCCATGCAGCACCTGTGTTTCGTCCGGCCGAACCGAAAACTTTAATCTCTTAAAGTCGCGACGAACATGTCAAGTGTTGGTAAGGTTCTGCGCGTATCTTCGAATTAAACCACATGCTCCACTACTTGTGCGGGTCCCCGTCAATTCATTTGAGTTTTAACCTTGCGGTCGTACTCCCCAGGCGGTGTGTTTATTGCTTTCGCTGCGACACAGAAAATAAATTTCCAACGTCTAACACACATCGTTTACGGCATGGACTACGAGGGTATCTAATCCTCTTCGCTACCCATGCTTTCGTTCCTCAGTGTCAGTAATGATCCAGAAAGCTGCCTTCGCAATTGGTATTCTTTCTAATATCTACGAATTTCACCTCTACACTAGAAATTCTGCTTTCCTCTATCATACTCTAGCTAAAAAGTTTTGATGGCAGTTCCAGAGTTAAGCTCTGGGATTTCACCACCAACTTTTTTAACCACCTACGAACTCTTTAAGCCCAGTAATTCCGAACTACGCTAGGTCCCTTCGTATTACCGCGGCTGCTGGCACGAAGTTAGCCGGACCTTCTTATTCGGGTACAGTCATTTTCTTCCCCGACGAAAGAGCTTTACAACCCAAAGGCCTTCTTCACTCACGCGGCATCGCTGCATCAGGGTTTCCCCCATTGTGCAAGATTCCCTACTGCTGCCTCCCGTAGGAGTTTGGGCCGTGTCTCAGTCCCAATGTGGCTGATCATCCTCTCAAATCAGCTATTGATCATTGTCTTGGTAGGCCATTACCCTACCAACAAACTAATCAAGTGCAGGCTCATCCATCGGCGCATAAAGCTTTCTCCGTAAAGACTTATGAGGTATTAGCACAAGTTTCCTCGTGTTATTCCTCACCAATGGGAAGATACCTACATGTTACTCACCCGTCTGCCACTAAGTATTGCTACTTCGTTCGACTTGCATGTATTAGGCGTGCCGCCAGCGTACGTTCTGAGCCATGATCAAACTCTCAAGTTTAAAAACGGCGCACACTAGCTTCTATATAAATCTAAGAATAAATTTATATAATGTTGAAGTGTGTACGACAAATTTTGGTAACCTTAACCGTCCACACTTCTCTTCTTAATATCTTACTTTTTAAATAGCTAATTAGGTATAACCCTAATAAATAACAATTTTCATTGTTTGGAGAGATTGCTTATAGTACAAATCATCAGTAAATCAAGGTATTATCAAAGAAAATGATACAAAAAAGTCAATAAAAACCTTCACTTTTTGAGCTGGTTTTTTTTCAGACAATAAACTATAGAAATCTCATGAAATTTATTCAACTCAAGGTTACATCATTCATCAGGCGTAATACCGAGGTATTTCTCCTAATTCTCTTGCTGGTAATTTCTTCGCTGATAATTCAAATTTATAATTCCCAAAGTAAAAAAGTAGATAATGAATACATAAAGATTTTAAGAAACACTTACTTTAAAAAAACAGTAAATCACATTTTTTTTAATTTAACACCTAGATATGAACAAATAGATTATTCTGTAAAAAGTGGACAAACACTTAAAGACATTCTTAAAGAATTTTCAGTAAAAGATGAAGAGATAAAAAAAATATTTGGGATTTTAAAAAAAAGTGAAACTAACAAAATTAGATCTAAACAAACTTTAAACATTATACTGGATAATACTGACAAAAATAACAAAAAAATATTGAGTCTTTTAATACCTATTTCAAAAACGAAAAAAATACAAATAGTAAAAAATTTAGAGACGGGACAACTTAAGAAAGAAGAAATTGTAACTAATCTTACGAAAAGACTTGTTTTGAAAGAAGGCGTAATAAAGTCGAGTCTATATAATTCGGCTACAAAACAGGATATTAATCCTAATGTTATAATAGAATTTGCAAGACTCTATGGTTTTCAAGTAGATTTTCAAAGAGATATAAGAAAAAATGACTCCTATCAAATTATCTATGAAACATTTATAGACGAAAATAATGAAATATTTAGCACTGGAGAAATAATTTATGCTAACTTAGTTATGAGAGGGCAGACTAACCAATTATATTTTTACCCAGACAAAAAATTTTTTGGACACTATGATGAAAATGGTAAGAGCATTAAAAAGGCTTTAATGAAAACTCCAATAAATGGAGCTAGGTTATCGTCTCCATTTGGAATGAGAAAACATCCTATTCTTGGTTTCAATAAGATGCACCGAGGTACTGATTTCGCTGCACCTTTAGGCACACCGATTATGGCATCAGGTGATGGTATTATTATAAAAGCAGGTTGGTGTGGTGGTGGTGGTAATTGCGTAAAGATAAAACATAACACAACTTATCAAACAATTTATGCACATATGTCTAAGTTTTCAAATCTCGCGATTCCTGGATCAAGAGTGAAACAAGGACAAATTATTGGTTATGTCGGGTCAACTGGAATGTCTACAGGTCCACATTTACATTATGAAGTAATTGAAAATGGAAAAAAAATAAATTCACAAACATTAAAGTTGCCTCCAGGAAAATCTCTTAAAGGGCCTGTGAGAGAAGATTTTGAAATTGTCAGAATTAAAACAGATGTGCTTAAGTCAGATCTGATAATTAAAATTAATTAATATTTTTTAGGAAATATCTTTTTCTTTTTGCTCTAATGAAACTCTTAAAAAATGATCAGCATACTGAAAATAATTTTCTGATAATATTTTATCTCCATTAGATAGAGCTTCCCTGGCAAGATCATTGTATTTTGAAATTAATTTTTGAACATTTCCGTTGCTTCTATTTATTTTTCTTCTGAAAGAGTTATCATTGTTAGCAAAATTACCATTTAATCTATCTACATCAGAACTTCTTTTAAATGATCTGTCAGAGTGATTTCTTCCCCTATTTCTTTTTAAATTATTTTTAAATTGTCTCATCTATTTTTTAATTTATTTTTGTAGATACTATACATCTGATATTTTTTCCATAGTCTTTGATAATTTTATTTATAAAAAAGTTTTTTTCCTGTAAGAATTTAGTCACTCTGTATTTTTGATCGTATCCTATTTCAAGGATAAGTTTACCGTTTGTTTTTAATAAATTTTTTGATTTTGAAATAACTTTTTTAATTACTTCTAAACCATCTAATCCACCATCTAAAGCAATTTTTGGTTCATAAACAATTGAGCCCAAATATTTTATTTTGTGTTTATTAATATATGGAGGATTGCTAATTATTAAATCATATTTATCGTTGCAAAAATTGTCAACATCTCTTTTATAAAATTTAATTCTATCTGATAATTGATGTAAATTTGCATTTATTTTTGCTAATTTTAGAGCATTTTTTGATAAATCTATTGCATCAAATTTACAATATGGTCTCTCTTTTAATATAGATATAGATAAGCATCCTGAGCCAACCCCCACATCAAGTATTCTTTTAGACTGATCTTTTTTAATAAATCTTAGGGTCTGCTCCACCAAATGTTCTGAATCAGGACGTGGAATTAGCACATCTTTAACTGTAACGAACTTGTCTTTCCAAAAATATTTATTATTTGTTATATAGGCTATTGGTTCTTTTTTTTTTCTTCTATTAATTAAATTTAAATACTTTTCTCTTTCTTCTTCTTTTATCCCTTTATCTAAATTAAGAAGAACCTCTTCTCTTGAAATATTAAGGGTTTGAGACATTAAAATTTCACAATCGAGTTTATACGAAAATATATTATTTCCTTTAAGTATCTCGTAGCCATCTTTTAAATTGTCTTTTATTTTCATAAAATTTTTTTTAATTCTTCCTCCTGGGCTTGTAGGCTCAAATTATCAATCATTTCATCAAAAATTTCTCCTTCCATAAATTCATCTAGTTTATGCAAAGTTAGATTGATTCTGTGATCTGTGACTCTACCTTGAGGAAAATTATATGTTCTTATTCTTTCAGATCTATCACCTGATCCAATTTTACTTTTTCGATCTTTTGCTCTTTCCTCATCTCTCTTATTTCTCTCAAACTCATATATTCTCGATCTTAAAATTTTAAGTCCCTTTTCCTTGTTTCTAATTTGAGATTTTTCATCTTGTTGGCTAACAACAATTCCTGTTGGAATGTGAGTGATTCTAACAGCTGAGTCTGTAGTATTGACACTTTGTCCTCCAGGACCGCTACTTCTAAACACATCAATTCTCAAATCTTTTTCTTCAATCTTTATATCAACCTCTTCTGCCTCAGGTAATACTGCAACTGTTGCAGCAGACGTATGGACTCTTCCTTGTGTTTCAGTGTCAGGAACACGCTGAACTCTATGAACACCACTTTCGTATTTAAGGGAAGAATAAATATTTCTTCCACTTATTGTAGCAATCACCTCCTTCAATCCTCCCGCATCACTTTTAGAAATGCTAATTATTTCTAGAGTCCATTTCTTTTTTTGGCTTACTTTTTCATACATTTTGAAAAGATCTGATGCAAATAAACTTGCTTCTAATCCACCTGTTCCTGCGCGTATTTCTATAATTGCATTTTTGGTATCCGCCTCATCTTTTGGTAACAAAAATAATTTAAGCTTACCTTCATTTTTATCTTTCTTAATCTCAAGCTCATTAAGTTCAATCTTTGCTAATTCTATCATTTCTTTGTCGTTATTTTCATCACCAATAATCTTTTTAAGATCATCACTTGTTTTATCAAATGTAAGATAATCTTTCGCGTAATTAATTACTGTATTTAATTCTGAATATTCTTTTGACTTAGATGCAAATAATTTTTTTTCGATTGCCCCAGACGATAGCTCTTTTTCAAGAATCTCATGTTTTTTAATTATCTCCCTCACCTTATCAAATGGTATCATTAAATTTTATTTTTGATTTCTTTTTCTTTTTTTTCAACTAAAGCTACAACTTTGGAAATTATCTCATTATTTTTTAATTTTTCGTTTTGAACACCATTTAAATATAACATATTGCTATCCTTACCCCCTCCTGTGATACCAATATCAGTTGAGGCTGCTTCTCCTGGACCATTAACAACACATCCAATTATAGATAAAGTAATTGGTGTTTTAATATGAGATAACCTTTCCTCTAGTTTTTTAACTACATCAATCACTTCAAAACCTTGACGTGCACACGATGGGCATGAGATAATTTTTACTCCTCGATTTCTCAAATTTAAAGATTTTAAAATCTCATTGCCTATTTTAACTTCTTCAATAGGATCATCTGATAAAGAAACTCTGATAGTATCACCTATTCCTTGCATTAAAAGCGAGCCTAAACCTATTGAGGTTTTAACACTGCCTGGCACAAAACTACCTGACTCGGTTACTCCTAAGTGCAAAGGATAATTTGTTTTGTTTGAGAGAAGTTTGTAAGATGCTATTGACAAAAATACATCAGATGATTTTACACTAACCTTAAAGTTAAAAAAATCCTCATCCTCTATAAGCTTAATATTTCTCATCGCGCTTTCTACTAAAGCATCAGGACAAGGCCCTTTATATTTTTCTAAAATATCTTTTTCCAAAGAACCAGCATTTACTCCAATCCTTAATGCACAATCATAATCTTTAGCTGCTGCTATTACTTGTTTAATTTTTTCTTTTTGACCAATGTTTCCTGGATTTATCCTTAAACATTTTGCGCCACTTTTAGCTGCCTCTATAGCTCTTTTGTAATGAAAATGAATATCTGCAATAATAGGAACTTTACTGCCTTTTGTTATTTCTTTTAATGAATTTGTTGACTCCTCATCAGGACATGAAACTCTTACAAGTTCGGCACCTTCCTCAGCACAATCATTGATTTGTTTAATAGTTTCTTTAACATTGGTAGTCAAAGTATTTGTCATTGTCTGGACTGTAATTGGGTTGTCTCCGCCAATTTTTACGTCTCCAA
This sequence comes from uncultured Pelagibacteraceae bacterium, assembly GCA_902591755.1. Taxonomy (GTDB): domain Bacteria; phylum Pseudomonadota; class Alphaproteobacteria; order Pelagibacterales; family Pelagibacteraceae; genus Pelagibacter. Next base: position 41,185 of record CACJBX010000001.1, read on the forward strand.
CGTTTATCTCTTTTGTTTTTTTTCTTTTTATATTTCTAAATTCTTTATAACTCATCTATTTAAATTAAATTCTTCATGCAATAATTCAACTGATTTTTTTAAATTTTTTCTTTGAATTAAAACAGATATTTTTATTTCAGAAGTAGAAATAACAAGAATGTTTATCTTTTTATTTGCTAATGCCTGGAACATTCGATAAGTAACCCCTGGTGTAGTGATCATTCCAACTCCAACAATAGAAACTTTTGCAACATTTTTATCTACAATCAGCTTTTTAAATTTTATCTTTTTATTTTTAGATATTAATTTTTTAGTTTTTAAGAGGTCATCAGACTTGATGGTAAACGTTAAATCTGTTTCTTTTCCATCTGAAGAAATATTTTGAACAACCATATCAACATTTATAGAATTTTTATATAGTGGCTCAAATATTGCTGCAGCTACCCCTGGTCTATCTTTAACACCAAGAAGACTTACTTTAGCATCATTTTTGGTAAAAGATAAGCCTCTAATTATGTTCACATCATTAATCTTTTTTCTTCCGACTATTTGTGTACCTGGTTTATCTATAAATGATGATTTCACTTCAATTTTTACTTTATTTAATTTTGCATCCTGTATTGAAGCTGGCTGCATTACTTTAGCGCCAAGTGAGGACATTTCTAACATCTCCTCATAAGATAAAACTTTTAATTTCTTTGCTTTTTTTGTTAAATTTGGATCAGTTGTATAAACTCCATCAACATCAGTATAAATTATACACCTTTTGGCTTTAAAAAACTTAGCAAGCATAATTGCACTTGCATCACTGCCACCTCTTTCAAAAGTGGTAATTCGATTTTCTTTATTTATACCTTGAAAACCCGTTATTATTGGAGTGCCACCCCTTTTTAAATATTTCTTAATCTGATTTGTTTCAATTTTTAAGATTCTTGCGGAACTATAGTTACCTCTTGTAATAATAGGAATCTGCCATGACAACCAAGATCTTGATTTAAAACCTAAGTCACATAACTTTCCAGATATTAATGCACTGGCCATTTGTTCGCCAACAGATAAAAGCACATCCCTTTCAGAATTTGGAAAATTTTTAGAAATTTTTGCTGCTTTTTTAATGAGTTCATTTGTAACACCGCTCATTGCAGAAGTTACAACAACAACTTTATATTTTTTTTTAATATACGAAATGATTATTTTAGATATTTTTGCAATTCTATCTAATGTACCAACAGATGTTCCACCAAATTTTAAAACAATTATTTTCATTGATATTTTATATTTAAATTTTTATATTTAGATAAAATACATCTTATTTGTAAAGTCAACAACCAATGAAAAAAGATACTATTAATAAAAAGGAAATTGATAAGTTTTCAAAATTAGCTGATGAGTGGTGGGATCCTGAGGGTAAATTTAAACCATTGCATAATTTTAATCCAGTCAGAATTAAATATATTAAAGATACGATTACAAAAAAATTTGGGAATAAATCAGGAAATTTACCTCTAAAAGATATCAAAATATTGGATATTGGATGTGGCGGAGGTCTTTTAAGTGAACCTCTTTCAAGACTGGGTGCAACAGTTACAGGTATAGATGCCTCAGATAGAAATATTAAAATTGCTAAAATGCATTTAGAAAAAAGTAAATTAAATATTGATTATTATTGTTCATCTCCAGAAAAATTTGTTGTAAAAGAAAAATTCGATGTAGTTTTAAATATGGAGATTGTTGAACACGTAGAAAATGTTGATTTTTTTTTATTAAAAAGCTCAGAGCTTTTAAGGAAAAATGGTCTAATGTTTATTGCAACTTTGAATAAAACATTAAAGTCTTATGTTTTTGCAATAATAGGTGCTGAATATATTTTAAAGTGGTTGCCGATAGGTACTCATGATTGGAATAAATTTTTAAAACCTAACGATTTGATCAGTATTTGTGAAAAAAATTCACTAAATTTGAATAACTTGATTGGTGTAAAGTTTGATATTCTTAAAAATGAATGGATTGTATCTGAAGACAGCTCTGTAAATTATCTTGCACAATTTTCTAAGACTTAATTTTCTTTATCCTCAATCCAAGGAAACTCCTCAGTTTTAATGCCTTCTTGTTTGAGGTCCTCTATTTCCTCTCGTGAAGCTTTTCCATAAATTGCTTTGTTTTTCTTTTTTGGATCATAATGTATTGACCTTGCTTCATGAGCAAAGTTGTTTCCTACGTATTTAAAGTTATCTTTTATAAACTTTTTAAATTCTCTTAGTTTTGACTTGATCTCCTTGATTTTATTTATATCTTTTCTGTTAAAACCAGGATTGTTTAATACATTTGGTGCCATAAGAGTTTTTTCTATTTTTTTAGAGTCGCAAAAATGGCAATTTAAATATTTTTTGTTCTTTAATTTTTCATATTCCTTAGAATTGGAAAACCAACTATCAAAGATGTTGTTACAATCTTTACAAATAAGTTTATATTTTATCATGTGATTTAAATAATAAGTATTTATTTTTTTTCAACCTTTAACTTCTATAATCCGAATTAATGGATATGTACTTTTGAGTAAAATCCATAGTGTAACAAGTAAAACTTTTGTTACCGTTATTAATCTCTATTGTGATTTCTAAGTTGTCTTGCTTCATATAATCCGCAACATCTTTTTCAATATAATTTTTATTTAGCTGTCCTTTTTCCAAAATTTTATAATCTCCTATAAATAAATTTACTCGATCAATTTCAAACTCTACTCCTGCTTTTCCTGCAGCCATTAATATTCTCCCCCAATTTGGGTCCTCTCCTGAAATAGCTGTTTTTACTAATGGTGAATTAGCAATCGAAAATGATATTTTTTTTGCATCACTTTCGCATGAACACTTCAAAGTATTAATTTTTATAAATTTTGAGGCACCTTCGCCATCACTCACAACTCTTTTTGCTAGATTTAATAAAACATTATTAAGAGCTAAATCAAAATCTTTAAGTTTAATATCATTTATGTTATTAACAGATTTGTTTTTTGCCTTTCCTGTTGAAAAGATCGTTACCATATCATTTGTACTTGTATCACCATCACAACTAATTGCATTAAAAGTGTTTTGTATATTTTTTTTCAAAACCTTTTTTAATATATTTGAAGAGAGATCTGCATCAGTAAAAATATAAGCTAAGGTTGTTCCCATATTTGGAAAAATCATACCAGATCCTTTTGCAAGACCATAAATTTTGACTTTTGTATTTCCAATATTACATTCTTCCATAGAAAGTTTTGGTTTTAAATCTGTCGTTAAAATGCCCATAGCAGCCTTTATCCATAAATATTTATTTTGAGTGTACTTTATCTTGTCCACCAAGTTTTTAATGGAAGACTTAACTTTTTCTTTTGGGAAGACCTCTCCTATTGTGCCAGTGCAACCAAACAAAACTTCGTTTGTTTTAATTTTTTTTGGATGATCTTCATCTTCTTTTTGTTTCTTTGTTAAATTTGTTGCTATCTCCTCAGAAATTTCTGCAAGGGCTTCATACCCTTTTTTTCCTGTAAGCGCGTTAGCGTTTCTTGTATTTATTAATAGGGCACGAATCTTTTTTGTTTTTATTTTCTTATTCCATTTTATGTTTTCAGAAACTACCTGGGACTGGGTGTAAACTGATGCATGTTCAGCTCCATGTCTAAAATAAAAAAGGACTAAGTCATCTCTATCATTATTATATAAATTAGCTGAAGTCGTAGATACTGATACACCATCAATATGGTCTAAGTCCTGGAAGTCAGCCATTTTTGACTTTTCTTTTTTAGATAACAAAAAATTGCTTAAATTAAGGGGCATACTATTTAAAAAAATTAATTAATAACTATATAATCGATTAATAATTAATTATATATCAAAAATAAATGTTAAATCCATTAAGCTTTATTAAGAAAATATTTAAGAGTAGCAACGATATCGAGCTAGCTAAGTTTAGAAAAATTCTAGAAAAAATAAATTTTCTCGAAAATGATGTGGCCAAAATAAAAGATAGTGATTTTCCTAATAAAACTAATGAACTAAAAAATCAAATTAAAAATGGAAAAAGCCTTGATGAAGTTTTGCCAGAAGCATTTGCGTATGTAAGAGAAGCTTCTCATAGATCAAGAAATGAGAGGCATTTTGATGTTCAGTTGTTAGGGGGTGTTGCATTACATCAGGGTAAAATAGCAGAAATGAGAACTGGGGAAGGAAAAACAATCACAATTGCATTAGCAGCTTATTTAAATGCTCTTTCTGAAAAGGGTGTTCATGTTGTTACAGTCAACGATTACTTAGCAAAGAGAGATTGTGAAAATATGTCAAAAATTTACAACTTTCTTGGTCTAAGCGCTGGTTATATTAACAATGATCAATCTGATGATGAGAGAAGAGAAAATTATTTGAAGGATATTACTTACGCGACTAATAGTGAGCTCGGTTTCGATTATTTAAAAGATAATATGAAATTTTCATCGAACAAATTAGTTCAAAGAGAACATAGTTTTGCTATTGTAGATGAAATCGACTCTTGTCTAATTGATGAGGCTAGAACGCCTTTAGTAATTTCTGGACAATCAGATGAAACGAGTAATCAATATAAAGCTATCAATAAACTTGTAACAAAATTAAAACCAAGAGATTACGAATTGGATGAAAAAGATAAAAATGTTACTTTAACTAATGAAGGAATAGACACTATAGAAAAATTATTAAATAATATTGGAATACTTAAAAATAATAATTTTTATGATCCGGCAAATTTAAACCTTGTGCATCATGTTAATCAAGCCTTGAAAGCAAATCATCTTTTCTTAAAAGATAAAGACTATGTTGAAGTAGATGGCAAGATCAAAATTGTCGATGAGCTTACAGGAAGAATTCTTGAAGGTAGAAGGTATGGTGATGGACTACACCAGGCTTTAGAGGCTAAAGAAAATTTAAAAATCCAAATGGAAAATCAGACACTCGCGTCAATTACTTATCAAAATTACTTCAAATTATATAAAAAACTTGCGGGATGTACTGGTACTGCTGTTACAGAAAGTCAGGAGTTTTATGAAATTTATAATCTCAATGTTGTTGTTATTCCAACTAATAAAGAAATGATTAGAAAAGATTGGAACGATCAAATTTTCAGAACAGAAAAAGAAAAACAAGATGCAATTATTTCTAAAGTAAAAATGTTAAATTCAAAAGGGCAACCGTTACTTATTTTTACATCCAGTGTTGACAAATCCGAGATCTATTCAGAATTATTTAGAAAAAATAAAATTACTCATACAGTTTTAAACGCTAAAAATCATGAAAAAGAGGCCGAGATAATTGCCAATGCAGGTAAATTAAATTCGGTAATAATTACAACAAGTATTTCAGGAAGAGGTGTTGATATAAAATTAGGTGGTAAAGACTCAGATAATTTAAAAGATGATAAAGAAAAAATTAAATCCCTAGGTGGACTTTTTGTTATTGGTACAGAAAGAATGGAGTCTAGAAGAGTTGATAATCAAGCCAGAGGAAGAGCTGGGAGGCAGGGTGATGAAGGTAATTCAATTTTTTATGTAAGTTTAGAAGATGATTTAATGAGAATTTTTGGGTCAGAATCTATAAATAATATATTGGAAAAACTAGGACTAAAAGACGGAGAAAGTATTGACCATCCTTGGATAAACAAAGCTTTGGAAAGAGCACAACAAAAAGTTGAGGCTAGAAATTTTGATATAAGAAAAACATTATTAAAGTTTGATGATGTGCTTAATGACCAAAGACATGTAATATTTAGTCAAAGAAAAGAAGTCCTAGAAAAACAAAACATATTTGAGACTATTGATAACTTTTTACAAGACGAAATCGAAGATTTAATTCGACAAAAAGAAAAATCTCCATCAATTTTCAAAAATAAAGCTCAATTAAATAGGATTAATACTCTTTTTGGTCAAAATGAGGAAAATTTAAATGAGAAATTAAGAAGTCTAAGTGACAAAGAAATATCGAGCTCCATAAATTCGAATTTTAAAAGAAAGAGAGAGGAGAGAAGTGCTTATTTAGGGGAGGAAAGTTCAAAAGAGGTAGAAAAGAAAATCTTTTTACAATTAATTGATTTAAATTGGAAGAATCATATTCAGTATTTAGAACAGTTGCGTCAAGTTATAGGTTTAAGGTCTTACGGTCAAAGGGACCCCTTAGTTGAGTATAAAAAGGAGGCGTTTCATTCTTTTGAAACTCTGCTTAATAAAATTAGGCAAGATATAGTAATGATTTTGCTAAATTTAAAAATCGTAGAAAAAAGAAGATAAAATTCCAATTAGTTTAAGTATTATATTAAGAGAAAAAGTAAAGCTGCTAAAAGAAATATCGATCCTATAAAAAAATATCTGTATTTAAATAAAACTTTTTTAAATTTACTTATATTTGTAAAATTTATCGATAATTTATTAGAAATAGAAACTCCTTCTGTTAAACCTCTATCCCTACCGATTTCTAAAAATTTTTGTTTTTTAAGAGATATAATTTCAGCTTTAGAAAGATTGCTTAAATCATTTAAATTTTTATCAATAGACATTTTTACATTTTCTAAAATTAGGTTTTTATCTCTGTGAGCTCCTCCTGTTGGCTCAGGAATTATTTCATCAATAATCTTTAAATTTAAAAGATCTTTAGAAGTAAGTTTCATTGCTTTTGCAGCTTCTAAAGTTTTTGTTGGATCTCTCCATAAAATAGATGCACACCCTTCAGGTGAAATTACTGAATAAATTGCATTTTCTAACATTATAATTTTATTTGAAGATGCTAACGCTATTGCGCCACCAGATCCCCCCTCACCAATAATAACTGAAATTGTTGGAACACCAATCAACATTGAGCATTCTATTGATCTTGCTATTGCTTCAGCTTGACCTCTCTCCTCTGCTCCAACTCCAGGATAGGCGCCAGGAGTGTCTATAAATAAAATAATTGGTAAGTTAAATTTATCAGCTAACTTCATCAGTCTAATTGATTTTCGATACCCCTCAGGTTTCATCATTCCGAAATTTCTCTCAATTCTAGAGTCAAGATCCTCTCCTTTTTCTTGTCCAATAACCATTACAGATTTATTTTGAAAAGTTGCGAGTCCAGAAATTAAAGATTTGTCTTCCCCAAATAATCGATCACCATGTATTGGGAAGAAATCCTCAAAAAGATTATCAATAAAAAATTTTGACTTGGGGCGGTCCTCATGACGAGCAACCATTGTTGTTTGCCATGGATCAAGGTTTGAATAAATTTCATTTAATTTAGAACTTAAATCATTCTGAAGTTTTGCCAATTTCCCAGTTTCAACTTGCGTAATACCATCTTTAGCAAATGGATCTTGAAGTTTTTCTATCTCGTTTTCTAAGGATTTTATATCTTTTTCAAAATTCAAATAATTTTTCATAATTAAATATCCACTAATATTTAAAAATGGCAATAAAATGATTACTTTTATTAGTGTGTAACTATTATATATATTAATTTATTAATTTCTAAGATAATTTTTAACTATGAAAACTAAAAATTTAAAAGAATACACGAGTGTTGGAAGTCTTTATGTATCAAAAGAGCTTTTAAAGTTTGTTAACAACGAGGTTCTTAAGGGCACAAAAATAAAGCCGAAAAATTTTTGGAGCGGGTTTGAAAAATCTTTACACATTTTAAAACCAAAAAATGAAAAGTTGATTGATATAAGAGAAAGTATTCAAAAAAAAATTGACGATTGGCACATACAAAACAAAGATAATGAGTTCAATTTAGCAGCATATAAAAAGTTTTTATATTCTATTAACTATCTAAAAAAAGAGGGGAAAAACTTCAAAATCCAAACAGAAAATGTTGATGAAGAAATATCAAAAACGCCAGGTCCCCAATTAGTTGTTCCAATCTCAAATGCAAGATACGCTTTAAATGCAGCAAATGCGAGATGGGGAAGTTTATATGATGCTTTATATGGAACAGATGCAATCGGCTCTGAAAAACTTGACAACAGATACAATCCTGTCCGTGGAGGAAAAGTTATAAATTATTGTAGAGACTTTCTAGATGAAATTTTTCCATTAAAAAATGCATCATGGAAAAAACTCAGTGAATTAAAAATTTTAAAACATAAATTAATTTTAAAAATTGGTAAAAAAACTATATCTTTGAAAGATAAAAAGCAGTTTAAAGGATATCGACAAGATAAAAAAGGTCTTAAAGGTGTTTTGCTTATTAATAATGGGCTTCATGTAGAGTTAATTATTAATCCTTACGCTTTCCATGCAAACAACGATCCCATTGGGCTTAGTGATCTAGTAATAGAGTCAGCTGTCTCAACAATCATAGATCATGAAGATAGTGTTGCTGCAGTAGATGCAAGTGACAAAGTACTGGGCTATAGAAACTGGTTGGGTTTAATGAAAGGAAATTTGCAGGTCAAATTTGAAAAATTAGGAAAAAAATATAAAAGAGTTTTAAACTCAGATAGAAATTACATTTCTCAAAACGGAAAAAAATTTAAATTGCATGGGAGAGCTCTTTTATTAAATAGGAATGTCGGGCACTTAATGAAAAACCCTTCAATTTTATTATCAGATAAATCAGAAGTTCCTGAAGGTATTATGGACGCCTTTATAATTTCTGCAGCGTGTTTGCATGATTTTATTAAAAAAGGGAACTCAAGAAAAAATTCAATTTATATTGTTAAACCAAAGATGCATGGACCAGATGAAGTCGCATTTGCTGATGAAATTTTTACTCACGTTGAAAATGTTTTAAAAATGAAAAAGAATACAATTAAAATTGGAATAATGGATGAAGAAAGACGAACAAGTGCAAATTTAAAAGAGTGCATTAGAAATGTAAAAAGAAGAGTTGTCTTTATTAATACTGGGTTTTTAGATCGAACTGGTGATGAGATACATACATCTATGGAATCGGGTCCAGTAATAAAGAAAGGTGATATAAAAAATTCTGATTGGATTAAAGCATATGAGAACAATAATGTTGTTGTTGGATTAGAATGTGGTTTTTCTGGTAAAGCACAAATTGGAAAAGGAATGTGGGCTGCCCCAGATAGAATGGCAGATATGTTAAGCGAAAAAATAGGACATCCTTCTTCTGGAGCGAATTGTGCGTGGACTCCTTCACCTACTGCAGCAACTTTACATGCAACTCATTATCACAAAGTGAACGTTTTCAAAGTTCATAAAAAACTATCTAATAAAAGAAAGTTCGACTTAGACAATCTTTTGAAATTACCAATTATTCGAGGTCCAAACTGGTCAATGGATGAAATTAAAACTGAACTTGAAAATAATTGCCAAGGGATATTGGGATACGTTGTAAGATGGATAGATAGTGGTGTAGGTTGTTCAAAAGTTCCAGACATAAACAATATCGGTCTCATGGAGGATCGTGCAACTTTAAGAATTTCTTCTCAGCACATTGCTAATTGGTTACACCATAATATATGTACTCCTAATCAGGTATTAGAAACATTAAAAAAGATGGCAAAAATCGTAGATGATCAAAACAAAAATGATCCTGAATACAAAAACATGTCTGATAATTTTGATGAGTCTATTGCTTTTAAAACTGCTTGTGACTTAGTTTTTAAAGGAAAGGACCAATCATCAGGTTATACGGAACCTTTGTTACACTTAAACAGATCTATAAAAAAAAATTTAAGTCCCTCTAGATAGTTGTCCTATTTTTGAAGGCAGAATTTAGGGTGCCATCATCTAAACTTTCTATTTCACCGCCCACAGGTAAACCTTGTGCCAGCTTAGTTATTTTAATATTTAAGTTTTTTAAACTGTCTTGAATGTAATATGCGGTCGTTTGACCTTCCACAGTTGCACTTGTGGCTAAAATAACCTCTTTAATTTTATCTTTTTTTACCCTTTCCACTAAAGAGCTGACTAATAAATCCTCTTTGTTTTGACCCGCTGAAGAAATTGTCCCCCCTAAAATGTGGAAATAACCCTTGTAAATATTTGAACTTTCAATACTCCATTGATCAGAAATATTCTCAACAACGCAAATTTTATCAAATTTATTATCAATAAAGTTACAATCACTGAAACTACATTCTATAGAGTTGCTTTTCAAAGTCCCACAAATTTTACAACGAGATACATTTTTATAAACCTCCGCCAATGTTTTCGCCATTGGCTTTATTAACTCCTCGCGATTATTAATTAATTTCAAAACTATTCTTTTTGCAGATTTTGGCCCAAGTCCTGGAAGTTTAGAAATTATTTTTATTAATTCCTCTATTTCATTTAGATTATTCATGCTCAGAAAGGCCACTTAAAGCCTGGAATCCCGAAATTACCAGTAGCTTTTGTTATTTCTTCAGTAGTTTTAGTTTTTAAATTTTTTTTTGCTTCATTATGAGCAGCTACAATTAAATCTTCTAACATAGTCTTATCCTCGGAAAAGATTTTTTCAGAAATATCTATTTTTTCTATTTCACTATTACCGTTCAATATAACTTTGACTAAACCACCACCAGATGAACCTTCCGCTTTAATTTGTTTAATTTTTTCCTGGCTATCCTTTATCTTTTCTTCTATCTCCTTTGCCTTATCTAAAATTTTATTGAAATCAGTCATCCTTACTATCTTTAACATCTATCAATTCAGCGTCGGGAAATGATTTTTTAATATTATTAAATATATCTGTTTGTTCAAAATCTTTTAAATTATTTTTCTTCTCCCCTTCTGACGTTTTTTTAATTGATTCTTGTCCTTTATTTTGTGAAAGAGAAATAATCCATCTGGTGTTAGTCCACTCATAAAGCTTGGAAGACAATATTTTTACAAAATCTTTTTTTAGATTTTCGTTAAAAGAAATTTCAATGTAACCGTTTTTAAAGTTTATTAAATTTACATTAGTTTCCAACTCATATTTTAATTCTACTTCCTTTTTTGAATTGCATATATCAACTAAATCGTTGAAAGATTTTATTTCTAAATTATTTATGGATTTATTATCTTCTAAAATCTTTTTTTGTTTCTCTTGAGAAGAAGATTTTAGTTGGTTTATAGCTATTTTCTTTTTTTCAAAATTATTATCGATATTATTGTTTTGATTTGGCGCTAGATTATCAGTTTTTGTTTGATTACCTTTTAAGTAAAGCAAGCGTATCAAAAACATCTCTACAGATAAGTTTGGATCGTTTACAATACTAATTTCATCCATTGTTTCTATAGTAAATTGCCAAAAAAGAAGTAATGTGTGAGCATCTAATTTCTCAGACATTTCTTTGATTTTTGTAAAATTATTTTCAGTTAAATCGGTAGAAAAACTGACTCTTTCTAAGTTTTTAAAATTTTTTAAATAATAAATGATTTCCAAAAAACCATTTAAAAAAATTTTTGGTTCTATTCCTTTTTGATAAATCTGTCTGTATAGATCTAGAGTTTTATCTTCATCTCCATCAAATATTTTCTCTATTAGGTTTATGGTAAATTCTTTATCAAAATATCCAAATATTTCCCTTGCGCTTTCTAAGCTTATAGTCCCTTTTTGGCTATCATCATTGGTTAGTGATATTCTATCTAATAATGACAATGCATCTCTAACTGAACCTTCTGAAATTTTTGAGATTAGATTTATAACATCTAGATTGATATCTATTTTCTCCATTTCAGCAACCTTTGTTAAAAATTCACTTAATTCCTCAGACTTGATTCTTGATAAATCAAATCTTTGACATCTTGATAAGACTGTTATTGGGATTTTGTTAACCTCAGTTGTCGCAAAAATAAACTTTAAATACGCAGGTGGTTCCTCTAAAGTTTTTAGTAAGGCATTAAAAGCTTGCTTACTTAACATGTGGACTTCATCAATTATAAAAATTTTAAATTTTGAGGATGTAGGTCCATATCTTGAAAATTCTATTAAGTCCCTAACATCATCAACACCAGTTTTGCTAGCCGCATCCATTTCCAGAACATCGATGTGTCTAGACTCGGATATTTCATCACAATTTTTACACTTATTTTTTAAACAATTATTTTTTTCAGAATTTTCACAATTTAAAGATTTCGCTAAAATTCTTGCTATTGTCGTTTTGCCGACACCCCTAATTCCTGTAAATAAAAAAGCATTGGGAATTTTATTTTGCGAAATAGATTTTTCAATTGTTTCTACAATGATGTTCTGACCTATTAAATCTTTAAAGACTTGAGGTCTGTATTTCAGTGCTAAAACTTTTGAATTATTGCTCATTTTTATTAGGAGACCAATCAACCTGGAAAATACTCATTACCCTTGCTCTTTTTCAAGCCTGGGGGATTCGTGGTACCACCACCTGATTGGCCCCCAGTTATTATAACAGTTATATTTTCTAGTCTACAACAAAACTTTGTAAATTATTAGATTTTTCTATATTCGCTTGCTTCGTAAACTCCTAAAATATCTAAACTAACAGTATGGAATCCGAGCTCTTCTAAAGATTTTTGGATTTTTGGATCTTCAATATGTCCATAAATATCGCATATAAATAAATATTGTTCAAAACTGTTTTGATCAGAGAAACTTTCTAATTTACTTAAATTAACATTATTGGTGGCAAAGCCGCCCAAACATTTGTAAAGAGCGGCAGGTTTATTTTTTACTTTAAAAATACAACTTGTAATATAATTTTTTTTCTTAAATTCTGGATGGGAAGCTTTGCTGCCCATAATTAAAAACCTCGTCACATTGCCTTTATTGTCTTCAATATTCTTTTTTACTATTTTCAGATTGTAAATTTCAGCAGCTAGCTCAGAAGCAATTGCAGCTTCATTTTTAATTTTGTTATCACTAATATATTTTGCACTACCTGCAGTATCTGCTGCAATTATAGGCTCAAGTTTATTTTCTGTGATAATTTTTTGACATTGTGAAATAGCTTGAGTGTGCGATCTTACTGAAGATATATTTTTCATACTTGAACTAGGCAGTATCATTAAATTATGGGTGATCGGTTGAAAATGTTCTGCATAAATCTGGAGCTTATATTTATTTATAAGATATTGTATGTCTGCAACTCTTCCTGCAATTGAATTTTCTACAGGAATAATAGTTCTATAACTTTCATTTTTTAAGCAAAGATTAAAGCATTCTTCAAAAGTATTTTGCGAAATAGGTTCATAATCAGGATACATTTTTTTTGCCGCTAAGTGGGAATATGCTCCTGGTGAACCTTGGTATACAATTTTCATAAATTTAATCTTTTTTATATTCCATTATTTTTTTAATTTCCATAAAATCATCCATTGTATCTACGCCTATTGGAGAATTTTGTGTATAGATAACATCAATCGGTATATCATTATCTAAAGCACGTAGCTGCTCCAATCTAAATTTTTTTTCATTTTCTGTCTGTTTTAAATTGATAAATTTCTTTAAAGTTGAGATTTCGTACTGATAAATTCCAATGTGGTGATAGGTAATTTTTTCGTCAAAATCTTCTGCATTTCTAAAAAAAGTCAAAGCTGGTGAATAATTATTTTTTCGAAAAGTCTCATTTACGGAGACTTTTACAATATTCTTATTACTAAATATTTTTTTGTCCTTAATATCTGTGCAAAGCGTACCAATTTTTGAATTTAGTTTTCTAACATTTTTATCAAGATTAATTATATCCTCTGTTGATATTTGAGGTTCGTCTCCCTGTAAATTAATAACATATTTAATATTTTGTATGTCTTTAATTTTTTCTACTGCCTCAAAAATTCTGTCAGTGCCTGTTTGATGATTTTTACTAGTCATTATCGAATTACCACCATTTTTTTCAATTTCAGTCTGAATTTCAGAATCCTCCGTTGCAACATAAACTTTGCCCAAATTTGTCGCCTTAGCCTTATTGTATACGTGCTGAATAATGCTTATTCCATTTATTTTTAGTAAAGGTTTTCCAGGTAGCCTTGATGCACTCATTCTAGACGGTATCAAGATAATTGTGTTATCCATTTTAAAGTTTAATGCGTCTTACAGACGCAAATAATTTTTTAATTAGTTTATTTTGATATTAACATGTTATATGAGTTCTTAAGTAAAAAATAATGGATTCTTTTGAAATAAATAAAATAGTTGCAGCTGTATTGTTAGTTGCGCTCTTGGTTATTGGTATTGGAAAAATCTCAAATTTATTATTCAATGTAGAAAAGCCAGAAGTTTCTGGTTATAAAGTTGAGGTATCTGAAGAAGTTTCAAAAAAATCTGTGGCTCAAAAAGAGGAGAAGGTCGAAGTTGATATATCGGCTTTAATGGCCCAAGCTGATCTAGCACATGGCGAAAAAATCTTTAAAAAATGTTCGGCATGTCACTCGATACAAGCAGGTGGGGGAAATAAAATTGGACCAGCTTTATACAATGTTGTGGGAAGAAAAGTTGCTGCTATCGACGATTACAAATATTCAAAAGCACTTGTTGCTTACACAAAAAATTGGACTTTTGAGGAATTGAATGGTTATTTAATCAAACCTCAAGCTTGGATAAAAGGTACTAAAATGGCATTCGCTGGTTTAAGAAAAGAGAAAGATAGAGCATCAGTTATTTTATATTTAAACAAAAATTCGGATAGCCCTTTACCGTTACCTTAATTTTCCAAAACAGTATAATAAAATACTTTTTTGAACATGAACCCTATTAAGCGCTTGTTGCCAGACATGTGAGTTTTTACTCAAAAAAACGTCTTCCGAAACTTCATTTCCTCTTGGCAAACAATGTAAAAAAATAAAATCCTTTTTTGCTAATCTAGTCAACTTTTTGTCTATCTTAAAATTTTTAAACGCATAGATCTTTTTTTTCTTATTCACTTTATCGTTTAGTGAAATTACCTTATCTGAAAATATTACGTCAGCACCAGAAACCGCTTTTTTTGGATCATTATAAATATGAATTTTCTTATTATTTTTTTTGACCCAGTTTATAATTTCATCTCCAGGTTCGAATTTTTTTGGGCAACCAATGCTTAACTTAAATGAAAATTTCACTGAGGCAGCAATTAAACTATTCAAAACATTATTTGAGTCACCGATCCAACAAATATTCAATTTCGAAATAGATTTTTTTTTGATTTCTTCAACTGTGAAAATATCAGACAATACTTGTGTAGGATGAGATAAAGGGCTTAAACCATTTATTATAGGTATTGATAAATATTTTTTAAAGTCATCCATTTTTTTTTCGCTATCAGTTCTCAGCATAAAACCATCTCCATAAGTTGAGAGAACTTTGGCAGTATCGGTAATACTTTCACCTCCTTGGCCTAAATGCAGTTCATTGGATCTTAATGTTAGAGTTCCTCCTCCTAACTGCTTGATTGCCAAATAAAAACTTATTCTTGTTCTTGAACTTGGTTTTTCAAACATTTGTATCAATATTTTTCCTTTAAGTGGAGATCCTTTGTCAACTTCAAGAGTGCTAAGTTTTTTTCTTAATCTTTTTCTGTTTTTAGCATCGACGATAATCTTTCTGAGATCTTTTGAAGATATATCTTTTAAATTTATAAAATGTTTCATTAAACTAGTATTCTGAGCAAACTTTATTAATAATTTTTAATGCTACATCGATTTCATTTTTCTTCACATTTAAAGGTGGTAAAATACGAATAACATTTTCTGCGGCTTTAATGGTCAGCAATTTATTTTCCATTAGTTTTTTTATGAATAAAGTCTGATCTTTGTGTAATCGAATGCCTATTAATAAACCTTTTCCTCTAATTTGTTTAATTATATTTGGATATTTGTCTTTAATGTCATTTAAATTTTTTAAAAAATATTTAGAAAGATTTTTAATGTTATTCAAAAATTTTTTATTTGAAATTATATCCATTACTTCATTTCCAACAGACATAGCTAAGGGATTGCCTCCAAATGTGGATCCATGAGTTCCAGGTACCATAGCTTTGCTAACCTTCTTGTTCATAAGTACTGCACCAATTGGAAAACCTCCACCTATACCTTTTGCTATAGGAACAATATCTGGTTTTACTTTAGAGCTTTCAAAAGCAAAAAAATCTCCTGATCTTCCAATTCCACACTGAACTTCATCAAGTATAAGTAATATTTTTTTCTTGTTACACAACTTTCTCAAATCTCGTAAACACCAGTCAGGTATTACTTTTATTCCACCTTCACCCATAATTGTCTCAACCATAATGGCCGCTGTATTTTTGGTGATTTTTTTTTTTAAGGAATTGTGATCCCCAAAAACAAAATGATCAAAACCACTTACTTTCGGGCCAAAACCTTCGGTCATTTTTTTCGATCCACTGGCAAAAATTGCAGCTATAGTTCGACCATGAAATGAATTTTTTACACAAAGAATTCTATTTTTTTTTGGTTTTCCAATTGAATAAAAATATCGTCTAGCCACCTTTATAGCAACCTCTGTGGCTTCAGTCCCAGAGTTTTGAAATATTACTGAGTCTGCAAAAGTTTTTTTGACCAATTTTTTTGCTAACATCTCTCCCTCAGGAATAGTAAAAGCGTTTGAAACGTGCCAAACTTTTTTCGCTTGTTTATACAAAGCTTTTACTAATCTTGGATTGGCATGACCTAAACTATTGACTGCAATTCCCGAGCAAAAATCTAAATATTTCTTACCGTTTGTAGCAACTAAATAGCTTCCAATGCCTTTTTTGAAAGAAATTTTTCTTCTATTATAATTGTTCGCTAAAAATGTCATTTAATTTCTAATTTTGTATCCTTTTTTATAAAGGAGAAATGATAGGAACCATATAATCAAACTAAATAAAAATAAATATATAAGACCAAATTTAATTGAACCATCGCTACTTCCGATAAAGGAAAATCTCAATCCATCAATCATATGAAAAAAAGGATTTATCAAACTTATTTTTTGTAAGATTTCGGGAAGTCTATTTATCGAGTAAAAAGTACCAGACAAAAAGGACATTGGAACAATTATGAAGTTGGTTACTGTAGCCATATTTTCCCATTTATCTGACCACATACCTGCTATGAAACCCATTGCTCCCATAGAAAAAGATGACAGAAATAAGAAAATTAAGAAGAATAGAGCGTTTTCGAGACGGATATCTATAAAAATACTAAATACTAAAATTGATAAAAAACTTATCATTATAGACCTTGTAATTGAGGCAGAAATTACAGCGAGCGTTACCTCAAGTGCTGAAAGTGGACTTCCTACCAAATCCACTATATTTCCCATCATTTTTCCTGATAGTATTGAGGATGACGAATGTGCAAAAGATTGTTGAATTATTTGCATGCTAATTAATCCAGGGGCCAAAAATTCGATAAAAGGAACGCCAAGAACCATTCCTCTATTTTCGCCTAACGCAAGAGAAATGACCATTAAAAATAAAATTGCTGTAACGACTGGACCTAAGATTGTTTGACCAGATACAATTAAAAAACGAAGCGTCTCTTTTTTATACAATGAGTAAAAACCTATCCAGTTTATAAAGCTGAATCTTCGTACTCCAATTTTGTATTTTTTATTAAGTTCAACCATAAGTACTTATAATTTTCTTTTTAAAAAATTGTTAAGAAATTAAAGAAAATACTTGTTTTAGTAAGCATATTATGAATTACTATATATAGTAGTTTATATTTAATATTTACTAAATATTGTAATGAGCTGGACGCAAGAAAAAGTAGAAAAACTTAAAGAATTATGGGGTAAAGGAAACACAGCTAGTGAAATTGCTCAGATACTCGGCGGTGTAACTAGAAATGCAGTTATTGGTAAAGCCCATAGATTGAATTTATCAGGAAAAATTCAAACAAAAAAAAGCTCATCTTTAACAAATAATAATAGTGATAATGAAAATAAAATCTCTCGCAAAAATTTCAGAAGAGGTAAATTTAAATCTTTAATTATAGACAAAGATTTTGAACCCGAAAACCCTAAACAGCTTGAGGAATTAGATGAAAATTCTTGTAAATGGCCAATTGGACACCCCAACGAGGATAATTTTTACTTTTGTGGCAGAACTTCATTAAAAGATTTTTCATATTGTAAGCTTCATTTATTATACGCTTTTCAACCAAAAAATAGAAAAGAAGATGTTTTGGATAAAGATAAAGACAATGAAGTTCCAAAATTTATTAAAAGAAAGATAAAGTCCGCTTAAATTATTCGCCTAATATTTTCTTTTTAGCGGCAGCAAACTCCTCATCACTCAATATTTTTTTTTCGTGTAATTCTTTTAATTCGGTGAGTTTTTTAATAAGGTCCTCTTGATTATCCAAACTAGTATTATTAGAATTCTCTAAATCTTTATTGGCTTTTTTTGCTTCCATGCCAGTATTTATGGCTCTAAAAGCAATATATAAAACGAAGCACAATATTAAACCAATTAAAGTATATACTATAGATGTAACCATAAAATTAATTCACTTTTTTTTTAGAGTATTCTCCCTCATTCTTCCACATATATGAATACTTATTTACCTCATCTTCAAATCTTGATGAACAATCAAACTCAAAGTCATTATTGCTTTTGTATTTACCAGATAAAACGTTGTCATATTTTAACAATCTAAGCTGATCATTTGTGATGAGGGGCTTGGGTAAAAGTTCGAAAATATGTGCAGTCATTCCAGCTAGAGAGATTGGCATTGGAAGCAATACCCTTTTTTTTTCTATTAAAAAAAGAAGTTTTTCTAAAATTTCTTTAAAAGACATCTCTTCTGGGCCAGCAAATTCAATAATATTTTCCTTAACATCATCGATTATTATTTTAGTTATAGAGTTTGTTAAATCTGAACAAAAAATAGGTCTAAACTTTGTTTTACCATTATAGTAAATTGGAAAAATAGGCAACAATCCCAACAAAGTCATTAATTGAGTGGTAAAATTATCGTCTACAGAATACACTATTGAGGGTCTCACAATTACAGTATTGTTGAAATTATTTAAAATTTCTTTTTCACCTTTTAATTTACTTTGAGCATAAATGGAGTCTTTTGCATTTTCAATACCAAGAGCAGATAAGTGTACAAATTTTTTTAATTTGTAAGACGATGCATATCTAGAAATCATTTTTGGAAATTCTGTGTGTATGTTATTAAAACTATTTTTACCCTTTTCAAATAATATACCAACTAAATTCACACACAAATCAGCATTGCTAAATAATTTTCCAACTAGTTCATGATCAAAAATGCTTCCCTCAACTATTTCAAGATATCCAGGGTTAGCTTGGGTTTTAAGTATATAGCCTTTTTGATGAACATTTCTTGTTAATGCTGTTACTTTGATATTATTTTTAGTTAAAGTCCTAATCAAATTTCTGCCGATTTGACCAGAAGCGCCAAAAATTAGACAATTTTTTGGTTTCATATATAAATAATTAAAAGTTTATGGATATAAAAGTTCACAAAACAGATTTACCAGAAGATCTTAATGTTGGCAATAGTATAGCTGTTGACTGCGAGTTTATGGGATTAAATTTCCAAAGAGATAAGTTATGCTTAGTTCAAATTTCATCAGGAAATTCTGATGCACATATAGTTCAACTTGATAGAAATGAATATAAAGCTCCTGTTTTAAAAAAAATATTATCAGACAAATCAATTAAAAAAATTTTCCACTTTGCAAGAGCAGATCTCACTTTTATTAAGAAGTACCTTTTGGTAGATGTAGATAATATAGAGGATACAAAACTTCAATCAAAACTTGCAAGGTCTTACACCGATAGACATGGGTTGAAAGATTTAATTAAAGAATTTGTTGGTGTCGACATTAGTAAGCAGTTTCAAAGTTCTGATTTTGGAGGTGAACTATCCCAGGCTCAAATTAAATATTGTGCTAACGATGTCATATACTTGCATAAAATTAATGATGCTTTAACGAAAATTCTTAAAAGGGAAAAAAGATTTCAATTATATGAAGACTGTTTAAAATTTATCAATACAAGAGTCAATTTAGATTTAGCATCATTTTCGGATGATATTTGGTCACATTAATGAAAAAAGATATTTATAAAAAAATTGCAAAGGATGTTATTAACACTGAGATAGTCTCGTTAAATAAGTTAAAAAATTCATTAGACATTAATTTTAAGAAAGCAGTTGAAAAAATATTGAATTGCAAAAAAGGTAAAGTTATTTTATCCGGGGTTGGTAAGTCAGGAATTATTGCAAAGAAAATTGCATCCACATTAGCGTCAGTCGGTACTCCATCTTTTTTTGTGGATGCAAGCTCTTGTTCTCACGGAGATCTTGGTCAAATTAGTTCAAACGATATTTTAGTCTTAATAAGCAACAGTGGTGAATCTATTGAGTTAAAAAATATCATACAGTTTGCAAATAGAAATAGAAATATTACCTTAATTGGAATAGTTTCAAAAAAAAATTCTCTTCTGTACAGGGCATCTGATATTAAAATTTTAACTCCTGAAGTCAAAGAAGCTGGGCCAGGAAGCATTGTTCCAACTTCCTCAACTATTGTACAGTTGGCTATTGGTGATGCAATTGCTATCGCTACAATGAAACAAAAAAAATTTGGCCAAAAAGATTTCAAAAGATTTCATCCTTCAGGTAGTTTAGGGTCCAAACTAAAATCTGTGGAGGACTTAATGTTAACTGGTAAAAAAATACCATTTATTAATGAAAATTCTAATATGAAAAGTGCATTAAAGTTTATTTCTCAAAAAAAACTTGGAGTTTTAGTTGCTAGAAATAGTAAAAAAAAAACAACTGGGATTATTACCGATGGACAAGTAAGACGTAAAAGTGAAAAAAAAGGAAGCCTACAACAATTAAAAGTAAAAGACGTTATGACAAAAAATCCAATTTCAATTAATGCTGATGTTTTGGCAGCTAAAGCTTTATCATTAATGAACTCAAAAAGAATTACCTTTTTATGTGTGCATAGAAACAACCAAAAAAATAAAACGATAGGCGTGCTACATATTCACAATATTTTGGAAAACAATATTCAATAAATGACAAAGAAAATATACATACAACTATTTTTAATATTCTTTTTAATTTTCATATCTTTTTTTATATTTTTCAAATATTTTAAAAAATCAAGTTTTGAGGAAAAAGCTAAAGCAAATTTAGAGCAGACCCCCAATGCAGGTGAAAGTTTAATAGAAGATCTTAAATACCTGTCTACTGATAAAAAGGGTAACAAATATGAAATTGAAGCAACAAAAGGAAATATAGACAAAAATAACCCTGACATTATTTATTTAGAAAACGTAAGAGCAATTATTTTTTTACATAATTCTGATCTCATATCAATTAGGTCAAACTTCGCAAAATATAATACAAGGAGTTTTGATACATTATTTAACGACTCAATTTTAGTGAACTATGAAGAACATGTTTTAAAGAGTGATTTTTTAGATTTATCTTTTGAAAATAATCTCGTTTCTTTATATGAGAATGTACGTTATCTTAGTGGAATTTCATCCTTAAAAGCTGATAAAGCTGAGATAGACATATTGAATAAAAAAACAAAAATTTTTATGGAAGACCCGAGCAAGAAAGTTCAAATTAACAATATACCAACAGATGGCAATAATTAAAAAATTTAGGATTAAAAGTTTTAAACAAAAAAAATCGATTTTGAAAATAGAAAATGTTTCATTGTCTTTTGGTAATAGGCAGATTTTAGAAAACATCAATTTTGAGATTAATAAAGGGGAGATTTTCGGTATGCTCGGACCAAATGGGGTTGGAAAATCCACAATTTTTAATTTAGTTACAGGTTTAATTTCACCTGAAAAAGGATCAATTTTTATTGGAGGAGAAAAAGTGAACAATTATCCAATATACCTCCGTACTACAAAATTTAAAATTGGATACGTTCCCCAATATGGTGGGTATTTTTACGATTTAACTTTATTTGAAAATTTAAAAGCAGTAGGTGAAATTCTCATTAAAAATCCAAGAGATAGAATTGAAAAAATAAATTATCTAACTTCTAAATTTGATCTAGAGTCAATTAGAGATATTAAAGCTAAATTTTTGTCAGGTGGTCAAAAGAAAAAATTAGTAATTGCTATGGCACTTCTTGGAAATCCAGAATTACTTTTACTAGATGAATGTTTTGCAGCCTTAGATGTAATGACAATTAAAATGTTGCAACAAATCATAGTAAATCTTCAATCTGAAAATAGAATTACGATTTGTATATGCGATCATCAGGCAAGAGATCTTCTAACCTGTGTTGATGTAGCAGTAGTTTTATCAGATGGAAAAGTAATTGCGAAGGGAACCCCCTCGGAACTTGTAAAAAATCCAAGTGCTCAATCAGCTTATTTTGGTGATTCTTTCAAATTTAACTAGGTCTAATGGGAAAGAAATTATTTATTAATAATAAAGATAATTCATTTAAAAAAACTATCTCGATTGATGGTGACAAAAGTATTTCTATTAGAACATTGTTACTTGGGTCTCAAGCTTTTGGTAAGACGTCAATAGAAAATATACTGTTATCGGAAGATATAATTAATTCAATAAATTGTTTAAGAAAATTAGGTATAAATATCACCTTAAATAAAAAAAAATGTTCAATTTATGGAAAGGGTTTAAATGGATTTAATTATAAAAAAAATATTGTTTTAAATGCTGGAAATTCAGGAACTTTTGCAAGATTGATTTTGGGGCTTTTGATAAAATCACCTTACTACATTAAATTAATTGGAGATAAAAGTTTGTCGAAGAGAGATTTTGAAAGAGTCATATTACCATTGCAAAAGATAGGTGCAAATTTTAAGGTTAATGATAAAAAAACTTTACCTCTACAAATTATTGGGTCTACTTTTACAAATCCTATTAACTACTTTGAAAATAAGGGGTCTGCACAATGCAAAAGCACTGTAATGCTAGCTGCATTAAATTCACCAGGCCAGACAATAATAAAAGCAAAAAAATCAAGGGATCATACAGAAAATATTTTTAAATACTTGGGCATACCTATTGTTGTAAAAAAGAATAAATACAACGATGAAATTAAAGTTAAAGGTCAAAAGTTGTTTAAGTCATTTAAATATAAAGTACCGTCTGATCCAAGTTCATGTGCTTTCTTCATCGTACTTACACTTTTGTCAAAAAATTGTGAGTTAAAAATAAAAAATGTAAATGTTAATCAATCAAGAATTGGATATATAAAAGTTTTAAATAAAATGGGCGCTAAGATTAGAATAAAAAAAATAAGAACAAAATATGGAGAAAAACAAGCTGATATATACGTTAAAAGCCAATCAACTTTAAAAAAGATTAATTGTCCATCGAGTCTTAATAGTAATTTAATTGATGAATTTTTAATTATTTTTTTAGCTGCGGCAAAAGCAAACGGGGTATCAAGGTTTTCTGATTTAGGTGAATTAAACAAAAAAGAAAGTCCAAGATTAAAATTAGGATCTCAAATATTAAACCAATTAGGAATAAAGACTAAACTAACAAAAGACTCAATTAAAATTTTTGGAAATCCTAAGATTGATTTAAATAAAACTATAAGTATCAAGAATTATTATAAAGACCATAGAATATTTATGACTTGTGTAATTGCAGCTTTTACATTTGGTGGTAAATGGAAAATAGATGACATGGACTCATATAAAAGCTCATTTCCCTCTTTTTTAGATATTATTAAAGGTTTGGGTTATAAGTTTAAGCATGTCCGATAAATAATATATTGAACATGAAAAAAGCCTTAAATATCTACTATTGGTTTAATTAATTGTTACTTGATTAATTCTTAATTTTTATCTAAAACATCGAAATTTTGAAATTATGGAAATATTTAAAAGCGTAAATACTGAAGCGTCTAAAGAATTCCAAAAACTATTAGACTCTCAATTCACAAAAACTCAAAGTCTTGTTGAAGGTAAAATAATCGAGGGAATTGTTACTAAAATAACTGAAAAATTTGTTTTTTTGGATTGTGGATTAAAATCTGAACCAATTTTAGATATTAACGAGCTAAAAACCATTGGACTTGAAAAAAAAATTAAAGTTGGTGAAAAAATTCCTGTTCTTCTCGAACGCCTTGAAGATAAAGAGGGAAATGTTGTTGTTTCAGCAAGTAAAGCTCAAAAGATTAAAGGTTGGGATATTTTAGTTGAAGCATTTGAGAAAAATGAACCAATTATTGGAAAAATCACAAGTAAGTGTAAAGGTGGAGTCATTGTTGAACATGTGGATACAGGTTCTTTGATGTTTTGTCCTGGCTCACAAATTTCCGACACACCTTTGAAAGATATATCTCATTTAATGAATGAACCTCAAAAATTTGCTTTGATCAAAATGGATAAGGTAAGAGGTAATGCATGTGTGTCGCGTCGACAAATAATATCTTCAAGCAAAAAAGAGGATAAAGCAAAGATTGTAGAAAAGTATAAAGTCGGAGATATTATTAAAAATGCAATAGTGAAAGGTTATAGCTCTTTCGGATGTTTTTTTAATGTTAACAATGAAATTGATTGTCTTGTACATCTTCAAGAAATTAGTTATTCAAGAGTCAGTCACCCAGAGGAAATATTTACTATAGGTGACAAACATGATTTATTAGTGATCTCTGTTGATAAAGAAAAGCTGCAAGTGGGGTGCTCAATTAAACAGCTGTCACCAGATCCGTTCGAAAAAATTTCTAATTATGAGCTCAATAAAAAGTATGAAGTGAAAGTAATTAAACTAATGGATTTTGGTGCATTTTGTGAATTAGAGCCTGGACTTACTACTTTGCTACATTCAAGTGAAATCAGTTGGACAAGAAAAAATGTGTCTCCAAAAAAAGCATTTAAAGTAGGTGACAAAATTATGTGCGTTATAACTGAAATTGATAAAGAAAAAAGGAGAATTGCTATATCTCATAAACTTACAATTGATAATCCTATTAAAGTGTTGAGTGAAAAGAGCCCCGTTGGCAGTATAATTGATGGAGTTGTAGATAGCTCTAATGACTATGCAATATATGTTAAATTGGCAGGATATGATATTAGCGGATTTTTACATTGCAACGATCTTCACTACACGAATGATCCTGAAACTGAATTAAAAAAATATAAAATTGGTAATAAAATAAAAGTAAAGATATTAGAGATTAAAGAAGATCAACAAAAAGTTAGGGTAGGATTAAAACAAACCCAAAAAGACCCATTCGATTACTTTAATGATAAGAAAATTAATGAAACTATAACTGTAAAAATCATATCATCTGATAACAAAGGCTTGCTAGTGCAGCCGGAGGGATGTGAAATGAATATTTTGATCAAAAAATCTCAGATAGCTGTTAGTGCAAGCGATGCCAGGCCATCAAGGTTTGTTGGTGGAGAAAGAATAGACTGCGCCATAGCAGAACTTAACTTAGAAAAAAGAAAAGTATCTTTAAGTATAAAGCTTCTTGAGGAAATTCAAAATAAAGAAGCTGTAACAAAATTTAGCTCTCCGCTGTCAGGAAAAAACCTACCTTTTTCGACTTTATCTGATAAATTAAAAAAAAAAGATAAAGAAAAAAAATAGGTATAAAATAAATTGCCGATAACTAAATCAGAATTGGTAAAACAGCTATCCAAAACTTACCCGAATCTTTTAAAAAAAGATTTAGAAAAATTTTTTGATATCTTCATTAACGAGATCAAATTGGCTCTAAAAAATGACGAAAGGGTTGAGCTCCGTGGATGGGGGGTCTTCTCTACTAAAAATCAAAAAAGAAAAACTTCAAGGAACCCAAAAACTGGAGAAAAAATAATAGTTGATGAAAAAAAAAGTATAGGTTTTAAAATGTCAAAAGACCTATTTAGAGAGATAAATGATAAGTAAAAAGAAAATATTTATTGCTGTTGATACAAATAATATCTTCAAAGCTAAAAAAATAATTAGAAATACGCAAACAAAAAAAATTAAAGTAGGCTACAAGTTTGGTCTTGAATTTTTTTATTCCAAAGATGGTCGAAAATTCCTTTCTAATTTAAAAAATCAAATTATTTTCCTCGATCTGAAGCTTAATGATATCCCAAACACTTTAAAGTCAGCTATAAGGTCGCTAAAAAATTTGAAGATCTCTTATTTGACTGTTCATTTAAGCTCGGGATTAAGTGCCTTAAAATCTTTAAAAAAAGAGAGTAAAAATATTAAGATAGCCGGAGTAACTACTTTGACCTCGTTAAATAATAAAGACTTAAAAGAGATTGGATATAACAAGAAGGTGAATGAAGTGGTTAGACATCAAGCGAAGCTTGCTACAAAAGCGAAATTAGATGCAATAGTCTGTAGTGGACATGAAATAAGATTGGTAAAGAGAGTATTTAAAAAGGAGATAATAACGCCTGGAATTAAAATGCAGAATGTAAAAAATGACCAAAAAAGAGTTATGGGCCCTGCAGATGCTTTTGCTGCAGGTAGTAATTGGTTAGTAATCGGTAGATCTATTACAAATGGGAATATTAAAAATAATATGAAGAATTTATTAGAAATTTTAGAGGACTGATGCAATCTAAGATTTGTGGTGTCAAGGATAGCGAAACATTAAACTTTTTAATTAACTATAAATACCCTCCTGAATTAATCGGCTTTATTTGTAATTATCCAAAATCAAAAAGATTTGTTGATATAAATTCTCTTCAGAAACTTCTTAAAGTTGATAATCAAAAATCTCAGTTTGTATCTGTTCTGGTGAAACCAGATGAATTTATATTAAATGAAATGCAAAAACTAAATTTTGAATATTTTCAAATTTACGATTGTACGCCAGATGAAATTAAATCAATAAAAAAGAAGTATAATAAAAAGATTATTTCCGCAATTACTGTTGAGACTAAGGAAGATATTCTCAAATTTAAGAAATATGAAAGTTGTTCTGATATAATATTATTTGACAGCAAGGGATATGAAAAATCATTAGAATTTAACCACTCATTAATGGAGAATGTGCCGGTAAGTGTTAATAGTATGATTGCTGGAAATATTAAACACAACGATAATCTTGATAAGTTTGTGAAAATTTGTAATTATATTGATATATCTGGCGGTGTAGAGACATCTGGATTAAAAGATATTTCTAAAGTAAAAATTTTCTTAGACAACATAAAAAAATTAAATGATTAAATTGAAGAAAAAAACCCCTCTTATTGATCAACACGATAGGTCTGGATTTTATGGTAATAAATTTGGTGGAAACTATTGTGCAGAAACAATGCGAAAACCAATTGAAGATTTATCTGTGCTTTTTGAAAAATTAAGAAAAGATAGAAAATTTCTTAAAAAAAGAGATCATTATTTTAAACATTATCTTGGTGGGGAAACACCCTTTTTTAAATTAGAAAATTTAACCAGATATTTAGGTGGAGCACAAATATGGTGTAAAGACGTGTCAGCTATAAATGGTGACGCGCACAAAGCATATCATGCAACTGTGAACGCGTTAATTTGTAAAGAAAGTGGTAAACGCTACATAGCAGGAGATACCGGTGCTGGAATGTTTGGAAAAAATCTTGCAATGGCAGCAAAAAAAATGAATCTCAAATGCAAAATTTTTATGGGAACAAAAGATATATCTAGACAAGCACCAAATGTAAAATTTATGCGTGACGCAGGTGCTGAAGTTGTGCCTGTTGACTCAGGTTCAAAGACTTTAGTAGATGCTGTTTCTGAGTGTATGCGCCACTATGTTGCAAATTGTGATAATACACATCTAGCTGTAGGCTCAGCAATTGGGTGCAATATTTTTTTAAAAATTTGTGCGTGGTCAACTTCTCAAATATCAAGAGAATTAAAAAAACAATTAATAAAAGAGTTTGGTGAAATACCAAAACTTAAATTAATAAATGTCATAGGCGGTGGAAGTAGTGCACTAGGATTTTGGAATGAGTTCATTGACTTCGATAAAAAACATGTTGAGCTAATTGGTGTTGAAGCAAAGTATGCTGCACCTTTATCTACAAATGCAAAAGTAGCTATTTTACATGGGGCTGCACAATATTGTTTGACTGATAAAGAAGGTCAAATAGCAGAAACCCATTCATTGAGTGCGGGTTTAGATTATCCAGGTTCGAGCCCGTTACATGGATTATTAAAAGACTCTGGAAGAGCGCAATACACTAATGCTTCAGATAAAGAGGCATTAGCTGCTTTCAAGTTAATCACTAAATTAGAAGACATAAGACCAAGTTTGGAACCAGCGCATGCATGGAGCGAATGTATTCGTTTAGCTCCAAAATTGAAAAAAAGTGATGTACTTGTAGTCAATAATTGTGGAAAAGGTTACAAAGATAAAAAAATCTATATTGAGCAATTAGGATATTATCCCAAATGAAAAATTCTATTAACAATGCCTTTAAAATTGCAAAAAAAGAAAATAGACCTGCATTAATATCTTATACGGTTTGCGGCGATAATACTAAGGACAAATCACTACAAATACTTAATTCAATATCAAAGGATTTAGATATCGCAGAGTGGGGAATACCTCACAATTGCCCAACTGCAGACGGTAAAGATATTCAAAATAGTTCTTATAGAGCTTTACAAAATGGTATTCGATTAAATGATATTTTTAAACTTGTAAAAAGATTTAAGAAAACAAAACCATCTAAACCAATGATATTAATGGGTTACTACCAAATGATATTTAATTATGGAGATAAAAAATTTATTCGAAAATGTAAAGAAACTGGTGTTGATGGGTTAATTGTTGTTGATTTATCATTTCCTGATAATAAAAATTTTGCCAAATTGTGTAAAAGAAATTCTATTTGTTTCGTTCAATTGATAGCTCCTACTACAACTTTGAAAAGAATGAAAGAAATAATAAAGAGTTCACATGAAATGATTTATATGATTTCAACTATATCAACTACTGGGTCTAAATTAAAATATAGTATAAAAAGAATTGTTAAAAATTATAATGTTATAAAAAAAATCAAACCATCAAAAAATGTCGTTATAGGTTTTGGTATTACCGAAAAAACTATTTCGAATCTGAGATCTGCTGACGGTCTAGTTGTTGGTAGTGCAATTTGTCGAGAAATAACAAGAAGTTTAAAAGATAGACAAAATCCCGTCACAAATGTAAGTAAATTAGTAAGGAAACTAAAAAACAAAATTATATGAATTGGTTAAAAAAAACTCTTAGATTTGGTGAAAAGATAAAGCAGTTATTAAAAAAAAGACCATCAAAGACTGATATAGAAAACAGTGATTGGGCATCTTGCTGTAAAGGTCCAATTTTAAAAAAAGATCTGGAGGATAATTTGTGGGTATGTCCGGGTCCATGTGGAAAACATTTTAGAATCAGTTCTAACCAAAGATTTGATCTTTTTTTTGGAAAAAATAATTATGAAATATTAAAAACCCCAATACCTGCCGATGATCCTTTAGAATTTGAAGACTCGTCTCCATATATTAAGAAATTAAATGCTGCCAGAAAAAAAACTAACCAAGATTGTGCAGTTATGATCGCTAAAGGTAAGATTGAGAATGTAGATGTAATAGCTGGTGCAATCAATTTTGCTTTTATGGGTGGTTCGATAGCAACAAGTGAAGGTGAAGCAATTATTTTCGGTATTCAAAAAGCCGTAGAAGAAAAAAAACCTTTCATAATTTTTACTTGTGGTGGTGGTCAAAGAATGCATGAAAGTCCCTTAGCCCTTGCACAAATGACAAGAACAACCATGGCAATTAATGAACTTAAAGAAAATAAGTTGCCTTATATAGTATGTCTTACAGATCCAACTGCCGGAGGGATCACTGCTTCTTTTGCGATGCTTGGAGACATTCAAATATCTGAGCCTGGAGCCTTGATCGCATTTGCAGGAAGAAGAGTTATAGAGGGAACGGTGAAAGAGGAATTACCTGAAAATTTTCAAAAAGCAGAACATGTTCTCGATTGTGGTTTTGTAGACAACATAATACCTCGTAAAGATTTGTCTAAAAAAATTGGTAAGGTATTATCTATATTGCTAAAGAAAAATTCTGAAGTAAATTCAGAGAATAATGAACAAACTCCAGAATTTAATATCGGAACTAGAGAAGCATCATAAGAAGAAATTAGACCTATCCCTAGGTCGAACTTTCAATCTTTTAAAAAAACTTGGTAACCCTCAGGACAAACTTAATAATATAATTACAGTAGTAGGAACGAATGCTAAGGCAAGTATGTCATACAGTCTAAAGGCAATTCTTAATCAAGCTGGATTAAAGTGTAATATGTACACCTCTCCACATCTTCAATCCTATACTGAACGTTTTGTATTTAATGATGCTGAAATTGATGAAGAAAATCTTTTTAAATTGTTAGAAGATACAGAAAAAGTCTTAGCAGATGATAATGCGACTGTGTTTGAAATACTTACATGTGCTTTTTTAAAATATGCGGAAAGCTTTAAAGATAATATTAATATTATTGAGGCTGGATTATTTCACCAATTCGATAGTACCAATGTTTTTAAAAAAAATTTAATGACATTAATTGGTGTAATACATAACGATCATTTTCAATGGTTAGAAAATAAGAGTATTGATGGAGTTATACATGAAAAAACTTGTAAACTTTTAAACTCTAATATTTTTGTAAACAAACAGGTGAATGATGAGATAGGTAAAAAAGTGGAACAATCTTTAAATCAAAATACATCAAATAAATATTTTTTTGGAAAAAACTTCAATATCTCAAGATCAGATAATAGCTTCATTCAATATCAAGATGATATTGGTGAATTGATATTACCAGAACCCAATATTCTAGGAGACCATCAACTTTATAATATTAGTACTTCAATTGCAGCGTCTAGAAAAATATTTAACATTAAAGATCAAGATATCAAATCAGGTATTCAAAATATCCCCCTTAGAGGAAGATTACAGGAAATAAAGTCAGGAAAACTCAAAAAAATTGCAGGTAATAATAGATTGGTAGTTGATGGAGGCCACAATATTTCAAGCAGTTATGTTATTGCAAACTGGATTAAAAACCAAAATCAAAAAGTTAATCTCGTTGTAGCTATGATGAAAGATAAAGAACATCAAAAATTTATGAAATCTTTTGAGGGTCTAGTTAATTCAGTTACTTTAATTGATATTCCTAATCAGGATGGAGGGATTTCTAAAAATAAATTTAAAGAAAAGATAAGTAATCTCAATTTTAATTTAAAAATTTCAGATAGTATCGATGGTGCAATCTATTTAAATTCAAAAGATATTAACACTATTACCTTAGTTACAGGATCACTTTATTTAATTGGGGAAGTTCTAAATTTAAATTAAGTATTTTCTTTAATCCAAGAAACAATATTAGATTTAGTGGTAGCTCCAACTTTTGTTGCTTTCAATTCTCCACCAGAAAATAAGAGCATAGTTGGTATACCTCTGATTCCGTATTTTGTTGGAGTGTTAGGTTCGTTATCAATATTATGTTTTGCAATTACAACATCAGACATCTCATTAGAAATTTCTTCTAAGATTGGTCCAATTTGTTTACAAGGTCCACACCACTCTGCCCAGAAGTCAACTATAACTGGTTTGCCAGCCTTAATAACTTCTGCTTCAAAGTTTTCATCTGTTACGTTTACAGTAGCCATAGTATTTATATATAAAGATTAGATTTATATTCAAGCCCAAAATTTTTAAAATTTATTTTATCCACATTAAACATTTTGATATTTCTTTTCAATGGACATTACAAAATTATTTAGTTGGTCCAAAAATTTGAGATTTTTCTCATCATTTTCATTAGTAAATTTTTCCCTTAAATTGTCGCACTCGAAATAAAATTCTTTGCAAGTCCACCACTTCTCTTTTTTATCACTAAGAATTCTCTTAGCTATATCTCGTCTCACCTGTTTTAAAATAGATTCGGGCAGAACATGAGGAGCTTCTTGAAAGATAATTTTTTTGCCAAATCCAACAAGTCTTTCATCTTCAAACTTATCCAGCAATCTTAGTTTATCTGACCAAGATGCCTCGTGCCATTTTGAGAATAAATTTGTATCTTTATTTGGAGTGAACTTTTTATATATACTCTCTTCTGGAAGTATATCTTCTTGAGATTTTGATTGTTCTTTTTCTTCAGCAATTTCTCTTAAAGCAGTCAATATGTTCTCAGAAAACTTTTCGTCAGTGTTTACTAATTCAGCTCTTTTTATCAGTATATTTCTATCTATTACATTATAGGGTTCAACATCCATACCAAATTTTTTATCCAAAATTATAGGTGCTTTATTTGATCTGATAGTTCTTAAAAATTTGGGTGATTTTTTCATCTCAGCTTTTAAATCGTTGATCGACATTTTAAGAAGAGGTTCTACATCAACCCTTAGGTCGACCGCTTGACCCCACTGATATATCGGATGGGTACAAAATTTCGGGTGGAGAGGAGCACAAAGGTAAAGTCTTGATTTTCCATAGAAATACTCATTTAAAGTAATAATCTTTTCTTTTTTAATAATTGTTTCTGTGTCTAACTTATTTGCAGTTTTTAAAAAATCGTTCCAAGTTTCTGGCTGCTTTTTCTTAATTAAACCTAGTACTTTAAGTGTGAGCTCAGCATCAAAAATTGCACTATGAGCTCCGCCAGATTCAAAACCATTCATTCTTGCTAAAGACTCTAATTTCATCACTGCGTTACCCTTCTCGTTAATTTCAGTTTTTAATATTTTATTATCAATAGCAAAAGCACCTCTTGCTATATTTAGTCCATCGTGTCTTTTGTTTGGTGAGGCATTAGTAATGTAGGGGTATCTAATACCCTTAAAAAACTCTTTTCTAATCATTTCATCATCAAAACCTATGTTTGACCACCCCATGAAAATTGCCGGACTCCACTTTTTAAAAATTGCTTCAACTTGATTTAACATCTGATAATGGCTTAGGTTCGTTTTTGTTAGCAAATCTACGTTTGTTTTATTAACGAGCAGCGCCATACACTGAGGTATTTCACCTTCGGGTAGTCTACATCTTAGATTAAATCTGTCTTTTTCTTTAAAGTTTTCATCTACCAATATTCCTCCAATTTCAATTATGCTGCCAAAATCAGTAGAAGAACTTGATGACTCAATATCCCAAATAACAATATTCAATTTTTTTCCTTTTTTTATTTTAATGCTTTTTGTGAAGAGGATATGATCTCGCATCTAAACAAGTAGCAAGTGAATTTGTTAGTATATTAATTTAATAATTTGTCAATTTTATTTGACAAAAAGGTTGTAAAATTTTTCAACTCTCTCAAGAAAATTGTTTTGATAATCTAAAAGTTCATTGCCTTCAATTTTAAAATCTTGAAATAGTCTGTCTACTGTACACATCAAAACAACTCCCTGTGTGATGTTGGAGTTATAAACTGTGTTATGCGCTAATGAATATGCCCCTATTTGTAAAAAATAGTCTTCAATATACTCTTTCTTTTTTGGTTTATTACTTTGTTTAAAATCTAAAATTGTCTCTCTACCTTCATAAACACCTATACAGTCAGCTGTGCCAGCATATTTGTTAGGATAATATAGTGTTGCTTCAGCACCCCAAACTTCTGTTAGTTTATTTTTTAGACCATTATCTATAATTTCTTCTGCCATTTTTTTTGAGTTATTGTTATCATCAATTAAATCTTGATTAAGCTTTCCATGTAGGAACTCTTCAATAAACTTGTGAATTGAGCTACCTCTACTTGACGCCTCTTTTTTGATTCTATCTGCCTCAAGCTTTCCGACTCTTTCCTTCCATGCAGCTAATGCAGCTTTGTCCTCTTCACTTTTTGTTGCTGAAAGTATGGTTGTAACAGAGGGTAAGTTATATCCATCTAAAGAGTAGTGCCTTTTTCCTTGAATTAATGCTCGAGTAGAACTTGGATAATTAAATTTTTTATTCCATTCCATTTGAGCTATTATATTTGTTTTTTAATTTGAAATGAATTAGTTTTTAGCTTGTTTAGGTTGTTTACTTAACTTTTCTACATTCTCTGTATTGATAGCTCTTTCAATCTGCTCTGGATCTTTTATATTTTCTAGTGTCCGCGTAATAGATCTGGCATCTTTTCCAAAACTGTCGACGACTGTCATGGCCTCCTCTAATTTTTTTCTTAATTTATAAATATTATCGAAATGAGTTGAAAATCTAGTGCTGATTGTTTTTAAATGATCATAGATTTCTGTTGCGTGCTTTTGAACTTTCAAAGTTTGAAATCCCATATGTAGAGATTGTAAATAAGCTGAGAGAGTATTAGGTCCTAAAATTACAACTTTATACTTTTTCATTATTTCTTGCGTCAACAGCTCTTTATTAACAGGATCTTGGTAAGAGCTTAATTCTGAAAATAAACTTTCTGTTGGAGCATAAACAATTGCGAAGTCTGTAGTTTTAGGAGGATTTATATATTTATCATTAACTGATTTTGCTTTATCCCTAAAAGCTTTTGCTAAATTTTTTCTTGCATCAGCAGCGGCCTTTTTATCCTCATCTTTAAATGCATCCTCTATGGCTTTAAATTTATCTACAGGAAAATGACTATCTACTGGTACAAGCACATCCTCTTTAAGTTTGATAGCAAACTCAACATTTTCACTCGTATCTTCTTTCATTTTAACATTAGATAAATATTGTGAAGCTGGTAACAAATCCTCTAATAAAGATCCTAAACTGAATTCAGCTAATGTTCCAAATTTTTTCACCCCTGCAAGTATCTTATTTATGCCTCTCTGGCTTTCATTTAAATCTTTTACCTGCATATTAAATGCTTCAACTTTTTGATTTACTGAAGTTAGTGTCTGAGTCATATCTCTTGTGACATCTTTAGATAAACTGTTAAAAGATGCACTCATTGTATTAAATGAACTATTAATACTATCCCTTAAATTATTAATTTCTTGAGAATTATCTTTTGGTTCTGATTTATTTCTTCTCTGAGTAATTAATAGGTAAATTATTATTACCATTAAAACTAAAATTAAATATAATATCGAATCTTGCATGCTATTAATTATGAATATTCCTATTTTATCAAAGTATACAAGTAAAAAAATTAAAAAAACAAATAAAATTGTAATATAATTAATTAAAATAATGGAATTTCAATTAACCTTTAAAATAATAATTATAGTAGGTGTTTTAATAGCTGTTTATGCAACTTTAAGAAATTTAGATGTAATTAAAATTATTCTTATCTATTTAAAGGACTTGTTACTAAGAAAATAACTTAATAATGTTTTTTAAACCTTTTTTTGAAAAACTTTTTTTTGATAAAAAAACACATGCTTGAGATTTAAGAATTTCACCGTCTTTAAGTATACGTAAATTGTTACTTTTAATTGTTTTCCCAGTCGAGCTTATGTCAGTAATTAAATTAGCTGAACCAGTAAAAGGATAAACTTCCGTAGCGCCCAAACTTTTGATGATTTGAAATTGTGTTACACCTTTTGAAAATAAGAAGTCTCTAGTCAAATTGGGATATTTAGTTGCAACTCTAAGTCTTTTCTTTTTTTTATCTCTAAATTCAAACGCAATTTCTTCTAAGTCTGCAACTGTTTGAACATCAATCCACGTATCAGGAATAGCAACAACCAGATTTGCTTTTCCGAAATCGTATTTTTTAACAAGGTTTATTTTTTTTTGTGTATTAAATTCACTTTCTTTAAATAAGTCAAAACCAGAAAAACCTATATCTAGAGAACCATCCCCTAGTCTTTCTATAATCTCTCTAGCATGTAAATATAATATTTTTAAATTTTGTTTATTTTTAATTGATCCAATGAGATCCCTTTCCCCTCTTTCTGAAATAAGTTTTAGTTTTTTTCTTTTAAAAGTCTTTAAAACGTCTTTCCTAAGTCTGCCTTTGCTTGGTATACCTATGTTAATTGTATTTTTCATAATTCACTTTAAGTTTATTGCTGCCCCAACAGCTGGCACTTTTTTTTTCGATCCTAAATCAGAAATTAATTGATCATATCTTCCACCATTAAATATATTTTGAACTTTATTTTTTGATTTAATGTCAATTTTAAACACCATACCTGTATAGTATTCGAGTTGTCTTCCAAAGGCAGTTGAAAAAATTACATTAAGCTTTGAAACTTTTTTATTTGATAATGGAAAATATTTTTGATCAACTGCTAGATTAATTTTATTTTTTTTAAAAAATTTATTTAATTCCTTTGCTGCTTTGTTGATTGGACATTTGATCTTTAAAAACCCTTTAATAATTTTAGAAACATTTCTACCCTTGCTTGGACGTCTTGGGTCTTTAATCTTTTTATCAAACCTCTTTAAAATTTCATCAATGGATCTACCAGCAATTATTGATGACTTATTTTCTTTGATCATTTTTAGATAACGTTTTTTATCAACCTCTACAATTGTTGGATCAACATCTGAGTTTGTCTCTAATCTTTTCAGCAAGTCGTTGAAATAGCTTTCTCTCCAAAAATGTCTTGAAAGTCTCAATTTCCATCTCTTAGGGATATCCAATTTTGAGATTAAAAGATTAAATATTTCCACATTTCCTATTGTCAATGTGCCTGTAGAATACTTTAAGTTTTTTATTGATTTAAGAGAAGTATCAATTATTTCTTTATCATCTTTTTTCTCATCTTTTGAACCAATTATTTCAAATCCAATTTGGTCTCTAATAATTGAGTCTTTTTTATTATTTGATTTTCTATATGCCTGACCGCTATAAAATATTTTTTCTTTAGTTTTAAGATTATTTTCAAGGTACCTAAGGCAAGAAACTATTGTTAAATCAGGTCTTAAACATAACTCGCTTCCATTTTGATCGATAAATGAAAAGATAAACTTTCTAAAATTTTCGCCTGATCTTTGAACTATGTGATTAGCTTCAATTACAGATGGTAATTCAATGTATTTAAATCCTTTAGATTTTACAGATCTAAGAATTTTTTCAGATAAATTTTTTGATTTCATTGATTAAATTTTCTTTTGGAAATGTAACTTGATTATTTTCTCCTTTAACCCCAAGAAGATTTTTCAAGGTGATGTTGTTATCTTTAAATTCATTTTCCCCACAAATTACAGCGACCGGACACCCTCTTTTATTGGCATAAGTTAATTGTTTCCCGAGATTTTTTTTACTGTCTAAAAAGATTTCTGAATTAATATTATTTTTTCTCAAAGTTTCTAAAATTTCGTAATAATTTTTTAAATATTTTTCATCCATCACACAAATAATAACCGGCTTTTGTTCGTTGATTTCTGGGTTTAATTGGATCATCGCAAATAACAATCTATCAACACCAATACTTACACCTGTACCAGGTATATCTACTCCCTTAAATCTAGATATTAATTTATTGTATTGTCCTCCAGAGCAAATGCTTCCAATATCTACTTCTTTGCCTTTGTTATTTTTTGCTTTAAAACTAAGATTAGTTTCAACACAAAAGCCATCATAATATGCAAGACCTCTTACAATTGTAAAATTAGTTTTAATTTGACCAGAATAATTTCCAAATTTTAAAATTTCTAAAAGATCTTCTAATTCTTTAATTCCCTCTTGTGTTAAAGGATTTTTAAAATTTTGTTTAAGTTTACTCAAATCATTAATCTTTAAAAAATCTAAAATCTCAGATACTTGGTCATCACTTAGATTAGCACCTTTTGTAATTGCACCACTTTTATCTTTTCTCTCTTTTTTTAATAAATCCTCAACACCTCTTAATCCAAAACCAGGTTTATCAAGCTTGTCTATAGCTCTCATAACCTTGGTCTGTTTAGTGTCTGGAATCTTTAGATCTTTGATTATACCTTGAATTATTTTTCTGTTGCTGACGTTAATGATAAATTGATCTGTTTTTAAACCACACTCCAATAACGTGCTTGCAATTAAATTACATAATTCTGCATTCGCTTGAGCTGGGTTAACATTTCCTACAATATCACAATCTGCTTGCGTAAATTCCCTGTATCGCGCATTTCCAGCTTTCTCATTTCTAAAAACATTTTGGATTGCATATCTTTTATATATTGATGGAAGATCTTGATTGTTTAGAGCAACAAATCTCGCTAATGGACTTGATAAATCATAACGAAGGGTAATATCTTTAGTTCCGTCTTTAAAAGAAAATACATCAGACATAGGATTACTTTCGTCCTCTGCGAGAAAGGATCCAATATTTTCTGCAATTTCAAAAGATGGCGTTTCCAAAGGGTCAAACCCGTATTTTATAAAATTATTCTCTATAACTTTTAAAAGTTTCTTTTTAAGAAGTAATTTTTTATTCCACCTATCTTCAAATCCCTGAGGCAACCCAGGAGTTAATTTATTTTCTTTACTCATTTTTTTGGTACCCTGGCTTGGGATCGAACCAAAAACTGAAGTTCCACAAACTTCCGTGATAACCATTTCACCACCAGGGCCTATGTTTATTTTATATTAATTGTTGTTAAATTTAAATTTATTAAATAATTAAATAGCTAGCGTGCAGCCAGCATGTGTATGATGTCTGTGAAGTGAATTGAACTTATTATTTAATATAGTCATAGAGCTTAAATAGCATTTAATTCTAGAAATACAAGAATGAATTGTATAGGAATAGCAAACCCAATGGGTTTTATACTCCTATACAATAATGATGAATTAGAATTAAGAGGTTTTTTGCAGTTTTACTGCGGCAGGACCTTTTTCTCCGTCTTCAACTTCAAATGTAATTTCGTCACCTTCGTTTAAGAATCTTAAACCAGCTTCTCTAACAGCAGAAGCATGCACGAATACATCTTTTTCTTTATCTTCTCGTTCAATGAAACCATAACCTTTTTTTCCATTAAACCACTTTACTTTACCTTTTAGACTCATTTTACTCTTTCTTTATTAGTTTATCTTTGTTTATACAAAGAATGTGTTTTGTTATTAGATTTCTAAATTAGATGCAAGTGATTTAATTGTCTATTATTGATCTTTTTGGTGGTGGCCTTGGTAAGAATCGCACTTACGACACATACCTTTTCAGGGTACTGCTCTACTACTGAGCTACAAGGCCATTAAAATCTAAATGTTATACGACCCTTTGTAAGATCATATGGAGTTACTTCTACAGTAACATTGTCTCCCTGCAAAACTCTAATTCTGTTTTTTCTTAATTTTCCAGCTGTATGTGCTGTAACAATGTGATTATTTTCTAATTTGACCCTAAACATTGCATTGGGCAAAAGGTCTATTACCTTTCCTTTAAATTCTAAAGAGTCTTGTTTTGACAAATTTATAATTCTCCTAATCTTTTTTTAATTGATTTAGCATGTCCATCTAAACCTTCGTTAGTTGCAAGAGTTATAACTGATGGACCAAGAGTTTCAATACCCTTTTTTGATAAATTTATGTATGAAATTTTTTTAATGAACTCTGAAACACTTAATCCACTTGAGTATTTACTGGTCATATTAGTTGGAAGAACATGATTAGTGCCCGGTACCCCATAATCTGTCATTGCCATCACTGCATATTTTCCCAAGCAAATAGAACCAGCATTCTTAATTTTTGGAATTAAAGAATTATAATTTTTTACATTAAGCTCCAAGTGCTCTGGGCCCACCTTATTAATTATTTCTGCAATTCTATTTTCTGAATTTTCGTAGATTAGTATACCATTCGTCATTAAACTTTTTTTTGCAATTGAGCTTCTTGAAATGCTTTTAAGTTGATTTGTTATTTCATTCTTAGTTTTTTTTAGAATGTTTTTGTCTTTTGAAATTAAAATACACTGGGCAAGAGAATCATGTTCAGCTTGAGCAATTAAATCACTTGCCAACCATTCTGGATTAGATTTGTTGTCACATACAATTAAGACCTCTGAAGGTCCAGCTGTCATTGACTCAATTCCTATATCCCCAAAGACCTCTTTTTTTGCTGAAGCAACATATGAATTTCCTGGTCCTACAATTTTATTCACAGGTTTAATTGATTTAGTTCCATATGCAGCAGCTGCTATTGCTGAAGGGCCGCCAATTGAATAAATTTCTTTAATTTTGCATTTTCTTGCAGCGTACAAAACTGAAGCATTTTGCTTTCCTTTGTAACCAGGATTAATCATTACAATTCTTTTAACTCCCGCAACGATTGCAGGTATTGTGCTCATTAAAACACTAGATGGATAAGAAACTTTTGAACCTGGAACGTAGATCGCAACTGACTCGAGTGGAACATATTTATATTTCACTTTATTTTGGTACTTATCAATATATGAAACATCTTTGAATTTTTGAAGTGAATGGAATTTATAAATTCTATTATAAGCTGCATCAATCGCTTTTTTTACTTTTTGGTCCAAGGATTTAATGGAGTCTTTAATTTTTTTTGAGGTTGGAATAATCGTTTTATTTTTATTAAATCTTTTCTCATATTTTACTAGGGCTTTATCTCCATTTTTTCTAACATCTTTAATTATATTTTTTACTGATATATAATCTGATCGAAGCTTATTTTTTCTTTTAGAAAGAAGATTATCCAACAATTTATCAAAATTCTTGTTTTTGGCAGAAATTACTTTCATTTTATTTCTTTTTTAAATCCTCCAATGTTACCTCTATAATTTCAGAATAAAGGGTTATAAAACGATTATCTGAAAATAACAAATTAATTTCGTATTGTTTATCCATTTTCAATACATCTATTCCCATCAGCTTTAATTTCAGTTTACTATCTTTTTGATCTATATTTTTTGCTACTACATTTTCTATAAATTCAAATTTACAAACACTTATAATGTAACTTTTTTTGTTATCTTTCAGAGATTTTCGAGTTAGGGACATTAAAAATATTTTATTTTTTTTAAGATATTTAATCTCTGAAATGCTTGTGGTTGAGTCCTCACAGTATGTAGAAATTATATTTAAACCATTGAGATCTCTTGCTAATATTTTGGATAAAAAATTTTTTACCATTATGTTTTCATTTTTACTTTAATACCAAGTTTTCTTAATTTAGGTTGAAGATTTGAGTACCCTCTTAATCCATGATAAATTCGTGATATTGTTGATGATCCCTTTGCTACAATTGCACCCAATATTATTGAGAAAGTAGTTCTAAGATCTGATGAAATACAATCAGCAGAGTTCAATTTTTTTTCTCCCTTAATTATTGCAAGGTTTTTTTTAATTTTTATATCTGCTCCCATTCTATTAAGTTCGGGTACAGCCATAAATCTATTTGTAAAAATCGTTTCCTTAATTTTACTTTGCCCGAAAATTCTTGTTAAAACAGGTATTAAAATGGGCAAACAATCTGTTGCAAACCCAGGCCATGGTCCAGTTTTGATGTTTATAGGTTTTAATTTTTTAATTGTATTTAATTTTATATAATTTTTACTTTCATCAATTTTAAAACCTATTTTTTTTAATATCTTTAATTCTGAAGGTAAAAATTTAGGATTTATATTCACCACCTTTACACTGCCCTTTGTAATTGCTCCTATGCATAAATAACTAAATGCTTCTATTCTATCACCAATAATTTTATGATTACCACTTAACAGCTCTTTAACTCCTTTAATTTTTAAAGATCTTTTGCCAATAAACTTTATATTTGCGCCTGAGTTATTTAGGAATTTTATAAGATCTGTTACTTCAGGTTCTAAAGATATATTTTTTAGAACATGGGAACCTCTTACAAAAACTGAAGACATGATTAAATTTGACGTGCCTGTAACTGTAATTTTTGGAAACTTATAGCTCTTACCTACCAAACCATTCTTTGAAGATATTTTCACATATCCCTTTTCCAAAACATGTTCAGCACCTAAACTTTTGAAACCTTCGAGATGCCAAGACGTATCACGAATTCCTAATGCACAACCTCCTCCTTGAGCAACTCTTATGTTTTTCTTTGGATATCTTCCAAGTAAGGAACCCATGGTTAGAACTCCTGCTCGCATTGTAGATACCAAGTTATAGGGAACAGTCAATTTATGATCCTTTTTATTTGTAATAATCATCATCTTTTTTTTCTCTAAAATTTTTACTTTAGAACCTAAGGAAATTAAAAGATCTTTCATTGTAAAAACGTCTTGAACCAAAGGAACATTTCTTAAAATTACTTCTTTTTTAAAAAGAATAGATGCCGCCATAAGAGGAAGGCATGAGTTTTTTGCACCACTTATATTTACCATTCCATTTACGGCTTTGCTTGGGCCAGTAATTATAAATTTTTTCATACTATTTTGATTTTGCTAAAGTTATACCAACTTGACCTTGATATTTTCCTTTTCTATCAGAATAGGATACCTCTGGCTGGTCTCCACTGAAGAACAAAATTTGCGCTGCTCCACTATTTGCATACAATTTTATGGAGTTGCTTGTGTGATTTGAAAATTCTAAAACTAAGTTGCCATGCCAACCTGCCTCTAAGACTGTGGGGGGAGTTCCAAGTCCACATCTTGCGTAAGTACTCTTGGCAGTTACCAATCCAGTTACGTTTCTTGGCATTTTAAAATACTCAAGACTACTTGCCAGTGCGAAAGAATTTGGAGGAATTAAAATAGACTCTTCACCTTTAACAGTTATAAAATTGTCCTCACTAAAATTCTTTGGGTCAGCTGTAGCTCCTTTTATATTTGTAAAAATTTTAAATTCAGAGCCGCATCTTAAGTCATAACCAAATGAGTTAAGTCCATGACTAATGCCTTTAGATACGCTTTCACTCACAAATGGACTTATCATCTCCTCTTTTTCTGCAAGTTCTTTAATTTGTTTATCGTTTAGAATCATTTTTTTGGTTTTTTCGTTTGTGAATTTTTCTTTTCCTTAAATTTTTTTTAAGTGCTTTCTCGAGATCAAGCTTAGAAGGCTTTCTTTTAGAATTCATTAAAAAGATTATTTTTTCTCAGGATTGGTAAGATGCTCCAAAGTTACAACTTGATCAATTGGTATTGTCTTATCTTCAGATTTATTTGTTCCCTGCTTAGATTGTTTTTTGGCTCTTCGCTCAGCTAATTTCTTTTCTCTTTTAGCTTGCTTCTCCATTGCTTTAGCGCCTCTTGTAGATTTATAATCGTAGTGAATTCCCATAAAATTACCAAAAATTATTATAGACTTAATAAAATAAAAAATTAAGTCAAAAATTTGAATTTTATTGATTTTTACACTATTTTTATTTACTCGCCCTTGTAGTTTTAGTGTTAAAACAGGCCCTTGGTAAGGGTCAGTCATGAGTTAGATTCTCATCGAGGGCACCATTACTTTTTAAAGAAAAATTTTCTTAAAATAAATGTCAGAACAAACAAAAATATTATAGCTGATATTGGTAAATAAATTTCTTGAGTTTTTAAAAGATCGAATATTTTTGGTAATTCATCATTTTCATATATTTTTTTTTCTAAAGCTGATCCTAACGAACAAACAATAAATGCTTGAATAATAACTCCAAGTAAGGTTCCAAAAAAATAGTTTTTTAATTTTACATCGAATAATACAGGTATTAAATTTTGTATCTGTGTCGGAATACCACCAAGAAATCTAAGGAGGCCGACCGCTAAAAGCTGATTGTTTCTTATTTTGTCATTAAGATATTGATACTTATTTTGTATTTTTTCAATGATGTAGTTTTTAAAAAAATAATTAGCTACTACAAAAGTTACACTAGATCCTAAAGCAAAAGTTAACGAAAAAATTAAAGTTCCTAAGTAAGGTCCGAAAATATATCCACAAATCAACCCTAATGGAGACCCAAATCCTTGAAGTAAAGAAATCCAAACAATTCCAAATATAATAAATACAAAAGACGAAAATATT
Source organism: uncultured Pelagibacteraceae bacterium (assembly GCA_902591755.1). GTDB lineage: Bacteria > Pseudomonadota > Alphaproteobacteria > Pelagibacterales > Pelagibacteraceae > Pelagibacter. The sequence goes on from CACJBX010000001.1 coordinate 84,842, forward strand.
ATATTATTTTGTTTAAAATTAATCAGATACTCACTATTTGATTTGAGAAAACTATATGATGTTAATTCCTCAATACTTACATAAGTTAACAAGAAGTATAAAAACAATCCCAGGAATATAATATAGGCTAAACCTAACCATATTTTTACGTTTTTCATAGTTTGCATATTTTAGATTTTACATTATAAGTACTTAAATTTTTAATACTACATAATTAAAATCTTATGAAAAGAACTTATCAGCCAAGTAAACTTGTCAGAAAAAGACGCCACGGATTTAGATCAAAAATGAAAACAAAAGGTGGAAAAAAACTTCTAGCCAGAAGAAGAAAAAAAGGTCGAAAAAAACTTACTGTTTAATGAATATTAAAATCAAAAGTCTCTCAAAGAATGAGGACTTTAAAAAACTTCTTAATGGAAGAAAAATTTCCAATTCTTATTTCACAATTTTTTTTAAAAAGATTCCTGATAAAAAAAATACATGTCTCAATATAAGTTTTGTGGCAAAAAAGAAAATGGGTAAAGCTGTTGATAGAAATAAGATAAAAAGAAGGCTCAAAAATATGACATATGCAATAACTAAAATAGCTAAATTAAATCTTAACTTTTCTTATTTAGTTCTTGCAAAAAAAAGTGTTTTAGAGGAAAAATACGATGAAATTAAAGAGGCATTACAAAAAAGTTTTAAAAAAATAAGTTAATGAAGATTTTAACCAAAATTATTATCAAGATAATAAAGTTTTATCAGTACCTAATCTCACCTTTGCTGGGTAACAACTGTAGGTATTTACCAACTTGTTCAGAGTATTTTGTAGAGTGTTTAAAGGAGTATGGTTTGATTAAAGGTTTTTTCAAAGGTACCAAAAGGGTTTTAAGTTGTCATCCTATAAAATTCCTTGGTGGTGGTGAAGGATTTGAACCAGTTAAAAAAAATAAAAATTAAAAATGGACTCTAATAAAAATATAATCGCAGCTATATCACTTAGTGCAGCAATAATTGTTTTATGGGCTTTATTTTTTTCACCTTCACCAGAAGATCGAGAAAAGATCAAACAAAAAAGAATAGACTCAGTTAAAAGTTTAGATGCTCCAGAAATAGAAAATTCTGAAACTAATAACCTTCTTTCAAGAAAAGAGGCTTTAAATAAAGATAAAAGAATTATATTTGAAAACGATAACGTTAAGGGTTCAATTTCTTTAAAAGGTGCAATTATAGATGATTTACTTTTTAAAAATTACAATGAAAAACTTGAGGGTAAAAAAAAGGTAGTACTACTTAATCCAAGAAACGCTTCTGATACATATTACTTAGAAACAGGCTGGGTTAGTAACAATAAAAATATTGATTTACCAAATAATAAATCAAATTGGAAAGTAGAAGGAAACACAAAACTTTCCCCAGGAAATGACGTTAGATTAATATGGAAAAATACTCAAGGACTCACTTTTGAAAAAATTATTAGCATTGATAAGAAATTTTTATTTACTGTTAACCAAAAAATAAAAAATAATACTAACAAAATATATAATTTTTATCCTTATAGCCAAATTATCCGAAAAAATATTCCTAGAGATATAGTAAATTTTTTTATTTTACATGAGGGACCACTCGGGGTTTTTGATGATCAGTTAGTGGAAAAAGATTATGATGATGTAATAGATAAAAAATATTCTATAAATGCTGAAAAAGGTTTTCTAGGTATTACTGATAAATATTGGCTTACAAGCTTAATACCGGAAAAGAACAAAAATTTTAGAGCGGACTTTGAGTACAGTGAAAAATTTAAAATTAGTTATATAGAAACTGAGGCTTTAGAGGCACAACCTAACAAGCAAATTAGTAATAAAGTTGATATTGTTATTGCTGCGAAAGAAGTAGATGTAATTGATGAATATAATGAGAAATTAGGATTATCAAAATTTGACCTTGTCATTGACTGGGGCTGGTTTTATTGGATTGTAAAACCTTTATTTTTTTTAAATGATTACTTTTTTAAACTTGCAGGAAATTATGGATTAGCAATTATATTAATAACTGTTTGTTTAAGATTATTGTTCTTTCCACTCAATAATTATGCTTTTAGATCGATGAGTCGTATGAAAATTTTACAACCCGAAATGGCTCGTCTTAAAGAAGTGCATAAAGATGATAAGATGAAACTTCAGCAGGCAATTATGCAGCTTTATAAGAAAGAAGGAGTTAATCCTGTAAGTGGTTGTGTGCCAATTTTAATTTCTATACCATTTTTTTTCGCTATTTATAAAATGTTGTTTGTAACAATTGAAATGAGACATCAGCCCTTTTTTGGATGGATAAAAGATCTTTCTGAAAAAGACCCCACATCAATTTTTAATTTATTTGGACTGATACCATGGTCACCCCCAGACTTTTTAATCATCGGTGCGCTACCCGTGCTAATGGGCCTAACAATGTGGGCGCAACAGAAACTTAATCCAGCTCCACAAGATGATATACAAAAGAAAATTTTTATGTTTTTTCCAGTTTTTTTAACTGTAATACTTGCACCTTTCCCTTCAGGATTAGTTCTGTATTGGACGGCTAACAATATTCTTACAATGGCTCAACAGTACGTTATTATGAAGAGAACTACTGTGAAAACCTCTCAATAATGGATTTAAAAAAGATCTTACCTACAGACGGACCGCCAGTCGAAGAAGTTTTGAAATATGTTGAGAAATACAAAAATGAAATAATAGTTATAAAGTATGGGGGCAATGTATTCATTGATAGAAAAATTTTTGATAATTTTATTAAAGATTTAAGTGTACTTAGCAAGCTTGGTTTGCAAGTGGTTGTTGTGCACGGAGGAGGACCAAGAATAAAAAGAGAGTTATCTAAACAAAATATTGAGTCTAAATTTATAAGAGGTCTTAGGGTTACTGATAAAAAAATTATAAATATCGTTGAAACAGTACTTATTGACTTTAATGAAGATATCGTAAATTCTCTAAAAAAAATTGGGTCCCAGGCAGCCTCAATCCATACAAAAAAAGACAATGTTATAGAAATTATTCCTGAACAAAAGGAACTTGGTTTTGTAGGAACCCCCAATAAAATCAAAACAGAGACTATTTTTGAAAAATTAAAAAATAATATAATTCCTATTATTTCTCCATTGGGATTAGGGGAAAATAAACAGACCTATAATATTAATGGAGATCATGCGGCTGGAGCAGTTGCAAAGTCTCTTAAATCAAGAAGATTACTTTTAATGACAAATGTTGAGGGTGTTTTGAACAGAGAGAAGAAACTAATTTCGGAAATCAATTCTTCAAAAATAATCGAAATGATAGATGATAAAACAATTACTGAAGGTATGATACCAAAAATTAATACCTGTCTTGATGCTGTGAAAAATGATGTAACTGCAGTTGGTATAATTGACGGTCGTAAACCTCGTTCAGTTTTATTTGAATTATTTTCCGATAAAGGATCAGGAACATTAATAAGAAAATGAAAAGTTTAAAAGAAATGAAATACCTTCTTTTGGACCTTGATGGGGTTTGCTATGGTTCCCATAATGGTTATCCTTTAGAAAAAGTCTTTGGCCTTGTATCAAAAAGAATGACTCTTTTTATTCAGGAAAAACTTGGTTTAGATGAAAAAAAGGCAAAAGAACTTCAAACTAATTATTTTTACAAATATAATACAAGTTTAAACGGTCTTATGTTGCACCATAATGTAATTGGGGATGAATTTCTTAAATATGTACATGATATTGACATTTCATTTATGAAAGAAGACAAAATATTGAGAAGTGAACTAGAGAATTTAGATATGGAAAAATTTATTTTTACAAATGGTAGCGCTGAACATGCTCAAAATATTTTAACACGATTAGGTATTTACGATCTTTTTGGAAAAGAAAAAGTGTTCGATATAAAAGACGCTGGATATGTTCCTAAACCGGAAGCCCAGACCTTTGATTTAATGATCAAAAAATTTGGTATTAAACCCAAAGAAACAATTTATATTGAGGATATAGCTAAAAATTTAAGTACTGGCTTTGAAAAAGGCTGTACAACTGTTTGGTTAATCAATGATGAACATTTTGGAAAAATTGACTCTGATAAAGATTATATTTCTCATAAAATTGAAAATCTATCTTTATTTCTTAAAGAAATAAGGTTATTAAAAAGTAAATAAATTATGTCCTTAGAAAAAATAATTAATGACGCTTGGGAAAAAAAAGACCAAGTTAATCAAGATTCAGATCAATCTTTGAAGGATGCAATAAACCAAGTAATTAAAGATTTAGATAGTGGTAAGTCTCGAGTAGCAGAAAAAATTAATGGGGAATGGAAAACTCACCAATATCTTAAAAAAGCTATCATGCTTAGCTTTAGAATTTACCCTATGGATAATTTAAGTGGCCCGTATAGTAGCTGGTACGATAAAGCTCACTTATTAAAAGGTAAAACAGCTAATTGGACAAAGGAACAACATGAGGCTGCTGGATTTCGAATGACACCAAACAGTCCAGTAAGACCAGGATCTTTCATTGGAAAAAATGCCGTGCTCATGCCTTGTTATGTAAACATAGGAGCGTACATCGGTTCTGGAACAATGATGGATACTTTTAGTAGAGCTGGTAGCTGCTGTCAAATTGGAGAAAATTGTCATATATCTGCTGGTTCAGGAATTGGTGGAGTCTTAGAACCAGCTCAAGCACTCCCAACTATAATTGAGGATAACGTCTTTGTTGGAGCAATGTCAGAAGTTGTAGAGGGTGTTATAGTGGGAGAAGGAAGCGTGCTTTCAATGGGATGTTACATTGGTCAAAGTACAAAAATTGTAAATAGATCAAATGGCGAGGTTACAAAAGGGCATGTTCCACCTTATTCGGTCGTGGTGCCTGGCACTCATAAAGATCTTTATGCTGTTCATATAATAAAAACTGTAGACGCAAAAACGAGGTCAAAGACATCAATTAACGATCTTTTAAGAGACTAATTATGCAAAAAATAAATGAATTACAATTAGCCAAAGAGCTAATGAAGTTTCCATCAATAACACCTAGAGACGCTGGTGTAATGAAATTTTTAGATAAAAAATTAAAGAAAATGGGTTTCAAAACTAAAATTTTAAATTTCAAAGAAAAAAATTTTCAACCGGTAAAAAATTTATATGCTAGACTAGGAAGCAAAGGGCCTAATTTTTGTTTTGCGGGCCACTTAGATGTTGTGCCCCCTGGAGATATTAAAGACTGGACAGTTAATCCTTTCAGACCTTCTGTTAAAAAAGGTCATTTAATTGGTAGAGGTGCGAATGATATGAAGGGCTCAGTAGCTGCTTTTGTTTCGGCCGTTAGTATTTTTTTGAATAATAATAAAAGTTTCAATGGATCAATTAGTCTATTAATAACAGGTGATGAAGAAGGAGATGCAGTAAACGGTACAAAAAAGGTTGTAGATTATTTAAAAAAGAAAAAGGAAAAAATTAATTTTTGTTTGGTCGGTGAACCAACGAATCCAAATAAATTAGGAGAAATGATAAAAATTGGTCGAAGAGGAAGTTTAACTGGAAAAATAGAAATAATTGGTATGCAAGGGCATGTTGCCTATCCTCATAGAGCAAATAATCCCTCAACGATAATTGTTAAAGTTTTAAATGAATTAAAAAATATAAAGTTTGATAAAGGTACCAAAAACTTTCAGCCAACAAATCTAGAGATTACGAGAATAAATATTGATAATAAAGCTGATAATGTTATCCCAAGAGTTGCTAATGCAACTTTTAATGTAAGATTTAATAACAAGCACTCATCAAGTTCTATAAAAAAAAAAATTAATAAAATTTTAAGTAAAATTAGCACAAAAAATAAATCAAAATTTAAAATAGATTACAGAGTATCTGGTGAAGCATTTTTAACAAAACAAAATGCTACAACAAATATGATACAGAATGTTGTAAAAAAAATTACAAAAATTAAACCAAAACTTTCGACTACTGGAGGAACATCCGACGCTAGATTTCTAAAAAATATTTCTCCATGTTTAGAATTTGGTCTTGTGGGTAAGACAATGCATAAAGTTGATGAGGCAGTATCCCTAAATGATCTTAAAAAATTAGCAAAAATTTATGCTATTATTCTTAATAACTATTTTAAGTGAAAACTGCGATAATATCTTCAAAAACTTCAGTTAATCATATAACAGGTGATGGTCACCCTGAACAACCTAAAAGAGTTACTGTGATAACTGAAAGACTTAAAAAAAATAAAAGTTTAATTTGGGATAAGCCAATCTCCTTTGATGAAAATATACTAAAAAAAGCACATGGTGAAGATTATGTTAGCATGGTAAAAAAAAGTTTTCCTAATCAAGGATTAAAATTTTTAGATGGCGACACTATTATTTCACCTGGAAGCAAAGATGCTACAATAGATGCGGTAGGATCAGTAATTAAAGCAGTAGATGGCGTTGAACAGAAAAAATTTAGAAATGCTTTTTGTGTAGTAAGACCTCCTGGACACCATGCAGAAAAAAATAAAGCGATGGGTTTTTGTATATATAATAATTGCGCAGTTGCCGCTCATTATCTCATGGAAAAGTATAAATATAAAAAAATTGCAATATTCGATCCAGATGTTCATCATGGAAATGGTACACAAGATATTTTTTATGATAATAAAAACGTTTTATATTTATCTACTCACCAATATCCATTTTATCCAGGAACTGGAAGTGAAAAAGAAAAAGGTAAACACAATAACATTTTCAATGTGCCTCTTCCTGCTGGGACTACATCAGAAAAATATATGAATGCTTTGGATAGAGTTTTAGATAAACTAGTTGAATTTAAACCTGAATTTTTAATTTTAAGTATGGGTTTCGATGCTAATATTGCTGATCCTCTAGCACAGTTTGAATTAAAATCTGAAGATTTTTATGAGATTACAAAAAGAACTCTTAAAGCAACAAACGAATTCACCAATGGAAAAGTTGTATCAGTGTTAGAAGGAGGGTACGACCTTAATGCCCTTGCAGATAGTGCATTTAATCATGTAAATGCTCTCTTAGAAAATAATTAATGAAACTGTATAAGATCAAAAAGTCTAAAATAGACAACAAGCGAGGTTTATATGCAACAAAAGATATTAAAGAAGGCACAAAAATAATTAATTATGTTGGAAAAATCATTACCAATAGAGAAGTCGAGGAGTCAGCAAAATTTGACAATAATAAACCAATCTATTTATTCACACTTAATAATAGATATACCTTAGATGGTGACTTTCATTGGAATACCGCAGGTTTGATTAATCATTCATGTAATAATAATTGTGACTATGAGGGAAAAGGTTTTAAGGTTTGGGTATCAGCTATAAGAGATATTAAAAAAGGAGAGGAACTTACTTGCGACTATGGTTTTGGATTTGATAAAGACTATAAACAGTTCCCTTGTAAATGTGGTGCAAAAAATTGTTGTGGATATATTTTAAGAGCAGGTTCAAGGTTTAGAATAAATAAAAAATTCGCAATTAGTAAAAAAAGAACTAATAAATCACTTTAGTTAAATATAGTCCCTCTGCCGGAGCGGGGGGTGCACAATTAATTCTTTTTTTTGATTTGATTATCTTGTCGAATTTTTGAATGCTCCACTTGTCCTCACCCACATACTTCAAGCAACCGACCATCGATCTTACCTGATTTTGAAGGAATGACTGGGCTTTTATCTCAATCTCAATAATGTCTTGTTTAGTCAAAAATTTTATTGATTTAATTGTTCTTACTGGAGTTTTTGCTGAACAGCTTGATGATCTAAATGTTGAAAAATCTTTTGTTCCAATTAATTTTTTTGCTCCTTTTTTCATCATTTCTAGATCAAGTTTTTTTATTATGTGCCAACACCTTTTATTTTTTAACACTGAACCAGATTTACGATTTAAAATAACATATTTATATATTCTCGCTTTTGCAGAATATCGAGCGTGAAAAGTGAGTTTCCTTTTTTTTAGGTCTAAAATACTAATGCCATATCTGTATAAAAAATGATTAACTGATTTTAAAAATTTATAACTGTCTTTAATTTTTGTATTTGTATCAAAATGAGCTGATTGTTCTAAAGCATGTACTCCAGAGTCTGTTCTGCCTGATCCTATTATATTTATCTTTTCTTTAAAAATTTTAGAAATAGCATTTTGAATTCTACCTTGAATTGTTTTCCCTTTTTTCTGTACCTGCCAACCATTATAATTAGTACCAACATACTCAATAAGAATTTGATATCTATTCATTAAGGATGCAGCCTTTGCCTATTTTTGAACCATTCAAAAACTCATTTATTTCTTGAATTTTTTTTCCCTCTTTTTGAATTTCAATAACCTTTATGCTTTCATTATTTGAGCATGCTATCTCAAGTTTGTCATTAAGAACTTTACCGGAGGGTCCTGTCCCATTTCCAATTTCAGCTTTTAATATTTTGTATCTATCTCCTTTAAATATAAAATACGCTCCTGGATTAGGGTGCAAACCATTTATTTTTCCAATGATTTTCTTGGCACTATCATTCCAAAATATCTTCCCCTCTGCTTTATTTATTTTTTTAGCATATGTTGCCTTGGAATGGTCTTGTTCTTTAAAATTCGCTTTACCACTTACAATACTATCTATGTTTTCAATAATTTTTAAAGCTGCTAGTTGAGATAATTTTTCTTGCAGCTCAGTTGCATTTAAATCTAAGTCAATTTTAATTTTATAAGTTTCAAGAACAGGACCAGCATCTAAATATTCATTAATTTTCATAAAACTAATTCCTGTTTCAATATCTTGGGACATGATTGCTCTCTGTATTGGTGCAGCGCCCCTAAATTTGGGCAAGATGGATGCATGAATATTTAAAAAACCATTTTTGGAAAGGTCCAAAAATTCCTTTGGTATAATTTGACCGTATGAAATTACTACAACAATTGTGGGTTTAATTTTTTTTATAAAGCTGTGCTCATCAATATTATTTTTAAGACTATTTGGAGTTCTAATTGGTAAGCCAAGTAATTCAGATTTAACATGAATTGGAGTTTTTTGAATTCTCATTCCCCTACTAGATTTTTTTGGCGGTTGTGTGTAAACAGCAGAAATATTGAGTTTACTCTCACTAATCTTTTCAAGAATAGGTACAGCAAATTTTGAAGTACCCATAAAAATAATATTATCTGACATTTACACAATAACTCTACTAGATGTATTTTTGTTTTTAGATAATTTTTTTATTAGAATATCTTTTTTTAGCTTTGACAAAAAATCAATGATCAACTTACCATCTAAGTGATTAATCTCATGTTGGACGCATGTAGATAGTAAACCATCGCATTCCATATTTTTTTTATTTCCTGAGATATCTATATATTCAACAATACAGGTCTTTGGTCTTTCAATTTCTATAAATGTTTCGGGTATTGATAAACAACCTTCTTCATATATCGATCTATCTTTACCATATGATTTTATGACTGGATTTATTAGACAAAGAGGTTTTTTTTCCTCATCTTTCTTTGAAACATCAATTACAATCATTCTTCTTAAAACACCAACCTGAACAGCAGCAAGACCTATGCCATTATTTTTATACATTGTTTCAAACAAATCATCTGCTAACTGTTTTTCTTTGTTGGTTAATTTTTCAATCTTTTCAGATTTTTTTTTAAGTATTTCATCAGGAACCAGTATGATTTTTCTTTTTGTCATAACAAAAATTATACTCTAACTGGTAAGATTGCAGAAAGGATTTCATTTCTTATTAGATCGATGTTCATTTGGTTTAGAGCATTTACCAAGAAATAAAGGGTTTCTGAGCCAAGATCTTTAAGTTCATCTTCACCAATTATTTCTATAATCCTTAACATTGCTAAACCAATTTCTCCGTCATTAATTAAAACCTGTATATCTATAGGCATAGTATTTTCATTAATTGTATAAAGATCACTGTAGTCTTCATTAATTTCAATGCCATCAAATTTTAAAGACTCTATAACAATTACATCTTTAGTTATTAAATAATTTTTTTTGCTTTTTTTAATTTTTTTCAAAAAATTATTTAAATCTTTTTCTGTTTTTTTCTTAGAAGGTTTTTCTTGTATAAAATAATTAATAATTTTTGATTGATGCAAAATTTTATTGTTGTATTTTATTTTTTTGTTTGGATTTTCTACTTTAGAATTCAAAACATAAAAGTCTGTTAAATCTGAACTTAATTCACTTTCTTTAAATCTCTCTAAAATAAACCTTAATTCATCTTTAAAGGCGTCCTCTAAACCATCATTAGTAAAGGATGTTTTTAAATCTTTAGAAAGTTTTGTTACCTTGTTAGGGTCATCATTCAATAAAATACCTTGATACATGAGGGCTCTGGCTTTTATGGTTGATAAATCCTCTTTTTCTCTCTCAATGTTAAGAAGTTGGTCAACAGAAAATTGAAATTTCTTGTAAATATTAAGTAAATCTTTCTCATTATAGTTTCTCTCATGCGTAGCTTTTTCTAGTAATGAGATTTTTTCTTCATCAGCAGTATCGATATCACTAGTACTATCTAATAAGTTATTAGATCTTAAATAAGTCCAAAATAGCTTTGAGGTTTTTTTTGTAGGTACATATTTAAAATCTTTAATTGTATTAAAAGAAAGATGTAAATTTAAAAGATTTTTATCTGACGAAGAATTATCATCTTTTGAAAGTCCCATCAATGAATTAAATTTTTTCTCAAAAAAAGGATCTGAATAACCAGACTCCTTCTCTAAATCAAAACGCATCATGGCAAGATCATTTTGTTTACTATGTATCAAGCAATATATCGAAAAGTTTTTCAGATAATAATCATTAAAATTTTGATTTATTCTTTTAAATAAACTACATGCCTCTTTTATTTCTGCTTTAGATAAATATTCATTTAAAACAAATTTAATTAAATTTTCATTTGATATTATATCTAGATTTTTAGTTACATACTCAATTATTAAATCGAGATCTCCATTTTTAATTAACCATTCTGCTTTTAAATCAAAAAATTTTTTTTTATCCAAATTGTCTTGTGGTGGAAAAGTGTTAGTAAGAAGAATTTTTTTATAGATATCGCTAGCATCGTTAGAAAGGTTCATAGAATTGATTTTCTTTTTAAGATTATATATTTTTTTTCCGTCTGATTTTGACCACATATCTAATTCAAATCCATATTTTCCGGGGTCATATATCCCAACAACTAAATCATTTTTGTCAGCGAAAATTTCCTCTGAGACCTTAATGTCATCTGTAATGCCAGCATTAATTTTTATTTTCTTATTTTCTATTGCACTTGATGAATTATCAATTTTTATATTTTCTTCGCTGCTTTTTTCTTCTTTCTCAAGACTCCAAATATCCGTAGGCTCATTACCTAAAGCAATTTTAGTAAAAGATATTAAAATTAAAAAAATTATGAAAAAATTATTTAACAATTTTCAAGTTTTCTTGTGGGATTTTTTTTTCAATTAGTTGATTTGGTGAAGGGAAATTTATTTTACTAACTAACACTAAAATTCCAAGTAGGATTACTAAAACCACAACTACTTTAATTATGATTTTTAGTGGATTTATAGAACTGCCAATACTTGTCTTTTTATAAAATTGCATATACTTTTTATTAAATTCAAATTAAGACATATTTGTGTTTTTTCAACTTAGAAAATTATGAAAATAAAAAAAAAAATTGTTTTAGTAGGCATGATGGGATCAGGAAAATCGACAATTGGTGCTTTATTATCAAAAAAGATGAATATGAAATTTATAGATCTAGATCAAAAAATCGAAACAATTGAAAAACAAACAATTAGCCAAATTTTTAAACTAAAAGGTGAAAAGTATTTTAGAACGATAGAAGTTAAAACAATTTTATCGCTTCTAGACTCTAAAGAAAAAGAATTGGTTTTATCTTTGGGAGGTGGTTCAATTCTAGACGAAAAAGTCAGAATGAATATCAAAAACAATTCATTATCATTTTGGTTAAATTGGAAACCTTTTACAATTATTAAGAGGATTAGGAAATCTTCAAAAAGACCACTTATTCAAGGATTAAACGATCAAGAAATTGAAAAAATGATGCTAGAGAGAAATAAATATTATTCTAAATCAAATTTCAAAATAGATTGTGATAATCATAAAAAAAACGAAATTGTGGATAGAATAGTTTCTATATTAAAAAAAAATGAAATTAAAAGTTAAAACTAATAAAAGTGATTATAGTATAATTATTGGAAAAAATCTTTGCTCAAAGATATATAAAATAATTTTAAATGAAAGAATGTATTCTCAAAAATTTTTGCTTGTTTATGACAGTAAAGTGCCAACTCATATGATTAAATCTATAATAGGTAGATTTAACAAAGATAAAATAGAAAAGAAAAAAATTGTTTTTAATGAAAAAAGTAAAAATTTAAAAACTGTTTCATCTATTGTAAAAATTCTTGAAAAAAATAATTTCAGCAGAAATGATAGTTTAATTTCTGTTGGAGGAGGAATTTGTGGAGATGTATGTGGGTTTGCATCGAGTATTTTTAAAAGAGGTTTGAATTTTATTAATGTACCCACAACTTTACTGAGTCAGGTTGACTCAGCGATTGGCGGTAAGACAGGGATTAATTCTTTATCTGGAAAAAATATGATCGGATCTTTTTACCAACCCTCATTAGTCATTTCTGATATAGATTTTTTAAAGAGTTTACCAAAAAGAGAAATGATATGTGGATATGCTGAAATTCTTAAACATTCTCTTATAAAAGATAAAATATTTTTCAAATTTTTAAAAAAAAATTTTATCAAAATTTTGAGCCATAATCACAAATTTTTAGAAAAAACAATTTATAAAAGTTGTTTAATCAAAAAGGAAATAGTTGAGAAAGATGAGAAGGAAAAAAATATTAGAAAAGTTCTTAATCTAGGTCATACTTTTGCTCACGCCTATGAGGCAACAGTTGGGTATAATAGAGGTCTAAATCACGGCGAGGCTGTTTTATTAGGAATTATGTCAGCTGTTGAATTTAGTAGAAAAAAAAATATTTTAAAAAAGAATGATTTTGGACAAGTTGCTGGGCACTTAAGAAAATTAAATTATGATAATTTAAATAAATATTTCAAACTTAAAGATATATCAAAAATTATTTTTTATATGAAACAAGATAAAAAAAATAAAGATGATAAAATAAATTTGATACTCCTTAAAGGCATCGGAAAACCCATACTTAATAAATCATTTAGAGAAAACAATATTAGATCATTTTTAAAAACTTTAATTTATTGATAATTGAATAGAGTGAATATGGTTTTTTAACTCATTTTCTAAAATTTTGTAAATTATTTTAGTAGTTTCAATTTTTTTTTTAGGCCTAAGCTCATCAGAGATAATTGAAATCTTGATGTGAAATTTGTTTGGAGAATTATTTTTATGATCTTTATGCAAAAATGATTTGTCCTCTACATTTATTTCTTGTAGAATAATTTCTTTTGAAATTTTTTCTTTTACTATTTCAATTAATTTATTTATTTCCATAAAATGTATTATAATAATACTATAATGAAAATTATATGCGACTGGAATAACTGTAATAAAATTGGTGAGTACAAAGCTCCAATTGAAAAAGATAATAGTAAAGAATTTAGGTATCTTTGTTTAGAGCATATAAGAGAATTTAACAAAAATTGGAATTACTTTGCAAACATGACTGATAGTCAAGTTAATGAGTTTATTAAATCTGACATGACTTGGCATAAACCAACTCAAAATTTTAGTGGGCAAGACAACTTTTTTAAAATTTTATGGAATAATACTCTTAAGGAGAATTTAGACGGAATTAATAACGACGATATTAGAGCTTTCAAATTGCGACAATTCAACTTTTCGGATGATGATATAAAAGCTTTCAACATTTTGAGTTTAAATATAGGGGCAGAATGGACCATTATAAGAGACAAGTTTAAAAAACTTGTCAAACGATTTCACCCTGATAAAAACTCTGGGAATAAGAAATACGAAGAAAAATTAAAGATAATAACATTGGCTTATACACAATTAAAAAGGTCTTATAAAAAATGAATGAAAGCATAAATATTGTACCAGACATAAAAATTTCTGTAAAACAAACTTTTGGAATTGATTCAAATCTTGAGGTAGATGCGTTCTCAAAAAAAAATGAATATGTTCCTGAAATAGATAAAAACTATAAATTTGATAAAGATACTACACTTGCAATATTGTCTGGTTTCTCTTTCAATAAGAGGGTATTAGTTCAAGGATATCATGGTACAGGTAAATCTACTCACATTGAACAAGTTGCGGCAAGATTAAATTGGCCCTGCATAAGAGTGAATTTAGACAGTCATATAAGTAGAATTGATTTAATTGGAAAAGATGCGATTACAATTAAAGATGGGAAACAAATAACAGAATTTCAAGAGGGAATTTTACCTTGGTCTATACAAAATCCTATAGCATTAGTTTTCGATGAGTACGATGCTGGTAGACCTGACGTTATGTTTGTAATTCAAAGAGTTTTAGAGGCGGAAGGTAATTTTACTCTTCTTGATAAAAATAAAGTTTTAAAACAACATAAATACTTTAGGTTATTTGCAACTTCAAATACAGTTGGTCTAGGTGATACTACCGGACTATATCACGGTACACAGCAAATAAACCAAGGTCAAATGGATAGATGGAATATAGTTACATCCCTTAATTATTTAAGTTTGGAAAGAGAGATGGAAATAATACTTGCTAAGAATAAATCTTATAATAATTCAAAAGGTAAAGAAGAAATTGCCAATATGATTAAAGTCGCCTCCCTCACTAGAAAGGGGTTTGTATCTGGTGACATTTCAACAGTAATGAGTCCACGAACGGTCATGCATTGGGCTGAAAATAACCTTATATTTAAGGATCTCGGTTATTCATTTAGAGTAACTTTTTTGAATAAATGTGATGAAGTAGAGAAAAATATTATTGCTGAATATTATCAAAGATGTTTTGGTGAAGATTTGCCAGAAGCGGTTATTAATAAGCAACCAAATGAGTAAAAAAGAGGAATTCTTTAAAGAGAGATTTAAACAAGCATTAGACTCAACATATAAAGTTATTTCAGAAGAATTACATAATTTAAGTAAAAAAGAAAATCCAAAAGAAATAGAGGATTATAAAATTTCAAATTTATATTCTAGAGAAGACTACATAAAATTTCGTGCCTTAACTGACTCTAATGCATTGAAAAAAAAGTTTTCAGATAAAAATATTTTTAATAAAAATTTTCCAAAAAATCAATCATACAAAACACTCTATGAAGTTTCAGAAAAAATAAGGTGCGAGTTATTAGGTTCAGATATGCTAGACGGTATTAAAAAAAACATCAACGAAAATTATAATAATAATATTTTAAAAAAAAAAGAAAGTAATATTAAAAAAAGAGAGGATGTAAATGTTTCAGAAGCATTCGAGTTATATCTTTTAAAAAATTTTCTAAATATCAAATTGAACAATGTATCTAATAGAATTTTAAGTTTTTGGGAGGATAAATTTGATAAAAACATCAAAAAACACACGCAATTTTTAAAGAAGAATATTACTGATCAAAATAAATATAACGAAAAGTTTTCAAAGATATTTCAAAATATGGAGATATTTGAAAATGAAAATGAAATTAAAAATGAGAATAATGATGAAAGTAATAATGGTGAAAATGATAAAAATAATAATAACGATAGTAATAATGAAGATTTAGAAGGTAAAACGCAGGAAACTAGTGAGAACAAAAGTTTAGAGGGTAATGATGATCTAAATGACTTTAGAATGGAAGAAGAATTTTTTGAAGATGGAGACCAGAAAGAAAATGCGGAAAATATCATTCAAAAACTAAATGTTTCGAAAGGCAACAAGGAGTATAAAATTTTTACTAGTAATTTCGACGAAATAGAAAAAGCTGAAAATTTAGAAAAGGAAGAAGAAATTAAAAAACTAAGAAATAATCTAGATCAACAACTTACTAGTTTTCAGGATGTGATAACTAAACTTGCTAACAAATTGCAAAGACAATTATTAGCAAAGCAAAATAGATCATGGGAATATGATTTGGAAGAGGGTTTATTAGATAGTTCGAAATTAAGTAGAATAATTATAGATCCACAAAATTCTCTATCATTTAAAAAAGAAAAAGATTACGAATTTAAAGATACCATTGTAACGCTTTTAATTGATAACTCAGGATCAATGCGAGGAAGACCGATAACCATAGCTGCATTATGTGCGGATATACTTTCAAGAACTCTTGAGAGATGTAACGTTAAAGTAGAGATACTCGGTTTTACAACCAAAAATTGGAAAGGAGGAGAGGCAAGAGAAAAATGGAGTAAGAATGGTAAACCAAAAAATCCAGGAAGACTTAATGATTTAAGACATATAATTTATAAAGCAGCTGATGTGCACTGGAGACAATCAAAAAAAAATCTTGGACTAATGCTCAAAGAAGGATTGCTTAAAGAAAATATTGATGGAGAAGCAATACTGTGGGCATTTAATAGACTTGTTAAACGAAAAGAAGAGAGAAAGATAATGATGGTTATTTCTGATGGAGCACCTGTTGATGACTCAACACTATCTGTAAACTCAGGCGATTATTTGGAGAAGCATTTAAAAAAAACTGTTAAATTTATCGAGTTAAACTCAGATGTTGAATTGCTCGCAATTGGTATTGGTCATGATGTTTCAAGATATTATAAAAAGGCTATCAAAATTTCAGACGTGCAAGAGTTAGGTGATGTTATGATTTCCCAACTAAGCAATTTATTTGAAAAAAAGAAGAATCCAAAAAAATTAAACTAAAGGTTTTTTAGATCTTTATTTTTCCAAGTTAGCAAAACTTCTGCACCTGATCTAGTTTTTGAATTTCGACAAATTACTTTTGCACCATTTCTTTCAAGTAAAGTTTTTCCAATAAAAATTCCAAGACCTAATCCAGATTTTGATTTATCATCATAAGTCGAAGATTTGATGTAAGGTTCTCCAATTTTGTTCAAAACATCTTTTGAATAGCCATTTCCATCGTCTTCAATAGATATCTCTGTCAATTGGTTATCACTTTTAATAGATATATATATTTTTTTTTTTGCAAATTTATTAGCATTTCCAACAAAGTTTCTTATTCCATAAATAATCTCTATTAATTTTATTATCTTAAAAGAATTAGTATCTTGACTATTGTTTACTATAAATTCCTTGTTTGATATGTCTTCAAATGATTTGACAATTTCACCAACATACTCATACATTGAGCATTCTTGATCAATAAAATCATCCTCAACACCAGGATTTAGTGACAATCTTTTAAGGATCTGACTGCACCTTTCGACTTGGTTTACTAGTAATTCAAGGTCTTTTGTGAGTTCTTTTTTATCTTTAAACTGATCATGAAGATCTTGAGAAATTATTTTTATGGTCGAGAGAGGTGTGTTCAAAGAGTGAGCAGCAGCTGCAGCCTGTCCTCCCAATGATACTAACTCATGTTCTTTTGCAATAAATTCCTCAATCTTATTTAATGCTTCTTTTCTTAAATTAGACTCTCTTCCAAATAATATTGCAAAATAATTAAGAAAAATAAGAGCAATTATTAAGGATATGGATGTACCATAATAGTAAAAGTCATTTATAATTAATCTTTTGCCTGAAGGGTAAATCAAATGTTTGTGAAAAAGGGTAAGTAAAATTATTGAAAATATTGTAATCAATATTAATGATAAACTTGTTTTAAATGACAGATTAGATGAAGAAAAAACGCTTGGAATTATTAAAAAAATTGAAAAGGGATTTACAACTCCCCCTGAAAAGTAAAGTATTAAGCTTAATTGAAGTATATCTATTAACAAAAATGAAAATGAAGCTCTATTTGAAAGAATATTTTTTTCATAAAAATAAATTAAAATTATGTTGGATATTACTCCTAGAATTATAACAACATTGACAATTAAAATATCAAATTCAAAATTAAAAACATATTTTACAACATTGACTGTTAAAAACTGACCTAAAATTGCTATCCATCGAAGATTGATATAGGTAGTTTTGTTTAATGTATATATTTTCGAAACTGACTTAGGCTCCATACTTAAATATCTAAATTGCTGATTTCCAAAGCATTAGAAATTATGAAATCTTTTCTTATGGATACATCGTTCCCCATGAGTGTATGGATAATTTTCTGATCTCTTTTTTTGTCACTAGAATATTTTACTTGAAGCAAATTTCTTTTATCAGGATCTAACGTAGTATTCCAAAGTTCATCTGGGTTCATTTCGCCAAGACCCTTAAACCTTTGAATATTTAGTTTTGACTTTTCCTCTGACAACATTTTTTCAAATTCCTTTGACCCTTTTTTAATTTTTTTTGAATTTTTAGAATTATTTAAAATAAAGTTTTCCAAACTTTTTTCATCTTTAATGTAAATACTTTTGCCTGATTTATTTATTTTGAATAAAGGGGGTTGTGCTAGGAAAATATTTCCATTTTCTATAAGCTTGTTAAATGGTTTATTATTAAAAAATGTTAATAATAGCGCTCTAATATGAGATCCATCAACATCTGCGTCAGTCATAATAATTATTTTACCATATCTAAGATCATCTAAATCAATTTCTTCAGCTTTTGGATCTAGACCTAACGCATTTATTAATGTGACGATTTCATTTGATGAAATCATTTTTGATAATGCTTTAGTTTTACTATCGTTCGAATTTCCATTTCTCTTTGAATTTACTTCCTCTACATATGTGTTTAATATTTTTCCTCTTAGAGGTAATACAGCTTGAAACTCTCTGTTTCTTCCTTGTTTTGCAGAACCACCAGCAGAATCTCCCTCTACGATAAATAATTCAGTTCCATCTCTTTTTGAATTTTGACAATCAGCAAGTTTTCCAGGTAAACCTGTGAGCTCAAGTGCCCCTTTTCGTCTAACACTTTCTCGGGCTTTTCTAGCAACATCTCTTGCTTGCGCTGCTTGAATTATCTTTAACAAAACAACCTTTATTATGCTTGGGTTTTGATCAAACCAAATAGATAATTTTTCATTCATAAAATTTTCAACAATATTTCTTACCTCTGATGAAACCAACTTATCTTTTGTTTGAGAAGAAAATTTAGGATCAGGCATTTTAATAGATAAAACAGCACATAAACCCTCCTTGATATCATCACCAGTAATAGAAACTTGATTTTTTTTTAAAATATTATTTTCATTTACGTACTTATTTAAAATTCTTGTGAGTGAGCTTCTAAAACCTAAAAGATGAGTTCCGCCATCCTTTTGAAATATATTGTTTGTATACGTGTGCATATCCTCTGAATACCCTGAGTTCCACTCTAGTGAACATTCTATGTTAATACCATTTTTATCACCATCTAGGTAAATTGGTTTTTTAAATAAATCGTTCCCGTTTTTATTTTTAAGTTTCTCCTTCTTTTCGTTTAAATAATTTACAAATTCTGTTATTCCGCCGTCGTATTTAAATTCTATCTTTTTCTCCTTTTTCAATGTTTTGTCTAAAACAACTAACTTTACCCCTTTATTGAGAAAAGCTAATTCTCGCATTCTTTTTTGAATTATTGTGCTGCTGAATTTAGTTGATGAGAATATTTCCTTTGATGGCAGAAAGGTAATTTTTGTGCCGGTATTTTTTGATTTTCCGATTTGTTTTAGTGGAGATTTTGGATCTCCATTTTTAAACTCTACGAAATATTTTTTTCCATCTCTTTCAATTTCTAATTCAAGTTTTTCGGACAACGCATTAACTACTGAGACTCCGACACCATGTAGCCCACCTGAAACTTTATAAGAATTATGATCAAATTTTCCACCTGCGTGGAGTTGTGTCATTATAACCTCTGCGGCTGATTTTTTCTCGGTTTTATGGAAATCAACAGGTATGCCGCGACCATCATCTGAAACAGATATAGTCCCATCTTTATTAACCTCTACAGTAATTATTTTGCAGTAGCCTGCTAAGGCTTCATCAATAGAATTGTCAACAACCTCATAGACCATATGATGTAGACCAGTGCCATCATCAGTATCACCAATATACATCCCTGGTCTTTTTCTTACAGCGTCTAAACCTTTTAAAACCTTTATCGAATCTGCTTTGTAATTAGAGTTTTGTTGTGTTTTAGTCATAATTTATTTTTTACGGAAAAGATTATTATACCATTTTTATGTGTCGATATAAAATCACCTTCTAAACTGCAGTCAAATTTACCACAATATTATTGCTTAATTTGACAACAATTTTTTTTTTTTACTAGAAACCTTAAAACTCTCTTTAACACATAATTAAAAGGCTCTTTAACCAAAATACAGAGATTTTTTCCTACAATTCTTTTTTAAATCTATTGTAAGCCATTATTTTAGAGGCATATAATAGTGATTTTCTAAAATTTAAAAAAATAAGATTAATAAAAAATTTGATATAATAACTTGGAATTTTTTTTTTCAGTGTATCAAATTTTTTTTGGTGACTTCGAGATATCGAAAAATATAGTAACTCATCATAGATAATATAAAATTCTCTTAAAAAAATCCTTTTGAAAATATTTCTTACTTTGCTTATACCATGTTCATGGACAGCTTTTGAGTCAAAAACCTGAATAACAGATTTTTTTATATTCCTAAATTTTCTACACAAATCATAATCGGAAAAAAATAAGAATAATTTTTCATTAAACATTCCCAAATCTAAAAAATCCTTTTTTCTTAATAGCATTGCAGATCCCAAAATTGACTGAAAACATGTGTCACCATCTAAAATTGTTGGTTCACCTATATTTCCATTCTCTGGTAAAAAACCGCCGTTAAAAGTCAGATCATTATTTTGATTAAATGTCGTTGGTCCGACGATCCCACAATTAGAATAATTCTTATGAGCATGATACAAATTAATGATATTTTTTTCATCAATAAGACAATCGGGGTTTAATATTAATAAATAATCAGTATCTACAAAACTAGCAATTTTATTGTGTGCCTTACTATATCCAATATTTTTCTTCTCCAAAATATATTTTTGTATTTCATATTTTTTTATTAAATCATTTTTTAATTTAAGATTATTTGAATTATCTAAAATTATAACTTTAAATTTTTTTAAATTATTCAAACATTTGATAATTGTTTCTGCGGTTTCTTCGTATAGAACAATTTGAACTGTAATATTTTTTAAGTGATTCATTATGAATTATAAGTATTATATAATAGAAATTATGTTTGAATATATTAATTTAAAACTTGCTAAAACTAAGGGTAGTAGAAAGCTTAGAAAACTAATAAAGGCTTTAAGAAAAATTTTTGGTGAAAAAGACCCAGGTTGTTTAGACTTTAAGTTTTCAAAAAAGCCATCGAGACTATTTGTGGTGCAGTCATTCATAGATAAAAAAAAATTAAATTCTTATTTAGAAATAGGAACTTTTGATAATGAGCTATTTAAACATATTAAGTGCAAAAAAAAATAGGCGTAGATCCGTTTACTGGTGGCACACATCGAATGACAAGTGACGAGTTTTTTTATAAAAATAAAGACAAATTTGATTGCATTTTTATTGATGCTTTACATCACTACAATCAAGTAAAGAAGGATATAAATAATTCACTTAAATATATTAATGACGGGGGTATAGTTCTTATTCATGATTGTTTACCTCAAAATATTGAGGCTCAGTCAGTACCGAGAACAACTATAGACTGGAATGGAGATGTCTGGAAAGCATTTGTAGAAATTAGAACTAATTCTAATTTGAATACTTATACTTGTTTTGCAGATCACGGTATTGGAGTAATATTGAAGGTTGGAGTAATATTGAAGGGTAAAAATGAAAACCCTCTTAATTTAAACATTAAAGATTATAAAAAATTAAAATTTTTAGACTATTACAAGAATCACTATGAAATGATGAATATAATTGAATACGAGGATCTAATCAAAATTATATAAAATAAAAATATAATACTTAAAATAATTTTCATATTTAAG
Organism: uncultured Pelagibacteraceae bacterium; assembly: GCA_902591755.1. Lineage (GTDB taxonomy): Bacteria > Pseudomonadota > Alphaproteobacteria > Pelagibacterales > Pelagibacteraceae > Pelagibacter. The sequence continues at coordinate 106,882 of CACJBX010000001.1, forward strand.
AAATCTAAAAAAAATGGCGGAGAGAGTGGGATTCGAACCCACGAAAGAGTTTCCCCTAAACACGCTTTCCAAGCGTGCGCCTTAAACCGCTCGGCCATCTCTCCTAACTTTTATACTTCATCTTATCAATATTTAAAGTAAAGAGAACATTATGTTTAATAAGATTATAATAAAATTTTAATTTTGTTTTTAAAACCATAGCTATAAAATCAAACCAACTTAATTTTCTTTTCAACATTCCTCTGCTATTAACATTATTGTGTGTATGTTCGTAAGTAACATTAGTAATATTTAAAAAGCTCAAAAAGTTTAGCTGTTTCGATGTCAATACGCCTTTCAATCCCTTTCTCAGGGTTGTTATCATTTTTTGTTTTCCTGGTTTTACTAAAATATTTGAATTACCAATCAATTCATACTCTGAAAATAGTGACCCATTATAAGGACCATTTATTAAAAAAATTTTTTTCATTATCAAAGCAGATAGGTCGACGGCAATAGCTTTAATTTTTACTTTTTTTAATCTTAGTTTGTTCAATAGTATTTTGCATTCATTCTTAGTAATAGATCCAAATTGAACAATTGAAGAAATAAAATATTTGGGCAGCTTTCCTAATAAAACTTTATTAGTTTCAAAATATGATTTATGAAATTCAGTGAACGTACCAAATTTTCTAGAAAAGTCTCCATTAAAAAATTCTATTTTTTTTGCTATAATTGTATCTGCATCCCATAAGATTATTTTTTCATGAAATTTTTGTAAAAAATAAAAAGCAAATGAGAGTTTCAGAACTTGTTGGTAGTACCAAGATAATCTATTTTTAAACAAATTTTTATATCTATAGTTTTTTGATAATCGATAAAATATTTTTTTAAATTTGGAAAACGATATTATTTGATCTTCACTGATTATAATAAATTCACTATATCTTAACTTCTTTTTGAACTGCTTTAAATTTTTTTTTGGACAAATGACAAAAATGTTAAAATCTTCATAAAATGATTTAAATTTTTGATAGTTGTTAATTAATATTGGTATATTACCTTTGAGGGAAACTTGGCATATATTTAGTTTATTTTTACTAAATTTTGTTTTATCTAATTTCATAAAAGATGAGTGTCTGAAAATATCCATGGCCATTCAATGATTTTTGAATATTTTCTAAACCAAAATGGCATATATCTTTCTGCTAGAAAAGCATATAATCTAGTTTGGTCATAACCTCTTAAATTTTCAAACCCAAAAATTTTCTCGCATTCAAACAACCATTCAAATTGATCTTTGAAAAAATTATTTAAAAATTTTTTTTTTGAAATAAACATTATGTGTGGATTATATGTCGTATTTCTATCTACGAATTCTGTAAAATCAGATTTATCTTTTTCATTCATTACTCTTATCGCTTTTTCTAATACTCCATAGCCATGATGAAGATCAAATTGTGTTCTAATATTTATACGTCTGTGATCGAATAACAGTATCGGTTTTCTAATAATATTCCTCCAACCTCTCTTTAAAAGTTTTGATAATTTTGTTCCAAGAGGAATTGGTTCACAAAGCACCGCATCATATTTTTCCCATTCGTTTGGTGCGCTTTTAAGAATGATATTTGAAATATCATTATCTTCTCTGTGACTTTTCGAATTTAGCCAAAATCTTCTTTTTTGACAAAATCCTATCCAATCATTATCACTATATTTTTCGAGTTTATTTTTCCAAAACCAATAATGAAAAGTTAATTCTGAATAATGTTTTTCCTTTTTTTGAATATTTTTACCACTTAAACAAGTAATATATTTTTGATTGAATTGTCTTTCACCTACACCAACTAAATTAATATCTAGATCCTCCAAATACTTAACAGGTTTATCAGTTACACAAAAAATATTAAGATTGTTCATATATTAGTTTTTAGACCACAAAATATATTATATAAACAAATTAAAAATTTAAAATTGAGAAAAAAACTTAAAAAAACTTATAAATTATTAAGAAGTTACTATTTCTCTGCTTTGTACAAAAAAATCCATCTTAAATCAGAGTTCCAGCCAAAATTTATAAAGTTAAAAAAACCTAAACTAAATAAAATTTCTTATAAAGTATACTCAATAAAAAATTGTCGAATTTATACAAATTGTGTTGAGAATGTAAGTGTTATAAAAAACAATCAATTAATTGCAGAAGGTTCATTTCAGCAAATAAATGGTAAACTAGTAAGTGCAAAAAGAAACGAAGTTTTAAAATCGGGAACGCCAAAATTTTTAAAAAAAATAAATGGAAATGTTTTTAATCTGACGCAAGGGGCAAGCGGATATAATAACTATTCTCACTGGCTACTTGATATCGTGCCGAAAATAATAATCTTATCTAAAGCTTATGATTTAAAAAAGGTAGATTATTTTTATTTTTCGAAATTAAATCATTTTCAAAAGGAAACTCTTAAGATACTTAAATTAAGTTCGATTAAAATTATAGATAGCAAATTCAATAAACATTGTTTAGTGGAAAATTTGATGTTTTGTACTCATCCACATTATTTTAAAGGAACCCTTTTTAACGCTCACAGCAACATTCCAAAATGGATTATATATAATCTAAGGAAAATATTTTTAGCCGCTGCAAGTAAAAAAATTGGAAATTACAAAAAAATTTATATTGATAGGTCCGACTCTCAATACAGTCATTGTAAAATTATTAACGATACAGAAATTAAAAAATATTTGAAAAAAAAGGGTTTCAAGATAATAAGATTATCTGAGTATAGTCTCAAAGAACAAATTTCGATCTTTAAAAATTGTAATCTTGTTGTGGGACCACATGGTGCAGGTTTAGTAAATCTCATATTTTGTAAAAAAAAAACCAAGGTTTTAGAAATAAAAAATATTGGACATCCAAATATAGGTTATCAAAAAATCAGTAAATACAACAAACTAAAACATCAATATATCATGTTGAAAAAAATAGAAAATAACAAGCAAGGAGATATGTTTTTGCCAATAAAAAAACTTGAAAATTTTTTAAATTAGATAATCCAATCCTTATAAATATTTCGACTTTTAATTAAATATTCTGGAAATGAGTTATCTAAATTTACTTTAATGAAGTTATCTTTTCTTCCAATAATGTCCTCCCCCGAAATAATTTTTTTTTTTATTTCGTCTAACTGAAGATATTTGGGATCAATACTTTCATTAAAATGTATAGGATCGTTTGTTTCACATAAATTTTTGTATTTATAAAGTAAATTTTCGGCGGTCTTTAAATTGCAAAAATGCCAACCACCATCTTTAATTATATTATTTAATCTTATTTTATCCAAACGCCAGAAAGGTCTTTTTTTAAATTTAAGGTCTCTTAACCATTGAGGTGATTTCAGATATTTTTTTAAGCAGATTCTTGTGCCATTCCAGAATGGATGATTTTTACTCTGTAAATTGAATTTATAATAAAAATGTTTTTGTTGAAATGTAGCATATCTCATTTTGTGTTTAAAATTCTTTATACTATTTGGATTAGGAATTTCATCTAAATCTGAAATCAAAATTATATCATCATCCTTTGCATTTTTGATTCCTCTTGATATAGAATTTCTTTGATGATTTTCTCTTAAATAAGGATCTTCACCATCAGGAAGATCTGTAACTGGTATATAAATAATTTTATTTCTAAATTTTTGAAATTTTTTTATATCAAATTTTAATTCTTTTGGATTATTTTGCCAAGTTTTGTCACCTTCTACAATAACAAAGTGATCAACTATTTTATCCAAAATATTTAATCTTAATTCTAGAAGTAAGTCTTCATCCCAATATGAAAAACAATCGTATATCATTTTAATTTTCTTTATTGATTTTAAGCACTCCAATAAATGCTTCTTGAGGGATTTCTACTCTTCCAAATTGTTTTGATCTAGCCTTCCCCTTTTTTTGCTTATCTAGCAGTTTTCTTTTTCTATCTCTTGCTCCTCCACCATGGATTTTTGTAAGAACATCTTTTTTAAAACCTTTTATAGTTTCTCGAGCGATAATTTTTCCTCCTATTGCGGCTTGAACGGGAATCATGAAATTATGACGAGGAATTAAATCTTTTAGTTTTTCACATACATCTCTACCTATCGTTTGTGCAAAATCTTTATGAACCATCATTGCAAGCGCATCAACAGGCTCGGAGTTTACTAATATTCCTAATTTTACCAAATCACCCTCTTTGTGGCCCATTATCTCATAGTCAAAACTTGCATATCCACTTGTCATAGATTTAAGCCTATCATTAAAATCAAAGACAACTTCATTAAGAGGTATTTCATAATTTAATACCGCTCTATTTCCTGAATAGTTTAAATTTTTTTGAATACCTCTTTTATTTTGACAGAGCTTCATTATGGAACCCAAATATTGATCAGGTGTTATTATTGTGGCTTTTATCCATGGCTCCTCAATAAGTTTAATTAAAGTTGGATCAGGTAAATTAGAAGGATTTTGTAAATCTTGAATATTGCCATTATTTAAATGGACTTTATAAACAACTCCCGGAGTTGTTGTTAATAAGTTAATATCAAATTCTCTTTCAAGTCTCTCTGTAATTATTTCAAGGTGTAGCAAACCTAAAAAACCACATCGAAATCCCAGCCCGAGTGCTGATGAAGACTCTGCTTCGTAAGAAAAGCTAGAGTCATTTAGTTGTAGTTTAGCTAAACCGTCTTTTAATTTTTGATACTCGGAACTATCCACTGGGAATAGACCACAAAAAACTACTGGCTTACTAGGTTTAAATCCTGGTAAAGCTTTTTTAATAGGACTTTGTGACTCACATATAGTATCACCAACTTTTGTATCAGATAAATTTTTAATTCCTGTGATAATAAATCCAATTTCGCCGGATTTTAATTCATCAATATTTTTAGCTTTTGGTGTAAAAACACCTACTTTTTCGACTATATGCTCTTGATCAGTGGACATCATTTTTATTTTCATATTTTTTTTTAGCGTTCCATCTATCACCCTTATCAATATAATTACTCCCAAATATGAATCATACCAACTATCTACAAGTAAACATTTTAACAATTCTTTAGTTTCACCTTTTGGAGGTGGCAGTGTAGAGACTATTTGCTCTAAAATATCCTCTATACCTTCACCTGTTTTTCCTGAACAAGGAACAGCATTAGATGTATCTATACCAATTACATCTTCTATTTGTTTTTTAGTTCTATCTAAATCAGAGGCAGGTAGGTCAATTTTGTTTAATACAGGTATTATCTCATGATTTATATCTAAAGCTTGATAAACATTGGCAAGTGTTTGTGCTTCGACACCTTGGGTACTATCTACAATTAATATTGATCCTTCACATGCGTAAAGTGATCGACTAACCTCATAACTAAAGTCAACATGGCCAGGTGTATCAATGATATTTAGAATGTATTCTTTGCCATCTTTTGCTTTGTAATTAAGCTTAACTGTTTGTGCCTTAATTGTAATCCCTCTTTCTCTCTCAATATCCATTGAGTCTAATACTTGATCCTTCATCTCTCTTTCTGTCAAACCTCCACACTTATGAATTATTCTATCTGCTATTGTTGATTTCCCGTGGTCAATGTGAGCGATAATAGCGAAATTTCTTATGTTATCGAGACTAGACATTTACGATCTTAATTTTGCACCAGTTTTTTCCTCAACAGTGCTAACTATTTTTTTTGATATGTTTGTCAGATCATTTTCATTTAGAGTCTTATGATCGGACTGAATTGTCACTTTTAATGCAATAGATTTTTGGTCAGATGGAATATTTTCCCCTTCATAAACATCAAAAATTTTTATTTCTTTGATTAAATTTTTATCTATATTCTGGATAACTTCTGTTAAATCTTGAGCTCTAGTATCTTTATTAACTAAAAAAGCAAAATCCCTATCTGACTTCTGATAATCTGAAAAAGTTAGACTTTCTTTAGTCTTTTTATTTTTTGCTTTATATTCAACTAAATTTTCTAAAAAGATTTCAAATCCAAAAATATTTGAAATTATTTTTGGATGCAAGGCACCAAAATATCCAAGAACAAGATTTCCATCTTTTGAAACTATAGACCCTGAAATACCTGGGTGATAATAAGAAGGTGTATTTTCCTCAACCTTAAAATCTTCTTTTCTTATCTCAAGTTCTGCTAATGATTGAACTAAATCTTTTTTAATATGAAAAACATCTACTAAATCATTTTTCTTAAAATTACTATCTTCATCTATAGATTGTTTTTTAATCCCACAAACAACAGTGATTTGTTGTCCAGGTTTTTTTCCTGTAAAAGTTGGACCAATTTCAAAAAGAGCCTGGTCACCAAATCCTCTGTTTAGGTTTTTTTCTAAATAGAAAATGAGATTTGGATATAAAGAATTTCTTAGTACATTTAAATCTGAACTTATTGGATTTATAATCTTTACGCTTTCTAGCTTTTCTTTAAATTTGTTATTAATTTTTTCGTCAGTAAACGACCATGTTATTGTTTCAAGATATCCTTTTGAGGCTACTGATCTTTGAGCTAAATGAAAGTGTTTCTGAAAGAAATTAAGTGTTGGTTTAGTTCGTTTTTTATCAGGTTCAATGGACTTAATTTTTTCAAATCCAATAATCCTTATAACTTCCTCTACTAGATCAATTTCACCAAAGATATCTGGCCTCCAACTTGGAACCTTAACATTGAGGATTTTACCCTTAGTTTTAATAGTGAAGCCTAAGTTTGATAAAATCTTTTTAATCTCATTAGTGTTTATGTTGGTTCCAACTGTCTTTGATACCATTTTTGGGTCAAATTTTATCTCAAGATCTTTAAATTTTTTTATCTGCTGTACATCAAATTTAGAAACTTCCCCTCCACAAATTTCTAAAATTAGTTCAACGGCTGAATCCAGTCCAGCATTTATAGACTGAGGATCAACTCCTCTTTCAAAACGGAACTTTGCATCACTATTCAAATCTAATTTTTTAGCAGTTTTTCTAATTAATGTGGGATCAAAATATGCTGCCTCTAACAGTATATTTTTTGTATGTATTTCTGTTCCTGACCTTTCGCCTCCAATTATTCCACCTAAACCAAGTACGCCTTCATCATCCGCTATCACACACATGTCTTTATCAAGTGTATAATCTTTATTATCTAGAGCTTTAAAACTCTCTCCTTTTTTTGAATTTCTAACGGTAATTTTATTCTTTATCTTGTCTAAATCGTATGCATGGAGGGGTCGGTTTAAATCAAACATTACATAATTTGTTATGTCAACAACGGCAGAAATAGGTCTTAAGCCAAGTGCTAAAATTCTATTTTTTAACCATCCTGGACTTTCAATATTTTTAATATTTTTAATGATACAACTTCCAAAAATTGAACATGCCTGATTTTTATTTTTTTCAATCTTTATCTTTAAATTATGTTTAATGTTCTTTTTAACTTTACTTTTTCTTGGTTCTTTTAATTTTCCAAAGTTGGAGGCTGACAAGTCTCTCGCTATACCTCTCACGCCTAGACAGTCTGGTCTATTTGGGGTAATTGATAGTTCAATTACATTTTTTCCTTTTTTTTCACCGAAGAATGATTTTCCAATTTTTGTTTTATATTTATCATTTAGATCTATTATTCCTTCACTCTCATTAGAAAGTTTCAATTCCGACTCAGAACAGAGCATTCCGTAAGAGGTTTCTCCTCTGATCTTTGATACCTCTAATTTCATTCCATTTTTTGGAATTACTGAACCCGGCGGCGCGTAAATTGTGAGAAGTCCATCTTTAGCATTGGGAGCGCCACACACAACTTTAAGTGTATCTTTTTTTCCTATATCCACATCACATAACTTAAGCCGGTCAGCATTAGGATGTTTATTTGCTTTTATTATTTTAGCTACGATGAAGTCGCTTAATTCATTTTTGACTGGTTCTACCTTTTCTACTTCTAGGCCAATACCATTTAATTTCTGGATAATTTGTGACTCACTTTTATTTGTTTTTAAATGAACATCAAGCCAGTCTTTTGTAAATTTCATTTACTTAGACCTCTATAGTTTGTTGGAACATCTAAAGGATCAAAACCATAATAATTTAACCATCTATAATCACATTCAAAAAAAGATCTTAAGTCATTAATTCCGTACTTAAGCATTGCCAATCTATCAATACCAATACCAAATGCGAAACCCTGATAAATTTTTGGATCAACCTTACACTTTTTTAAAACATTTGGATGCACCATTCCACATCCAAGAATCTCAAGCCATTTATCGCCTTCACCAATAATAATTTTGTTATTTTCAATCCTATACCCAATATCTACCTCAGCTGAAGGTTCTGTAAATGGAAAGTGACTAGGTCTAAATCTCATCTTAATTTTATCCACTTCAAAAAATTCTTTAATAAAATAATTTAAACATCCTTTTAAATGTCCCATATTAATATTTTTATCTATGTGAAGACCTTCCAGCTGATGAAACATTGGTGTATGAGTTTGATCACTATCGCTACGATACGTTCTTCCAGGTGCAATTATTTTAAAAGGAGGTTTGCCTTTTAACATTGTGCGAACTTGAACTGGAGAAGTGTGGGTCCTAAGTAAAATCTTCATGCTCTCATCCAAATAAAATGTATCATGCATATCTTTTGCTGGATGATCTTCGGGAGTGTTTAAGGCAGTAAAATTATTATAATCATTTTCAACATCAGGCCCTTCTTCTACGCTAAATCCTATCTCTGAAAAAATACATGATATTTCATCAATAACTTGAGATACAGGGTGTATTTTTCCTATTTTGAATTCTTTCTCAGGTAAAGTAACGTCAATTTTTTCTTTTTTTATTTTTTCATTAAGATCTTTGTCCGAAACTTCTGTCGCTTTTGATCTAAATATTTCAAGTAATTCTTGTTTTGCTTTATTTATATTGGATGCAAAAGTTTTTTTGTCATCTTCAGATAAAGAAGCAAGTTTTTTAAACTGAGAATTAATAAATCCACTTTTACTGAAAATATCTGTTCTAATTGACTCAATTTCTTTTGAATCCTGAGTGCTGTTTAATCTGTTTTTAAACTCGAGAATTTTTTTTTCAAAATCAGACATTTTTACAGATTATTTCTTAAACTAAGAAAAACAATAGAGAAGATTAATTAAGTGCAGCTTGAGCTTTTTTTACAATTGTTTTAAATGCCTCAGGGTTATCATAAGCAATTTCAGCTAGAATTTTTCTATCTAGCTTAATACCAGATTTACTTAAAGCATGTATAAATTTTGAATATGTAAGTCCTTCGCCTCTTACTCCTGCATTAATTCTTTGTATCCATAATGACTTAAATTCTCTTTTTTTATTTCTACGATCTCTGTATGCATACTGCATCGACTTTTCCATTGCTTGTCTTGCAACTCTTATAGTATTCTTTCTTCTGCCCCATTGACCTTTTACAGCCTTAAGAACTTTTTTATGCTTAGCTCTGCTTGTGACTCCTCTTTTTACTCTTGGCATTTTATCCTCTCAAACTATATGGCATGTATGATTTTACAATTTTGCCATCCTGTTTAGACATTACAGTTGTTCCTCTTTGTTTTCTAATTTGTGAATTCGTTCTCTTGATCATACCGTGTCTTTTCCCAGCTTGAGGCATAATAACTTTTCCTCTTGCGGAAATTTTAAATCTTTTTTTTGCTGAACTTTTAGTTTTTAACTTTGGCATAGCATGGGGTTTATACAAATATAATTATAATTTTACAAGAATAATTAAATTGGTTGAATGACCATAATCATCTGTTTACCCTCAAATTTAGGCTGTAACTCTACTTTTCCAAGTTTTTCTATATCGGTTTTAATCTTATCCATTAACTCATGGCCAAGATTAGAGTGTTGTAACTCTCTTCCTTTAAATTTAATAGTAAATTTTACTTTATCACCTTTACTCAAAAATTTTTGCGCATTTTTAATTTTAAATGAGTAGTCATGAATTTCTGTTACTGGTCTAAGTTTTATTTCTTTAAGTTCTACTTTTTTTTGCTTCTTCTTTGCTTTATTAGCTTTTTTTTGAGCATCATATTTGAACTTACCCATATCCATGATTTTACAGACTGGCGGTTTAGCATTTTGAGCGATCTCAATTAGATCAAGTCCTTCATTTTTAGCCATGTTAATTGCCTCTTGGGTATTTAGTATCCCCAAATTTTTTCCATCACTTGAAATTACCTGGACCTCTTGAGACATAATTCTATTATTCGAACGAGGACCTCTATCCTTCGTTCTCCTCTGAAAATAATTTTGTTTGAAGTCTGCCACTTATAATGATGGAGCTTTATTTAAAGCTTGATAGTGATTAATAAATTTTTTTAGTTCCATATTTTCTTGTTTTGTAGAATCCAATTGTCTAATAGTTACACTATTACTGTCAACTTCTTTTTTTCCACAAATTAATAGTATTGGAACCTTTGATAACGAATGTTCCCTTATTTTGTAATTTAAATTGTGGTTCTTCAAGTCAACTTCTGAATTTAAACCAGATGCAATAAGCTTTTTATTAACTTCAACAGAATAATCATTAAAGTCTTCAGAAACAGGTATTACCATGATTTGTGATGGGCTAATCCAAAATGGAAGTTTTCCAGAGTAATTTTCAATTAATATTCCAATAAATCTTTCAAGAGAACCGAATAAAGCTCGATGAAGCATTACTGGAACTTTTTTTGATCCATCTTTATCTACAAAAGATGCTCCCAATCTTCCTGGTAAATTTAAGTCAACTTGAAGAGTTCCGCATTGCCAGTCTCTTCCTATTGCATCTCTTAAAACAAACTCAATTTTTGGACCATAAAATGCACCTTCTCCTTTATTAATACTATATTCTAATTTTGTAGCTTTAACTGCTTCCAATAAAGCTTTTTCTGCTTTATCCCAAACTTGATCCTCTCCAACTCTAAGGTCTGGTCTATCAGAATACTTCAAAATAACATTTTCAAATCCAAGATCTTTATAAATATTTAAGATTAGATTTGTAACTGATAGAGACTCTTCTGTAATTTGATCCTCTGTACAAAAGATATGCGCATCATCTTGAGTAAAAGCTCTTACTCTTAATAAGCCATGTAATGCTCCTGATGGTTCATATCTATGAACCTTACCAAATTCAGACATTTTATAAGGTAGGTCTCTATAACTTTTTAAACCTTGATTAAATACTTGAACACATCCTGGGCAATTCATAGGTTTAATAGCAAATACTTTTTCATCTGGAGTTTCAGATGTATACATGTGTGCACCAAACTTTTCCCAATGACCAGATTTTTCCCACAAAGATCTATCTAAAACTTCTGGAGTATTAATTTCTTTATAACCTGCTTCGTTTTGTTTTTTTCTCATGTAGTCAATAAGTTTTTGAAACAGTGTCCATCCTCTTTGGTGCCAAAATACTGCACCTGGACTTTCTTCTCTAAAATGGAATAAGTCCATTTCTTTCCCAAGTTTTCTGTGATCTCTTTTCTCAGCTTCTTCTAATCTTTTAATGTAATTATCTAAATCTTTTTTTGATGCCCATGAAGTTCCATAGATCCTCTGCAACATCTCATTTTTTGAGTCACCTCTCCAGTATGCTCCTGCAACTTTTGTTAATTTAAAATTTTTACCAATTTTACCTGTTGATGATAAATGCGGCCCTCGACAAAGGTCATGCCATTTGCCATGAAAGTATATAGAAATTTCCTCAGTTTTAGGAATATCTTGAATAATTTCTGACTTATAATTCTCACCAATTTTTTTGAAATGAGAAATAGCTTTGTCCCTATCCCAAACTTCTCTATAAGTTGGCTCATCTCTATCAACAATTTCAGACATCTTTGTCTCAATTTTTTTTAAATCTGCTTCAGTAAAAGGTTCTTTTCTAGAAAAGTCATAATAAAAACCATCTTCAATAGTTGGTCCGATCGTTACTTGAGTTCCAGGAAATAACTCTTGGACTGCCATTGCCAAAATATGCGCTGTGTCATGTCTGATAGTATCAAGACCATCTTTATCTTTTGACGTTAAAACTTTTACTTCACAATCATTTTCAATTTCGTAATTTAAATCTTTCAATTTTCCATCGACACTTATAACTAAAGCTTCCTTGGCGAGAGATTTGCTAATTTTTTCAGCAACTTTAAGTCCTGAAACTTTTTCTTTAAAAGCTAATTTTTTTCCATCAGGTAAAGTTATATTAGGCATTAATTAATTTTTTATATTCTGAATAAGTTGAAAAACACATTTTTTCAACATTAAATTTTGTTTGCACGTTTTTTCTACCATTATTTCCCATCACATTAAGTGAGGTATCGTCCAATCTAAAAATAAAATCTAATTTTTCACTCAAAGAATGATGATCGCTAGAACTAAATAATAAACCAGTTTTATTATCAACTATTGTTTCCCTAGATCCGCCAATATCACTTGCAACTATCGGTTTTTTCATTGATTGGGCTTCAACTGATATTCTACCAAAAGCTTCAGGTTCAATTGATGCAGAAACAATAACGCTCGAGACGCTATAGGCAACAGGCATTGAAGGTGCATGTTCAAGAAAAATTACATCATTATTTAATCTAAATCTTTCAATCAATCTAATGAGTTTTTTTTTGTAGATTTTTCTTCCTTGATCAGACCCAAGAAGTACAGCTACAAAATTTTTATATCCATATTTTATTTTAAGATCATTAAGAGCTTCAATAAAAATTTCTTGACCCTTCCACTCTGTAAGTCTTCCTGGCATTAAAATAATTTTTTTATTAGCATCAATATTTAGTTTTTTTAAAAATTTAATTCTATCTGCCTCTTTAATGTTATCGGGATCATAATACTCAGTATTGATTCCTCTAAAAATAACTAAAAACTTTTTAATTCTGGATATGTACTCTGGATATTTTTCTTTTATATGGGAAAAAATAAAGTTTGAACCTGCAATTACGCAATCTGACTGAAGCATAATTGCATTGTATTTTTTTTTTATTGAATTATTAAAATTATATGTCCCATGGAATGTTGTTACTAATTTACATCTAGTAATTTTGGAGACATAATAACAAGACCATGCTGGCGCTCTGCTTCTAACATGAAGTATATTTATTTTATAAAATAGAACTATAAAAGTAAGTATAAATATATTTATTAATATCAGTAAAGGATTTTTGCTGTGGACTGGAAGTCTAAATAGTTTTACCTTTTTGTTATCTATATATTTCAATAGTTCTCCTCCACTAGTAGCAATGAAGGAGCTGGATTTTTGCTCTTTTAAATAGTGGGCAAGATCGTAACAACCTATTTCGGCTCCACCATAACCAAGTCTTGGTATTACTTGTAAAACTTTTAATTTAGATGACATTTGTCTAACTTATAATATCATATTTAAATCTCAAAATGACTAAATTCAATTATATCTATTTTAAAAAGGATAAAAAATTACGAATTTTGAATAGTAAATTAAATTCTAAACTTACTATTGTGTTTTTACACGGTTTAAAATCTGACATGGAAGGAAAAAAACCTCTTTTTTTAAATAGATATTGTAAGAGAAACAAAGTTAACTTTCTATCTCTTGAATATTCTGGTCATGGTAAGTCGTATGGGAAATTTGAGAATGGAACAATTTCTACGTGGAGGAGCAATGTAAAATTTGTAATAAGAAAAATAATTAAAAAAGAAAAATTTTTGATAGTTGGCTCAAGTTTAGGCGCATGGCTAGGGCTTTTGCAATTTCAAGATTTTAAGAAACAAATCATTGGATTTATTGGAATAGGTTCTGCTCCTGAATTTTTGGATAGGTTAATTTGGCATAAACTGAAAAATAATGAAAAAAAAATGTTTTTAAAAAAAAAATTCTACATGCTTAAAAGTGATGGCTATGAATATAAAATCAAATTGGCTTTTCTAAAAGATGGTAGAAAAAATAAAGTGCTTAATAAAAAGATTAATTCAAAAATCCCTGTTTTTTTAATTCATGGGAAAAAAGATGATGTTGTTCCTTTAAAGCTATCAAGAAAAATCTTTAGTATTTTTCCTAGAGCAAAAAAGAAAATGGAGATTATAAAGGGAGGTGATCATAGCTTGTCTCGTAAAGGAGATTTAAATGAACTCGCAAATTTAATAGACGAAATTATACATTAACCTTCAAACCATCTTCGTAAGTTGGGTAAATTAATTTTAATTTAAATATATCTTTAATCTTTTTATTTGAAACTTTTTTAGATTCTTTATAGAAATCTTTCAGCATACCTTCCTCTAATTCATCAAAACTTATAATTTTTGGTAATTTTAAATTAATCAAATTACATGCATATTTAACTACATCGATATTTGATGCGGGCTTATCATCTGACAAATTATAAATGTCATTATTTAAAGATTTATTTAACGATAAGTATAATGTTTGAGCTATATCTTTGACGTGAATTCTAGAAAAAAAGTGACCTTTTTTATCAACGACAAATTTTTGATCATTTTTAAGTCTGGTAATCGCATTATATCTATCAGAATAAATTCCAGAAAGTCTGAAAATTTGAATCGGTAATGAATTTTTTGTTCCAATAGATAACCAATCATTTTCAACATTTAATCTATTTTTTCCTGCAGGCGTTTGTGGGTTCGTTGTGCTGTCCTCATTTACCCAGGCTCCATCGTGATTACCATAAACACTTGTTGAGGATAAATAAGTCAGCCATTTTAGGTTTGGTAAATTTAAATTATTTTTTACTAATTTTTCTATGAACATATCCTTTCCATTTATCGGCGGAACAGATATTAAAATATGATCAGACTCTTCTAATGGGTTGATTAAATCTTTATCAAAATCATTTTCATTAAATTCATAATTTAAATATTCTAAATTTTTAAAAGTAAGCTCAGAAGTTTTATTTCTTGATGTGGTTGTTAATTTTAAATCAACATTACAATTTAATAGATGGTCTACAAAATATTGGGCTACTTGTCCAAAACCAAAACAAAATAATTTCATTTTTTATTAACTTGCAAAATTAGAGATTTTATTTGTAATAGAATTTTCAAGTTTGTCGACCATTTCTTTAGGACAGACTTGAATAAAATTGTGTATCTCTGTATCAAAGTTTTCTAATATTTTTTTGGAGACATTTGAATTTGTTTCATGGAAATGTTCTTGAATAATTTTTTTTAGAAATTCCTGCCAATATTTCGTTTCAACACCTTGCCAAATTACACTTTCGGGATTAACTCTTTTTTCAAATTCTTTTTCTTTATCGTAAATAAAAGCCATACCGCCCGTCATACCAGCAGCAAAATTATCTCCAGTATTTCCTAAAATAATAATATTTCCCCCTGTCATATATTCACAACCATTTGAGTCACATCCTTCAATTACAGCTGTTGCTCCCGAATTCCTTACAGCAAATCTTTCCCCTGCTTGTCCAGCCGCAAATAATTTTCCTGAAGTTGCTCCATATAAAACTGTGTTACCGATAATTGTGTTGTCTTTTGAAATTAAATTACTTTCTTTACTTAGTTTAATTACTATTTTGCCACCTGATAATCCTTTACCAACATAATCATTGGCATCTCCGCTTAAAACTAATTTAAGTCCTTTGATTCCAAATGCACCAAAAGATTGTCCTGCGGATCCTTCAAAATTTAGAGTTAAGTGATCGTCTCTTAATTTTGCATTATTATATTTTTTATATAATTCGTAAGAAATACGTGTACCTACAGCTCTATGAGTGTTTTCAATTTGATAGGATTTTTCAATTTTTCCATTGTTATCAATTTTTTTATTTATCTCAGGCCAAATTTTCTGGTCTAAGGTGTCTGGAACAAAATTTATTATTTGTTCTTCACAATATCTTTTGTTTTTACCAGGATCTGCTCGTACAAAAAGAGGGTTCAAATCTAAATCATCCAAATTTGGAGATCCTTTGCTTACTTGTCTTAAGAGATCTGTTCTTCCAATTATTTCATTTAAAGATTTAAATCCAAGTTCAGACAGAATTTCTCTCACCTCTTGAGCTATAAAAGTAAACAGGTTAACCACCTTATCAGGAGTTCCGTTAAACTTTTCTCTCAATTTTTCATCTTGTGTGCAAACTCCAACTGGGCAAGTATTTGAGTGACATTGCCTTACCATAATACATCCCATTGCGACTAAAGCAGTTGTTGCTACGCCAAATTCTTCCGCTCCCATCATGGCTGCAATTACAACATCCCTACCAGTTTTAATTCCACCATCTGTCCTCAATGTAACTGTATGTCTTAAATTATTAAGGGTTAAAACTTGATTTGCCTCAGTCAATCCCATCTCCCAAGGTATACCTACATATTTGACACTAGTTTGAGGGGTAGCTCCTGTTCCACCATTATGCCCAGAAATTAAAATTATATCAGCTTTTGCTTTTGCAACTCCTGCTGCAATAGTGCCAACACCAGAAGATGCAACAAGTTTTACACCAACACGTGCTTTAGGATTTATCTGTTTTAAATCATAAATTAACTGGGCCAAATCCTCAATTGAGTAAATGTCATGATGAGGAGGGGGCGATATTAAAGTCACCCCAGGAGTAGAATGTCTTAATCTCGCAATTTCTTTTGTGACCTTAAATCCGGGTAACTGTCCACCTTCTCCTGGTTTAGCGCCTTGTGCAATTTTAATTTCTATCTCGTTACAGTTATTTAAATAATTAATTGTAACTCCAAATCTTGCGGATGCTATTTGTTTCACTCTTGAATTAGCACTATCTCCATTAGATTGAATTTGAAATCTTTTTTCATCTTCACCACCTTCTCCACTACAAGATGCTCCTTTAATTCTATTCATTCCAATAGCTAGTGTTTCGTGAGCTTCTTTTGATAGTGCTCCATGGGACATACTTCCACTTCCAAAACGCTTTAAGATATTCTCAACTGGTTCTACTTCATCGATGCTGATTGTGTTTTTTTTCTTGAAATCAATTAAGTCCCTTAAATTTATAGGAGGTAACTCATATATTCCTTTAGAGTATTTTTTATATAATTCATAAGATTTGTTTGTAACTGCAGATTGAAGCAAATGTATTAGTTTACCTTGATATTGGTGTGTCTCACCATTTTTTCTATATCGATAAATTCCTCCTATTGGCAATACGTTTGTGTCAGATCTAAAAGCCTCCTCATGAATACCTCTTATTTTTTTTTCAATCCCTGTAAGTCCGATACCTGAAATTTTAGAGGTAACACCAGGAAAAAAATCATTAACAATTGTTCTGCTTAATCCTACAGTTTCAAAATTACATCCTCCCCTGTAAGAACTAATTACAGAAATACCCATTTTTGACATTATTTTTAAAAGGCCTAAGTTTACGGATTTTACATATCTTTCTACACAATCATCATAAATAAACTTTCCAAATAATTTTTTTTCGAATCTTTGGTAAAGACTGTCTAATGCTAAATAGGGATTTACTGTAGTAGCTCCAACTCCAATAAGAGTTGCAAAAGAGTGGGTATCTAGCGCTTCACCCGTTTGAGCGTTAATTGAAACATAACCTCTTAGCTTTAATTTGATTAGATGCGTATGAACAGCACCAATACATAGAAGCATAGGAATTGGGTACTTGTCCTTAGAAACTTCTTTATCGCTTAAAATTAGTTGCGTTACCCCTTGTCTTACTAAAACTTCAGCCTCTTTTTTTAATCTTTCGAGTGAAGTTTCTATATTTTCATCATTAGTAAAAGTACAATCTAAAACTTGATTATTTTTGTCAAAAAAAGAAACAAATTTTTCAAACTGTTTGTTTGATAGAATTGGACTGTTTAGTACGTAAATATTTTCTTCAGTTAGGTTATTAAAATCTAAAATATTGCCAAGATTTCCAAACCTTGTTTTTAAACTCATGACCTTATTTTCTCTTAATGAGTCGATCGGTGGGTTTGTTACCTGGCTAAAATTCTGTCTAAAAAAATGATACAAGGGTCTATATTTGTTAGACAAAACTGCTAGAGGTGTATCATCACCCATTGATCCAGTCGCTTCTTTTGCATCCTCTGCCATTGGGTGCAGTATTAATTCAAGGTCTTCTAGACTGTATCCAAAACAATGTTGAAGTTTTCTTAATTGATCACCTTTAAATAAATTTGTCTCATTTTTGATCGGGAATTTTTTGTCTAAATCAATAATTTGGTTATTAAAATGTTTGTACTCTTTTGCTAAATAGTTTTTTATTTCTTTATTCTTAAATATTTTTCCTTTTTCTATCCTTACACCTAAAATTTCACCAGGACCTAGTCTTCCTTTTGAAACTATCTTTTTTTCATTAAGTTCAATCATTCCAGTTTCTGATCCAGCAAAAAGTAAATTATCTTTTGTGATTGTGTATCTCATAGGTCTAAGACCATTTCTGTCTGTAGCAACTATCACCCATTCATTATCTGTGGCAGCAATAGCTGCAGGACCATCCCATGGTTCCATTGTGCTATTTAAGAAGTTAAACAATTTTTGATGTTCAGCTGGTAGCACTTTACTTTTTTTAGACCAAGCATCAGGTATTAACATTAATTTTGCTAAAGGCGCAGGTTGACCAGAAATATTAAGTAACTCAAACACATTATCTAATGATGCTGAGTCTGAATTTCCGCTTGGGATCACTGGCTTTAAGTTCTCCATATTTTCAAAAACTGGGCTGAACATTTCTTCTTCATGAACCTTCATCCAATTAACATTTCCTTTAAGGGTATTTATTTCTCCATTATGCGCTAGAGCTCTGAATGGCTGTGCCAGATCCCAGCTTGGTGCAGTATTTGTCGAAAATCTCTGATGAAAAATTGCATATCTTGATACAAATCTTGGATCTTTAAGATCTAAATAAAAATCAGACAAAGACTCAGCAAGGAACATTCCTTTGTAAATGATTGATTTAGAGCTAAACGAACATATGTAAAATTCATTAAGGTTTTCTTGAAGTATTTTTTTTTCAATCTTTCTTCTAGCTTCATAAAGTTTTATCTCTAGTGACTTACCTTTTTCATTTTTATCATTATATTTAAACAAGACTTGTGTAATTTCAGGTCTATTGAATTCTGCTTTCTCTCCTAAAACAGAGGGGTTAACAGGAACCTGTCTCCAACCATAGATATTAAAATTACTTTTTGTTAATTCACTTTCAACAATAGTTCTACAAGCTTCTTGGGCGTCATAATTATTTCTTGGAAGAAATAACATTCCAACACATACTTCTGAGTTATCATGTTTATGACCTGTAACTTCAATTTTTTCGATAAAAAAATCTGAAGGAATTTCTATATGGATACCAGCACCGTCACCTGTTTTTCCGTCAGCATCAATTGCTCCTCGATGCCAAACAGCTTTTAATGCTTCAATTCCGTATTCAACAACTTGTCTTGATTTTTTTCCATCTGTAGATGATACCAAACCAACTCCACAAGCATCATGTTCCATATTTTCGCTGTAAACATGATTTGATTTTAATAATTCTAAGTTTTCTTTTCTTCTTAATTTTTCTAACTTTAGATTTATCTTTTTCTTGCTCACGGTTAGGCTACCTTTCTTTTTGAGTCCTTTAAATCTTTCAAATATTTATGAATACTTTCTGCAACATCTCTTCCGTCTTTTATAGCCCAAACAACCAAAGAAGCTCCACGAACTATATCGCCAGCAGCAAATACACCTTTTACACTTGTCTCCATAGTATCAAAATCAATTTTTATTGTACCCCATCTTGAAACCTGTAATTTGTTTTCACCAAATAAAACTGGTAGATCTTCCGGGTCGAAGCCTAATGATTTAATGACCATGTCAGCTTTCAATTCAAAATCAGAGTTTTCTTGAATAATAGGTTTTCTTCTTCCACTTTCATCAGGATCTCCAAGTTTAATTTTATCTACAGAAACTTTTTCTATTTTATTTTTACCTAAAAACTTTTTTGGACTAGATAACCAAACAAATTCAACACCCTCTTCCTCAGCGTTTGCAACTTCTCTTGATGAGCCAGGCATGTTTTCTTTATCTCTTCTATATAAACATTTTACTGATTTAGCTTTTTGCCTCACTGCGGTTCTTACACAGTCCATTGCTGTATCACCACCCCCAATTACAATAACATCTTTATCCTTTGCATTAAGAGATCCATTATCAAAATTTTCAACCTTATCTCCAAGACCTTTTCTATTTGATGCGGTCAAAAATTCCATAGCAGGATAAATGTTGTTCAAATCGCTTCCTTCAATTTCTATTTTTCTTGGTTTATAAACCCCAGTAGAAATTAAAACTGCATCGTGCCTCTCTCTCAATTCATTTAATGATGCATCTTTTCCAACTTCAAAATTTAAAACAAACTTAATACCGCCATCTTGTAAAAGCTTTGTTCTTCTTTCGACAACATGTTTTTCCAATTTAAAATTTGGTATTCCGTATATTAATAATCCACCAGCTCTATCATATCTATCGTAAATAGTTATTTGGTAACCTTTTTTTCTGAGCTGCTCAGCACAAGCCATACCTGCGGGTCCAGATCCAATGATTCCTATACTTTGAGTTAATTCCCTCTCAACTTTGATTGGCTTTACCCAACCCTTATCCCAAGCATTGTCGGTTATAAATTTCTCAACAGATCCTATCGTTACCGTGCCATGACCAGACTGTTCGATAACACAATTCCCTTCACACAATCTATCTTGCGGACAAATTCTTCCGCAAACTTCTGGCATATTATTTGTACTTTGAGATAAATTGTAAGCCTCTTCTAATCTTCCCTCCGCTGTAAGTTTTAACCAATCTGGAATATTGTTACTTAAAGGACAGTGAACTTGGCAAAAAGGAACACCGCATTGAGAGCATCTGCTTGATTGTTCTTTCGCACCTTCATGAATGAACTCTTTATAAATCTCATTAAAATCCTCTTTTCTGGAATCAGTTTTCCTTTTAGGTGGGTTCTGTTGACCTATTTCGACAAATTTGAGCATTTTTTCAGACATATTGTGGTGGCTTATATATTATTAGACTGTTGAATTAAACGAAAAATAGGACAGTAATTATTACCTATATTTTAAAAAATTCACTGTTTTTGCTAGTTTTTTCCTGTTTTGCATACCTCATATGCATTCATGTTATTGCTTTAATTTACCCCTAATTAGTTTAGTTAAATAATTAATAATGGCAGAATTCTTCGAAATTTTAATTTTATCAGCAATACAAGGTATATCTGAATTTATTCCTGTCAGTTCATCTGCTCACTTATATTTAATGTCTGAAGTGCAAAATTTTGAGATAAAGTCTCTTTTAACTGATGTTTCTCTTCATCTAGGATCACTATTAGCAATACTATTTTATTTTAGAGATGATTTTTTAAAATTATTCAAAGATCAAAAATTACTTAAACTATTAATTTTTGGATCTCTACCTCTAATTATAGTTGGTTTCTTTGTATTCAAAACAGGATTAATTAATTATTTTAGAAGCATTGAAATAATAGCGTGGACTACAGTAATTTTTGCAATCTTTTTATATATTGCTGATAAATTTTCTGTAAAAAAAAAAATTGATACAGATTTAAATTTAAGGGCAATACTTGCTATTGGCATTTTTCAAGTGCTTGCATTAATTCCAGGAGTAAGTAGAGCTGGAATTGTTATTACTGCTGGCAGATTTCTCAACTTTGATCGATACGATTCAGCCAAAATTTCATTTTTTCTCTCTGTGCCGGCAATCACTGGTGCAAGTTTTTTAAACTTAAAAGAATTAACTTTTTCAAATATTGAAGTAAATTTTATTATTTTGCTTGCGGTCATCTGTTCTTTTATTTTCTCATATGTAACAATTAAATATTTTTTAATTTTTGTTAAAAAATTTAGTATGAATTTTTTTGTAATTTATAGAGTTTGCTTAGGATTAGTCTTATTTTGGTTTATCTATACTTAATCGTTTAAATTCTGGCATTAATTGTGACAACAAAACTCCAGCAAGAATAAATAAACATCCTAAAATATTATCTATGTTTAAAATTTGATTTAATATAATCCAAGCTGCTATTGTTGCAAAAACACCCTCTAATGAATAAATTATTGCTGCTGGTGCCGGACTTATGTTTTTTTGTGCATAAATTTGCAAAACAAAGGCAAATCCACCAGATAATACGCCTGCATAAAGAATTTCATATGTCTCGGATAAAATATTTGAAATTGTAAAGGTCTCATAAACTAATCCAATAAAGATTGATAAAATTGATACTATTAAAGTTTGAATTAGGCCAACTGTGACTGGTAAATCAAATTTTTCCACTAGTTGTCCGATAAAAATAATATGTAAACTCCAAAATAAGGCACATATTAATACTAATATGTCTCCTTTTCTAACTGATGCGTCGTAAAAATTTGTTAACAGATATCCTCCTACTACACACAACAAAACAGATGGCCAAACACTCCAATGAACTTTTTTTCGATAAATGATATAAAGAACAAATGGTACTAAAGGTACATAAAAAATTGTAAAGAAAGCTGCGTTAGCTACATCAGTATAGAGGAGGGCAACTTGTTGTAATGCAGAGGCTAAGAATAAAAATATACCTATAGAGATTGAGAGATATAAAAAATTCCTTCTATCTTTATTAAATTCATTAAAAAATTTATTTTTTTCAATTATTAAAAAAAAAGGAACCAGTGCAAGGAAACCAACAAAAAATCTCACTCCATTAAATGTGAAAGGGCCAATTTCATCCATCCCTGTGTCTTGAGCAATAAACGTGGTACCCCAGATTAAACAACAAACAAACGCGCTTACAAGTGATAGTCTTTTTGACATTTAGTTAGTTATATTGAGAGGTTGTAGGCAAAATTTTTACCAAGGTTTTCTTTAATCTCATTACAAAATCTTGCAGCATCTGCTCCATTGATAATTCTGTGATCATAGGATAGTGACAGCGGAAGTATAAGTTTGTCACTTTTATCTTTTTGGAATATTTTTCCAATTCCTAATATGGCTACCTCAGGTGGATTTATTATAGGTGTAAAAAATGTTCCACCTATCCCACCAAGACTAGTGATAGTTATTGAGCCACCTTGAAATTCTTTTTTGTCAATTTTTAAATTTCTACATTTATCACTTACTTCTTTTAATTTTTGCGATAAGTCAGATATTTTAAATTTATCGGCATCTCTAATTTTAGGAACCATAAGTCCGTGTGGAGTATCTACCGCAATACCGATATGAAAATATTTTTTTAATATAATTTGATAATTTTCTTCATCTTTTATTGATGAATTAAATATAGGATATTTCATCATACTTTTTACCAATGCCTTAATTATAAAAGCAAGTGGGGTAATTTTCTTTTGCTCACCTGTGTAACCATCCTTTAAATTTTTACGGAAGTTTTCAAGTTCAGTAACATCAGCTTCATCGTGATGTGTAACATGTGGAATAGTTCTCCAAGATTCGGATAACAACGGTGCTGCAAGCCTTTTGACTCTTGGCATTTCAACAATTTCTATTTCGCCAAATTCAGAGTGATCAACTAAGTTTTTTTTAGGTTCTGGTTTTTGAGTTTCTTTTACCGGTATACTTTTTTTAGAATTTTTTATAAAATTTTTGACATCTTCCTCTGTTATTCTCCCGTTTCTTTCAGACCCTTTTAAGTTAGATATATCAGCCCCCAATTCACGTGCAAATTTTCTTACTTTTGGAGTAGCGAGTATTCTATTAATCATAATTATAGTTTTGTAGGTATGGGTTTATTTTTATCAATGTTATATTTCTTAATTGCTTGTTCTGCATATTTTGATGGAATTAATTGTTCTTTTGCTAAAACACTTAAAGCGTAAGTAACAATATATTTTTTATCCACCTCAAAGAAATTTCTAAGTTTTTCCCTACTGTCACTTCTTCCATAACCATCTGTTCCAAGCGAATAAAAACTTTTGTTAGTAAAAGGTCTTATTTGATCTGATGTAATTCTCATATAGTCTGATGCAGCTAGTATAGGACCTTCGGCATCTTTTAAACAATTTTCAACATATGTTTTTTTAGGTTTTTCATTTGGATTTAAAAGATTAAATCTCTCTACTTCCATACCATCTTTTCTTAATTCATTAAAACTTGTCACACTCCACACATCACAATCAATTTTAAAATCTTTGTCTAATATGTCTGCCGCCTGCATCATTTCTCTTAAAATAGTTCCAGATCCTAATAGTTGGATTTTTGTTTTTTTATTTTTTGAAATTTGTTTAATTTTATACATTCCTTTTAATATTGCTTCTTCAATATTTTTATCTTTTGGTATTGCTGGATGCGGATAATTTTCATTCATTGTTGTAATATAATAAAAAACATTTTCTTTTTTTTCATACATTCTTCTTAAACCATCTCTGAATATTACAGCTAACTCATAAGCAAAGGTTGGGTCATAGGAAACACAGTTAGGTATTGTAGATGCAAGCAGATGGCTATGTCCATCTTGATGTTGTAATCCTTCCCCAGCCAAAGTTGTTCTTCCAGATGTAGCACCTATAAGAAATCCTCTTGCCTGACTATCACCTGCGGCCCAGGCGAAATCACCGACTCTTTGAAAACCAAACATTGAATAGAACAAATATATTGGAATCATTTCTATATCATGATTAGTGTATGATGTTCCTGCAGCTATCCAAGATGACATGGAACCAGCCTCCGTTATTCCCTCCTCTAACACCTGTCCTGATTTATCTTCTCTGTAAGATGAAAGTAGTTTCGAGTCCACAGGCTCATACTTTTGACCCTCATGTGCGTAAATACCAATTTTTTGAAAAAAACCCTCCATACCAAATGTTCTAGCCTCATCAGGAATTATAGGAACCAATTTAGGTGAAACATTTTTATCTCTTAAGAGGTTTGTTAACATTCTCACTAACGCCATAGTCGTCGACATTTCCTTAGTCCCTGTAGACTGTTTCATCACATCGAAGATATCTTTTGGAGGAACTTTAATTGATTTGGCAAAAGATGATCTTTCAGGAATGAAACCTCCAAGTTGAAGTCTTCTCTCTTTTAAGTATTTTATTTCTTGTGAGTCCTCTTTTGGTCTGTAGTATTCAATATTTTTTACCTGATCGTCAGTTAAAGGAACATCAAATCGATCTCTGTAATAAAGTAAATCGTCTACGTCCAATTTTTTTTGTTGATGGGTGGTATTAATACTTTCACCAGATTTACCCATTCCATAACCTTTGATAGTTTTGGCAATGATCACTGTTGGACTACCTTTGTTTTCTACTGCTCTATGGTAAGCTGAATACACTTTATGTGGATCATGGCCTCCTCGATTAAGCTTCCATATATCTCTATCGGTTAAGCTTGAGACCATTTCTTTTAATTCTTTGTATTTTCCAAAAAATTTGTCTCTTACATATGCGCCGCCCTTCGCCTTAAATGCCTGATACTCACCATCAACAGCTTCATTCATTCTTTTTACCAATAAACCTGTTTTATCTTTTGCTAATAATTGGTCCCAGTAAGATCCCCATATCACCTTTAACACGTTCCAACCGGCTCCTCTAAAAATTCCCTCAAGTTCCTGAATTATCTTTCCATTACCTCTAACGGGTCCATCTAATCTTTGAAGATTGCAGTTAACCACAAATATTAGGTTGTCTAATTTTTCTCTGGATGCTAATCCAATTGCACCTAAAGACTCTGGTTCATCCATTTCCCCATCTCCTAAAAAGGCCCAAACTTTTCTATTCTCATCTTTAATCAAACCTCTATTAATTAAATATTTCATAAATCTTGCTTGGTAGATCGCTAACATTGGGCCAAGACCCATTGATACAGTTGGAAACTGCCAATAGTTCGGCATCAGCCAAGGATGAGGATAAGAGGATAAACCACCTGGTAGGACTTCTTGTCTAAACGAGTCTAGTTGTTTCTCAGTTAATCTTCCCTCTAAAAAAGATCTTGCATAAATTCCAGGAGCACTATGACCTTGGAAATATATTAAATCTCCACCAAACTTATTATTTTTTGCTCTCCAAAAATGATTCATACCGACGTCATATAATGTTGCAGCTGAAGCAAAGGTTCCTATATGACCACCAAGATCAGGGTTTTTTTTATTAGCTCTTACAACCATAGCAGCTGCATTCCACCTAATTAAAGATCTTATTTTTCTTTCAATGTTTTGATCCCCTGGAGATTTTTTATCCTCCTCAGGAGGAATAGTATTTATGTAAGGTGTATTTCGAGATAAGACTAAATCTGAGCCTTCTTTATAAGAATGCTCAATTAATTGTTTTATTAAATATTGAGCTCTTTCTTTACCATCATTTTGAAGAACTGCGGATAAAGACTCTAGCCACTCTTTAGTTTCAGTTGGATCTAGATCATTGCCATCAGATATTATTTCAATATTTCTGGTTGGTTTCTTTTTCTCTTGGATTATAGTTTTTGTTCCAACAGGTTTTTCTTGTTCTACTCTTTGAGATTTTTCAGCGTCTACAATTATTTTTTCAGTATCTTTTGGAATATCTAAATTTTTTACTTCTTTTTTTTCAGGTTCGGGTTTTTTTTCAGATGCAGATTGAATTTCTACTAGTTTATCTCCCTTTGATACTTTATCGCCAACTTTTACTAAAATTTTTAAAACATCACCCTCTTCGGTGCTTGGAACCTCTACACTTGATTTATCGCTTTCAAGAGTAACAATAGAATCGTTTTTTTGAATTTTTTGACCCTCTTTTACGAGAACTTCTATGATTTCTACGTTATCAAAATCTCCTATATCAGGTACTAGAATGTCTTTTTTCATCTATACTTTTTTAAGATCAATATTTTAACATATTTATATCTTTTTTTCGTCATCCTAAAATGAGTTAATTTGAATATGTTAAAAATATTTATTAATTTTATTAAGAAAAAGCCTAATTATAAAAATTTGGACGCAAAAATTTGGGTGCAAAATATTATTCTAAATAAGTATTATAAATCACTTAAATATTAATCTTTTTCTATACACATCGAAATTCCCATCCCTCCTCCGATGCATAATGTTGCCAAACCTTTTTTCCCACTTATTTTTTTTAATTCATTTAAAAGTGTAACAACAATTCTTGCTCCTGAGGCACCTATCGGATGACCGAGAGCTATTGCTCCACCATTCACATTTACTTTTTCTTTAGGAACTTTTAATTCTTTAATTACAGCAATGCTTTGAGCGGCAAAGGCTTCGTTAATTTCAATTAAGTCTAAATCTTTTACATTCCATTTCGCTATTTCTAGAGCTTTGTTTGATGAGGGGATTGGTCCTAACCCCATCATGGATGGATCAACACCACAGGTTGCCCAGGATATAATCTTTCCCAATATTTCTAAATTATTTTTTTCAGCTAACTCTCTTGTTGTTAATACCACTGCAGCTGCTCCATCATTGATACCAGATGAATTTCCAGGAGTGACAGTTCCTTTTTCCTTAAAAACAGAATTTAGTTTTGATAGGTCGTTAATTGTAATTCCAGTTCTTGGATGTTCGTCAATATCATTGTTAATAATTTCGTTATCAAATTTTTTTTTTTTTATTGCTATATTTGCTTTATGTTGAGACTGAAGTGCAAATTCATCTTGTTCTTGTCTTGATATGTTATATTTTGCAGCAACATTTTCAGCTGTAACACCCATATGATAATTATAAAAAGCATCCGTCAAACCATCTTTCATCATTTGATCATGAATTGAATTAGTCATACTTTCTTGACCACCAGCAATTATAAAGTTTGCAGAATTTGTAAGTAATGATTGATATCCGTTTACAATTGATCGTAGTCCAGATCCACATACTTGGTTTATAATTATTGCAGTCTTTTCTTTTGGAATTCCAGAATTTATAGCTGCTTGCCTTGCTGGATTTTGTCCACATGATCCTGTCAAAACCTGTCCTAATATTATCTCGTCAATTTCATCTACTTTTAACTTAGTCTTTTCAATTAAACTTTTAATTACCAACGAGCCTAGGTTATGAGCCTGCAGATCTTTATAAATACCTTTATATCTTCCTATGGCTGATCTTTGAGCTGCAACGAAAACAATGTCTTTAGAATTTTTTGACATTAATATAGAATAATTGTTTATTTTAAAATTACATTATTTAATATGATTTTTTTTTATAATTCAGCGCCTGTAGCTCAACTGGATAGAGCGCTTGGCTACGGACCAGGAGGTTCTGGGTTCGACTCCTAGCAGGCGCGCCAAATTATGAAAATCTCTTTACAATCAAGTGTTGTATATTTTTTTACTATAGTGTTTATAGTTTTAATTTTATTAACAATATTTTTATAAAAAATGGGAAACAATTTTGAACAAATCAGCAAAGTTTCTGGTTTTATGAAACACAATGGTGGTCTCCTTTTTAGAAATTTATCTGAGACTGAGTTTGAATTTAAAAGCACAATACAAAAAATTCATTTAAATAGAAGAGACATTACCCATGGAGGTTTTATTTGTTCTTTAATTGATGCAGGTGCTGGAACTGCTGTATATAGAGCTAGCAATAATCAATCATGTGTAACGGTTTCATTAGATGTAAAATTCATTGCACCATCCAGACTAGGAGATGAAATATTAGGTAAAGTAAATATATTAAAGAGAACAAAGTCAATGTTATTTGTGAATTGTAATTTATATATAAATAAAAATATTATTGCATCTGCAACAGGTGTTTGGAAGGTAGTAAAAAAAATATGATTGGGATTTTAGGAGGTATGGGAACACAAGCCGGTTTAGATTTCTGTAACAAAATTGCTATTTCATATAGAGGAAAACAAGATCAACAATACCCAAAATTTTTATTATACAACAAATCGGATACACCTAATAGGCCCGAAAATTTAAAAAAATATTATAATGTCCTTAAAGAATTAGTTAAAGGCTGTAAATTATTAGAAAAAAATAATTGTAAGTTTATTGTAATGCCATGTAATACAGCTCATTTTTGGTACGATGACCTAAAAAAAAAAGTTAATATACCAATTTTGAGTATGCCTGAAGAAGTTTATAATCATGCGAAAAAGAACTGTAAAATTAATTCTCAAATTGGAATACTTGCTACTGAAGCAACCTTGAATACAAAAATTTATCATAAATATTTCAATAAAAGGTTTAAGCTTCTATCACCGCCTATAAAAATACAGAAAAAAAATGTAAATAAAGCTATCAAATTTGTTAAAATGGGTAATGTAAGAAAGGCCGAAAAAATGATTAAGCCTGCAATTGACTATTTAATTAAAGTAAATTGTAAAAAAATAATCTTAGGATGTACGGAATTACCTATAGCAATTTTTGCATTCAAATCTTTTAAAAAGGCAAAAAAATCAAAAATATTTATAGATCCAAATTTGATTCTAGCAAATACTTGTGTGAATAAATATAAGGCTGCATAATTAGATAAAATATGTTAATATCCAAAAAAAATTAAAAATGAGAACTTTTACCTGAATGATTCGGACTTGTTTTAGACTATTTTTGTTCTTTAGCGATAACAATATATAGTAGTAAAAAAATTTAACACACCAAAAGTTGAAATGACAAAAAATAAAATAACTGCTGTTCTTGGGCCTACTAATACAGGAAAAACCTTCTTAGCAATTGAAACAATGTTGTCTTTTAGCTCTGGAATGATGGGTTTTCCCTTGAGGCTTTTAGCAAGGGAAGTTTATGACAAAGTTGTTAAAAAAACTGATCCAAATAAAGTCGCATTAATTACAGGTGAGGAAAAAATAATACCTTCAAACGCTAAGTATTATTTTTGCACTGTAGAGTCTATGCCCGTTGAAAAAGATTTAGAATTCGTTGGTATAGATGAAATTCAAATGTGTTCTGACCATGAAAGAGGTCATATTTTCACTGACAGATTATTGAATTTAAGAGGTGAAAAATTAACAATGTTCATGGGATCAAACTCAATGAAAA
Organism: uncultured Pelagibacteraceae bacterium; assembly: GCA_902591755.1. GTDB lineage: Bacteria > Pseudomonadota > Alphaproteobacteria > Pelagibacterales > Pelagibacteraceae > Pelagibacter. The sequence goes on from CACJBX010000001.1 coordinate 136,796, forward strand.
ATATTATTGATAAATTAGATGGTGATATTGAATATATAGATAGAAAAAGACTATCTAAATTAAGTTACTCAGGCCACAAAAAAATCTCTCGAATAGAAAGAAAAAGCGTAATAATAGCATTTTCAGCCGAGGAAGTTTATGCAATTGCAGAATTGATTAGACGTCAAAAAGGTGGAGCTGCAATTGTGATGGGATCTTTAAGTCCTAAAACAAGAAATTCACAAGTAAATCTATATCAATCTGGAGATGTTGACTATCTTGTTGCTACTGACGCAATTGGAATGGGAATAAATATGGATTTAAATAATGTTTTTTTTTCGAGTATAAAAAAATTTGATGGTAAAAAAATAAGACGGCTAAGACTATCTGAAATTGCACAGATTGCTGGAAGAGCAGGCAGATATCTCAACGATGGTTCTTTTGGGATAACAGGTGAATGTGGTGAGATAAGCGCAGAGGAAATTGAATTACTTGAAAACCATAAAATTGACGACATCAGTACAATTTTTTGGAGAAATCCAAATTTAAATTTTAAAAATGGTCAATCATTAATCAAGTCACTAGAAGAGAAGCCCAATAAACCTTGGTTAAAAAGAATTTCAGAATGTGAAGACGAAAAAGTCCTAAAATATATTTTAAAAGATACTGAAAAACTTCAAATTTATAACAATGAAAATGAATTAAAATTGTTATGGGAATGTTGCCAGATACCTGATTTTGTAAAAAAAACTTACGGGAATCATTTAGAGGTAATTGGAAAAGTATTTAATTTTTTAAGAGAAAAAACAGGAAAAATTTCAAATAAATACATGAAGGAACAACTTTCAATTTTAGATAAAGTTGATGGAAATGTAGATTCTATATCTAATCGAATAGCTAATGTTAGAACATGGTCTTATGTCTCTAATAAAAATGGGTGGGTAGAAAATCAAGATTATTGGGTAAAAAGGACAAAATCTTTAGAGGATAAATTGTCTGATAGATTGCATGAAGAGCTTACTAAGAGTTTTATAGATAAACGAGCAAGTGTCCTAGCAAAAGGTTTAAAACAAGATATTTCATTTGAGACAAAAATTGAAAATAATGGAAAAGTTTTGATCAACAATCAATTTATCGGAAATTTAAAAGGTCTAAAACTTGAATTAGATTTTAAAGTTGGTGATTTAGAAACTGACATTAAATCTTTAAAAAAAGCTGCAAGACAAAATGTAAGTCCAGAAATTTCAAAAAGAATTAGTCAAATAATTGTGGGAAAGCAAATTGAGTTGAAAGAAGATAGAAAAATTTATTGGAATAATTTCCCCATAGCAATGCTTTCTAAAGGTGCAGATTATCTCTCTCCAGAACTAAATTTAATTGTCGATGACATTGTAGAAAATGAAGAAAAATTTAAACTTCACTCTTATCTAAAAAAGTGGCTAGACACAAAAATTACTGATGAACTAGAAAGTTTATTTAAACTAAAGAGTATTAATTCAGTTAATGCTCAAATAAGAGCTTTATCTTATCAATTATATGAAAACAATGGTGTAGTAAAAAGAGAGGAGGTTTTAGATATCATTAAAAATTTAAGCCAAGATGAGAGAAAAACACTAAGAAATTTAGGAGTAAAATTTGGCAGGTATCACATATTCTTATTCAAACTTTTTAAACCGAGTGTTGTCTCTTTAAGAATTCTACTCTGGAAGAATTTCAATGGAGAAGACTTAAATTTATTTCCTCCTACTTTTGGATTAAATTTTGTGAATAACGATAAATACAAAAATAAAAAATTTATGCTTTTATGTGGATTTGAAAAATTTGATAGCTTTTTTGTTAGAATTGATATTTTAGAAAGATTGTTTATTGAAATAATAAACTCCCGTGAAAGCAAATCAGACAAAATTAAACTAATACCTAAAATGTTAAATTTGCTTGGTTGTAACAAAGAAAGTTTTGTAAAAGTCATAAAATTGATGGGATATAAAGTCTTTGACGAACAAAATGAAACATTTTTTAAATATAAACCTTTTAAAAAGATTAAAAAAAGTTTAGATTTAAAGATCAAAAAAGATAATCCCTTTGAAGCATTAAAACAACTAGATCTAAAATGATATTGAAATTTTTTAATAAAAATAAAGAAAAACCCAACACAAACGCGGAATCTGTAAACATTGCATGTCTTCTAATACACGCGGCTAAAATAGATGAAAACTACACATCAGAGGAAAGAGAAATAATTAAGAAAACAATAAAGAAATTATATCCTGATTTAGATAACTTAGATGATGTTGTTACGCAAGCAGAGCAAAAGGAAAATGACTCTAATCATATTCAAGAATTTACTAGGGATGTGAAGTCTTTAAGTACAGAAAATAAAATTACAATTGTTGAAACTTTATGGAGAATAATATTATCTGATGGAAAATCAGACATTTACGAAAATAACCTTATGAGACGTTTAGCTGGGTTGCTTTACTTAGATGATAAGGTAGTTGGTGAAACTAAAATAAAGGTACTAAGTAATAAATAATGACTTACATAGTAAATGATAAATGTATTAAATGTAAATTAATGGATTGCGTTGAAGTCTGTCCGGTTGATTGTTTTTATGAAGGTAAAAATATGCTTGTAATTAAACCAGATGAGTGTATAGATTGTGGCGTTTGTGAGCCTGAGTGTCCGGTAGATGCTATCAAGCCTGACACAGAAGTTGGAAGTGAAAAATGGTTAGAGTTAAATAAAAAATATTCAGAAATATGGCCAAACATATCAGAAAAAAAAGATCCACCACTAGACAACGAAAAATATAAAAATGAAGAAAATAAATTTGAAAAGTATTTTAAAGAAAACCTTTAAAAAAAAGAAAAAAAAGGCACCGAAAGAAAGAGTAAAAACTAAAGTAAAAAAAAATAAAACAGGCAGACCTAAACTTAAAAAATCTACAAAAAAAGCCGCAAAAGAAACAAAAAAATTAGTTACAATAAAATCAAAAAATCAGGAAAATTTACGTTTAACTAAAAGCCAGGATCAAAAACCAGAAATTGTAAAAATCAAAAAACAAGATACTCAAAAAAAAGAATATAAAATAAAGGACTATGTAGTCTATCCAAAAGATGGAGTAGGACAGATCATGGAAATTAAAAAAATTACAATCGGTGGTATTGATGTTGAGGTATACATTATCAAATTGGTAAAAGAAAAAGTTGATTTAAAATTTCCAATTAATAAACAGACACTATTAAGACCCTTGGCAACAGTTAATCAACTTAATAAATGTATAAGTATCTTAAAAGGTAAGCCAAAAATTAAAAGATCTATGTGGAGTAGAAGGGCCCAAGAATACGATGCTAAAATCACATCTGGCAAAATTTATGAATTGGCTGAAGTTGTAAGGGATCTCAATAAAGGTGATGATATAATGATTGATCAATCTTATAGTGAAAGACAACTATTCGAAAAAGCCTACGACAGGCTTTTGTCAGAATTTCAGATTGTTTTAAACCTGTCACCCGATGATACACAAAAAAAGTTAGATAAAGCTTTAAAAAGAAACTTAGAAAAAAATCAACAAAATTTAGAGAAAAAAGTACAAACTAATCCACAAATTAATCAAGAAACGGCAGAGCCAGAAAGTTTAGCGAACGAAACAGAAGATGAGTAAAAAAAAACGCTTCTCACACAAACGTTATGAGAAGCGTTTTTAAAAAAGAAAACTTATCTTCTTCTTCTTCTTTTTTTTGCTTTTTTCTTAGCTTTTTTCTTAGCTTTTTTTCTTCGTTTAGCCATCTTTAGCTCCCTGTTGTTACGAATCTTTTTGATTCGTTATAACTTAATTTTTAAATATTTTCTTTTGTTATGTCAAACATTTAATTAGTTATAAATTGATTCATCAACGAAGTATAAAATTAAATTTAATTTTATAAATGTAAAATGTTAAAAAAGAATAGTGTTTATGCGCATTATAATCAACTTTATTTGTTAAATTTAATAAAGTTTTTCTAAATCTTTTTTATATTTTTCTAAAATTTTTTTTCTTTTTAATTTTAAAGTTGGTGTTAACATTCCATTTTCAATTGTAAATTCCTCTTTAATAATTTTTATTTTTTTAACTTTTTCTATTAATTGCAAGCTTTTATTTAAATTTTCGATGTATAAATTAATTTCTGATCTATTTTCTTCGCTATCACTTACAATTAATGCAACTAAATATGTTTTTTTATCTCCATAAACTAAGCTTTGTTTAATTTTTTCATTTAAACAAAGTAAATTTTCAATTTTAGATGGAGAAATGTTATCACCACCTAAATTTACAATGATTTCTTTTTTTCTATCAGTTATTTTCAAATTTCCTTCTTTGGTGAACTCTCCTATATCACCTGTATGCAACCATCCTTCTTTTAAAACTTCATTGGTTTCATCTTTTTTATTCCAATATCCAAGCATAACGTTTTCCCCTTTTACTAATATTTCACCATCGTTTGAAATTTTAACTTCATTAGTTTTAAACGGTGGCCCTACAGTCTCAATTTGAATATTTCCTGGAACGTTACAGCTAACGACTGGAGAAGCTTCGGTCAGTCCATATCCTTGTAATGTAGGCAAACCAATAGAATTAAGAAATTCTCCAATTTTTTGGTCAAGAGCACCACCACCTGAAACAAAAGCTTGTAACTCTCCACCAAACTGTTTTTTTATCTTTTTCCTGACTAAAATTTCGCATAAAAAATTAGATATTTTTTCACCAAAATTTAGGTTTTCTTTTTTAAGTTTTTTTGTGCCAAGTTTAAGGGTGTTCGTTATTAATTTTTTTTTTAACCCCTCCAGTTTAGAAAAATTCAGAGAAATTTTGTTATATAAATTTTGATAAAATCTTGGGACAGCAGTCATGATGGTTGGTTTCGCCACTGACATATTAGGAATTAGTTTATCTAGGCTTTCAGCATAATAAACTTTTGCTCCCAGAGAAATTTGAACGAATTGGACAGTATGTTCATACGAATGTGAAAGAGGTAACCATGTCAAAAAAACTGGTTTTTTCTTTTTGACAATAGAAGCCAATATTTCTAAAGCCCCCTCACAATTTGAGAGAATTCCACCATGACTTAACATTACCCCTTTTGGTTTACCAGTCGTACCAGAGGTATAGATTATACAAGCTAAGTCGTTTCTTTTTATTTTATTATTATAACTTTTATTAGTAAAATTTGTTTTTTTGAATATTTTTGAAAAGTTTTCAATTTGATTTGTAAATTCATCAATAGAAATTATCTTAATTTTGTCATTTAAAAATTTTTCTATTTTTTCATATTGTAATTTATTTGAAACTATACAAACCTTTGGTCCACAATCATTAATTATATATTCATAGTCTGAGTCTGAGTAAGTGGTAAATAATGGCACTGTTACACCTCCAGAATTCATAATTGCAATATCAGCAATTAACCACTGTGGTCTATTTTCAGACAATAATACACATCTATCTCCAAGGGAAATATAGTCTTGTAGAAAAGTTGTTAAACTTTTAATCTTTAATGTTACTTCATTCCAATTTAATGAATAGTTTTTATCTTTTGAACTCAATCCAAATAAAAAAGGTGGACCTTTTTTATTTTTAATTTCATCATATTTTTTGAAATAAAGTTCTACTAAACTGTTTATGTTCTCTATTTTCATAAATTGGTGGGCAAAGAGAGAATCGAACTCTCACAGTATTGCTACTATTGGATTTTGAGTCCAACGCGTCTACCAGTTCCGCCATTCGCCCAATATTAATAATTTCATTTTTATAATTATAGTATAAAAATAAATTTAGTATGTTTAAAGAAATATATAGAAAATCAATTGAATTAGCAGGTCATAAAAGATCCAAATTTTTTCTAGGTTTTATCTCATTCATTGAAAGTTTTATATTTCCAATACCGCCTGATGTTTTTATTATACCAATGACTATTGCTAAGAGAGCTCAGTGGATTAGAATTGCACTAATTGCTACCATAGGATCTGTTTTGGGAGCATGTCTTGGATATTTTATTGGTTACGTTTTTTTTAACGAGATTGGTGTAAAAATATTTGAATTATACGGTGTTGATAATGCTAACTTTTTAAAAGAGAAAATGTCCTCAGAAGGCGGTGTGATAGCTTGGGTAACATTGTTGGCTATTGCTGGTTTCACGCCTGTACCATTTAAATTACTCACTATTACAAGTGGATTTGTGCACTTCAATTTTTTCTATTTTGTTATTGTATCTTTATTAACAAGAGGTTCTAGATTTTTTTTAATAGCATTTTTAATTGGAAATTTTGGACCTGCTATGAAGAAAATAATTGAAAAAAAGTTAGTTACAGTTTCAATAGTAATATCTGTTATTTTAGTAATAATTGCTTACTTTGTATATAATTTCTTAATTAAATTTACATCCTAGATGGTTTTAGAAAAAAAATTTAAGGTATTTTATTTGTTTATTATATTGCTGTGTGTAACTTCAATATTTTACGCATTTTTTGTAGAATTTTTTTTGGGATATAAACCATGTATTTTGTGCAAGTATCAAAGAGTGCCTTATGTCCTGGGTTTGATAATTGGACTTTTTGGTTTTTTTAAACCTTTAAATACAAAAATGTGCATCTATGTATTTTTAACCTTTTTAATAAGCATGACATTATCTGGATACCATGTTGGTATTGAACAAGAATTATACCAGTCAATTTTTAATTGCTCAGACGATAATTTGAGTATTTTGGATGAAGGTAAATTGCTTGAGAGTTTAAATGTGATAAATCCTGACTGTAGAAACGTAAATTTTGCTATATTTGGAGTATCACTTGCGACTATAAATTTTGTATTATCATTTGTAATTTCCTCTGTTTCTTATTATTTGTATTCCTATGCAAAAAACTAATAAACAAAAATTAGAAGAATTTATCAGAGTTGATCACGCTGGGGAAAGAGGAGCGATCAAAATTTACGAAGGTCAGCTATTAGCATTGAATACAATTATTAAAGATGAGACTTTAAAAAAAAAGATTAAAGACATGAAAAAACACGAAGATGAACACTGTTCATTTTTTGAAAATGAGATTAAAAAAAGGAATATAAGTCCAACTAAATTTTTACCTTTATGGGACCTTTTAGGATTAGGTCTTGGGTTTGGAAGTACAATATTAGGAAAAAAGGCCGCCATGCTTTGTACTGCCTCTGTGGAAGAAGTAATTGATGAACATTACCTAAACCAAATTAACCAAATCAAAGATGATGAAAAGAAATTAAGAGAAAAAATTAAAAAATTCAGACAAGATGAAATTGATCATAAAGATATTGCATACGAAGAAGGTGCAACGAAAAAAGGTTTATACTCTGTTATGGACAAAGTAATAAAAACTGGATCAAGAATAGCAATCAATATTTCTGAAAAAATCTAGTTTAAGGTTCTAATTCAACATCCCAATATAGATAATCCATCCAACTTTTATGTAGAAAATTTGGAGGAAAATTCTTTCCATTTCTGTGCAGATCTTCAGTTGATGGTTGATAAGGCATTTTGTTTAAAGTCATACCTGATTTTGAAAGAAGTCTTCCACCTTTTTTTACGTTACACGATGAACAAGCGGTAACTACATTATCCCAATTAGTCTTTCCTCCTTTTGATCTAGGTAATAAATGATCAAAAGTTAATTCTTTATTACTTCCACAGTATTGACAAGAAAATTTGTCTCTTAAAAAAACATTAAATCTTGTAAAATTTGGATTTGACATTGGTTTAATGTAACTTTTCAATGCAATTACACTTGGAAGTTTCATGCTAAATGAAGGACTTCTAATTACTCTATCATAATAACTTACTATAGATACTCTATTTAAAAAAACTGATTTAATGGAATCTTGCCAACTCCATAATGATAATGGGTAGTAGCTTAATGGTCTGTAATCTGCATTTAAAACAAGTGCAGGACACTTTTCTAAAGACATATTTTCACTATTTATCGTCATAATTTTTATTAAGTTAACCTAAAAAATATTTTAATTCAATGGGACAATTAATTAAACTAAGTATTTATATTAAATATTTTTTTTAAAAAGGTTAGGCCCAAACTAGACGCTTCAATAGGTATGTTGTGACCACATCCTTTTAACATTTTCGTTGTTATATCAATTTTATTTCTTTCAAAAAAATCTTTCGCCTCTAACAAATTAACAGGTGGCACAATTTCATCTTGATCTCCATGAATTAATAATGTAGAAGGTTTTGATAAAATTCTATTGATTAAATCATTTCTGTTAATTATTTTTCCCGAAAATCCTATAATCCCAGCAAATTTTTCTTTCTCAGACAATCCAACGTTAATTGACATCATACATCCTTGGCTAAAACCAGATAAACAAATATTTGAGTTTTGCAAATTAAATTTTGTTTTTATCTCTTCTATGAATTTTTTTAATATTTTTTCACTTTCTAAAGCTTTTTCGGTGATGTATTTTTCATCTTCAGTGTTTAAATCAAACCATTCATAACCGATAGGGTTAATAGAACATTTTTCAGGTCCATTTGGGCAAATAAAAAGAGTGTTTGGTAGAAACCTTTTCCAATTAATTGTGAGTGCAGCTATATCATTACCGTCACCACCATAACCATGTAATAAAATTACTGCATTATCGATGTTTTCGCCCACTGGCTTAATCATTTTAGCATCTAGACAAAATGTCATTTAATAAAAAATTTTAATTTTTTTTTTTCAAATATGTAATACATATAATTTATGATTTCAGAAATATTTGTCAAAGTAAGTGCAGTAATACTTTTGGTCTCTGTGGCGGTTGTATTAATATTAGGTATTGGTACCTTATTTAAAGGTGGAGACACTAGTAAGAAATACTCTAATAAACTTATGCAGCTTAGGGTTCTGTTGCAGTTTGTAGCCATAATAGTCCTGGTTTGTTTAGCGTATTTTTTTAAAGATTAATCATAATTTAAAAGCCAATTCACAAATTTAGGATCTTCAAAATTTATAGAACCTATAACTTTTGCAAATTCATAACCATCTTTATTGATCAAAATTGATGTTGGAATGCCTCTTAAAGAAAATTTCTTAGCTAGTTTTACATCTGAGTCATAAAATATTTCAAAAGCATCAATATTTACATCTGAAAAAAACTTTTTGATCGAATTTTTGTCCTCTTGACCAATATTAATTGGTAAAATTTTAAGATTTTTAAATTTTGAATTGTTTTGAAGATTTTGTAGAGATGGCATTTCTTCTTTGCATGGTTTACACCACGTAGCCCAAAAATTCAGAATTAATAATTTGTTTTCGTACTCAGACAATGAAACATCCTTATCTTTTTCATTTTTAAATGATATTTCACTAATTTTTTTTTGATCCTCATAAATAACTAAATTTTTTAAACCATTTAATTCTTTTGAATTAACTGTATTTGGGATAAATAATACCACTAATAGAATAAAGAACTTTAAAGTTAATAATTTCATATAAAGTAGTATAGTTACATATCATGAGTCAAAATAAAAACAATAACACAGTTTGGAACACAAGAATCAAAAAAAAAACTTCAAACATTTTTAAAAAAGTTGGATCCTCTATCGAGGTAGATAAAAGGTTGTATAAAGAAGATATATTAGCATCTGTTTCACATGCAGAAATGTTATATAAGCAAAAGATTATAACTATTAAAATTAAGGATAAAATTTTATGGGGGTTAAAAAGAATTCAAAATGAAATTGAGAAAAAAAACTTTAAATTTGATGAAAATTTAGAAGACATTCACATGAACATAGAGAATAGACTTTTTGAACTTATTGGTAATGATGCAGGTTATTTACATTCAGCAAGATCTAGAAACGACCAAGTGGTTACAGATTTAAAACTATGGTTAAAAAAGTCTACAGGAGAAATCGATAGTTTATTATTAAAGGTAATAAAATCTTTGATAAGAATTTCGGAAAAAAATATTTTTACTATTATGCCAGGTTTTACTCATCTTAAAAATGCCCAACCAATTTCTTTAGCACATTATTTTTTATCAAATGTTGAAATGTTCAAAAGAGACAGATTTAGATTTTCTTCTAACAAGAAAAGTTTGAATCAAAATCCTCTGGGGGCTGGTGCTTTTTCTGGAACATCTTTTAATATTGACAGATGGTATACCACTAAAAAACTAAAATTTGAGGAACCTACAACTAACTCTTTAGATACAGTATCTGATAGAGATTTTGTTTTAGATTTTTTATACAGTGCATCTATATGCTCAATGCATATATCAAGAATTGCAGAAGAGTTAATAATTTGGAATTCAGATCAATTTAAATTCATTAGCTTAAAAGATAATATTGTAACAGGCTCATCGATAATGCCACAAAAAAAGAATCCTGATACTTTGGAGTTTTTAAGGGGAAAAACTGGATCAATATTTGGAAATCTTTTTTCGATGTTAACAATTGTTAAAGGTTTACCAATATCTTATTTTAAAGACTTACAAGATGATAAAGATCTAGTTTTCAGATCTTTTGATAATTTGAAAAATTGTTTAATAATTTTTGATGAAGTAATAAATGGAGTAATTGTTAACAAGAAAGTGATGTTAGATGCTGCTAAAAAAGGATTTACAACGGCGACTGATTTTGCTGATGCATTAGTTAAAAACATGAATTTTTCTTTTAGGGAAGCATATTTTTTAACGGCAAAAGTTGTAAATTTTGCTGAAAAGAAAAATTTGGCTTTAAATGAAATTGGACATGAAGATTTAAAGAGGATTGTTCCGAAAATAAGTCACGAAGTGATGAAAAATCTAGATTTAAGAAACTCTGTAAATTCAAAAAAATCATATGGTGGAACTTCTTTTGAAAACATAAAGAAAATGATAAGAAAACATAAAAAGGAGATAAAATGAAAAATATTTTTATTATTGTCGTTTTAATTTTTTTATTAATTTCCTGTGGAAAAAAAGCGGATCCTGAATACAAAGGTTCAATTGGAACAAATAGTTTAATTCAAACATCCTAATGAATTATAAAAATAGTAAATTTTATGTTGAGAATATTTCTGTAGGGAAATTAACTCGATCATTTCAAACTCCTTTTTACTGTTATTCAAAATCAAGACTAAATCAAAATATAAAAAACTTTAATAAAAACTTTGAAAAAACAAAACCATTAATATGTTTTTCTGTAAAATCTAATTCGAATTCAAAATTATTAAAGATAATAAAAAACAACGGATTAGGCGCTGATGTTGTCTCAATAGGCGAGCTCCAAAAAGTTTTAAAAGTAGGTTTTAAACCGAATAAAATTGTGTTTTCAGGAGTCGGAAAAACTACAAGTGAACTGGATTTTGCGATTAAAAAGAAAATTTTATTGATTAACGTTGAATCTGAGAGTGAACTAAAAAATATCATCAATTTATCTAAAAATAAAAAAACCGTAGTCAATGTAGGAATAAGATTAAACCCAAATGTTAACGCTCAAACTATAGGAAAAATTTCAACTGGCAGAATGCAAGATAAATTTGGATTAACTTTTAAAGATGCAATCAAAATTATCGATAAATATAAGAATTCAAATTCAATTAGATTTAAATGTCTAAGTGTTCACATTGGTAGCCAAATTTTAAGTAATGTGCCATATCAAAAAATGATACGCGTTGTAAATAATTTTCTAGAAAAAGTTTCAGTAAATTTTGAATATGTAGATTTTGGTGGCGGGATGGGTATTGACTATAGTTCAAACAAAAAAACTTTTGATTTTAAAAAGCTTGCTTTGGAAATTCATAAATTTTCAAAAAGGAATGAATGTAAAATTATTCTTGAACCAGGAAGATCTATAATAGGGGATATTGCTGTACTTATTTCTAAGGTTATCTATATAAAAGAAAGTCCAACCAAAGATTTTATTATTTTAGATGCTGGCATGAACGATCTAATTAGACCAGCTTTATACAATGCAAAACACATGATTATTCCCGCAATTAAATCGAGTAAAAAAAGTAAAAAAGAATATGATTTTGTTGGTCCGATTTGTGAGACTTCAGATAGGTTTTTGAAAATGAAAAAATTTCAAAAGTTAAATGAGGGGGAGATTGTTATTCTAAAAGATGTAGGGGCATATGGTCATGTATTGTCATCAAATTACAATGTGCGACCAATGCCAAAAGAAGTTTTAGTTGATAAATCAAAAACTCAAATCATTAGTAAAAGGCAGTCCATTAAAGATCTTATTTAAATGATAAGAAATATAATATTTTTCCTTTTTTTTTATCTAGGGATTATCTCAATTTCAATTTTATTTGTTCCGACACTTTTATTCCCAAAAAAAGGGGTTCAGTTTGGAGGTCGTTTGATGGGTATTTGGACTAGCATTTGTCTTAAACTTTTTTTAGGTGTTAATATCAGAGTTAAAGGTTTAGAAAACATCCCTAGAGAAAAAAAGTACTTTGTTGTTTGTTCACATCAATCTATGTTTGAAACATTCTATTTACAAACAATCTTTGAATCATCGGTTTTTATTCTTAAAAAAGAACTGATGATAATTCCTCTATTTGGATCATATCTTAAGAAGATGGGGTGTGTATCAATTGATAGGGATAAAATTTCTAAGGAAAATTTAGGTTTCAAAGGATTAGTTGAAAAAGTTTTGAACGACAAACGAAACACGCTTATAATTTTCCCTCAAGGTACAAGAAAAAATTATAAAGACAGGTCAAAGTTTAAAAAAGGATTTGCAAGAATTTATAATGACTTTCAAATAAGTTGCCTTCCAATTGCGATTAATTCAGGGAAAACATGGCCAAAGTCCTCTTTATTAAAGAGTAAACAAAATATAACAGTTTCTATATTAAAATCCTTCGAGCCCGGCAAAGATTTAGAACAGTTCTCTAAAGAAGTTGAAAATTTAATTTATAAAGAATTAGATTTAATAAATTAAATTTAACCTTTCATCGGCATTATCACAAAAATGCTGTCAAAATCACTTGGATCTTTTATTAATGCTGGCGATGCAGTATCATTAAAAAAAATTTCTATTTTTTCACCTTCTAACTCACTAGCAACATCTATCAAATATTTAGAATTGAAAGTTATATCTAAGTCATGTTCAAATTTCACAGAAACACTTTCATTTCCATCACCGCTATGAGTATTGTTGACTGATAGATCAAGTTTGTCTTTTGATAATTTAATTTTTACTCCATCTTTTTTGTCTGTAGAAACAGACGCAACTCTATCTACGCTGCTTTTAAATAATTCTAAATCTGCTTCCATCTTTTTCTTGTTATTTTTTGGAACAACTTGAGCATAATTTGGAAATTTTCCATCTATAACTTTTGAAATTAAAATACTGTTATCCATGGAAATTTTAATTTTTGTTTTTGAATTTGAGACTTTGATTTTTCCTTGATTGTTTTCAAGAATTGAGCAAAGTTGAAAAATTGTTTTTTTTGGTAATATTATTGGTTCAAATTTGATGGGTTTCTCAAGTCTCATTTTCGATATGGACATTCTGTGAGAATCTGTTGAAACAGCAGTTAAAAAGTTTTTATCATCCCCGCTAGTAAAATGTAAAAAAATACCACTTAAATAATGTCGAGTTTCATCATTTGAAATTGAAAACTTGCATTTATTTAATAGCTTTAAAAAACTTTGCGAGTCTAAACTAATTTCTTCAGCCTCAAAACCTTCTTCCATTAATGGAAATTCCTGAGGATCAATGCAATTTAACTTAAATTTAGATTTTTCAGACTCTAGTTGCATCTTATTTTCTGATAGACTCTCTACGTTAATTTTTTTTCCTGAGCTGAATTTTCTTACTATATCGTACATTATAAGAGAATTTGTGGTTGTTTTGCCTTCTTTTTCAATTTCAACACTTTGAATTCGATGAACAAAAATCATATCTAAATCTGTTGCAGTTATAATTAGTTCTTTTCCACTTGCCTCTAAAAGAACATTGGATAAAATTGGCAGTGTGCTTCTTCTTTCAATTACATTTTGACAAAAACTTAACGACTCTTGGAGATCTTTTTGATTTACATTAAACTTCATTTTCTGATTTATACATTATCTGGTTTTTAAGATAGTTTATTCCATTATTTATTTCGCTATTTTCTACCTTTAATTTCTCAATAGTTTTTACAGAATGAATTATTGTTGTGTGATCTCTATTTGAAAATTCTCTACCTATTTCTGGTAAAGATTTTGACGTAAGTATTTTTGAAAGATAAATTGCTACCTGTCTGGGTCTTACTAAATATCTTGATCTTCTTGAGGAAAGCATTTCATTTTTACTAATTTTAAAATATTTACAAACTAATGTTTGAATATTATCTATGGAGACCTTAGCTTCGTTTATGTTTAAGAGATCTTTAAGTATTATTTTCGTCTCTGAAATATTTGGAACTCTTTCATATATCCTTGCGAATGATGCAATTCTATTTAAAGCACCAACCAATTCTCTTATGCTGCTTCTGATTTCATAACTAATAAATTTTAAAATTTCTTCTGATATATTAATACTTTCATTATAGAATAAATTTAGTTCGTTAGCTTTTTCTTTCAGGATTTTATATCTCAATTCATATTCGGGATTTTGAATATCTACCACCAATCCACCTGAAAATCTGGATTTAATCCTTTCTTGTATCCTTTTAAGCTTATTCGGAGGTCTATCAGCTGAAACAACTATTTGAGAACCTTTTTCAAGTAATGCATTAAAGGTGTGAAAAAATTCTTCCTGCATAGCCTCTTTTCCATCCATAAATTGAATATCATCTATAATTAAAACGTCAGTGTTTCTAAAATTATCTTTAAATCTAACCATTTCGTTACTTTTTATAGATTTTACAAATTGATACATAAATCTTTCTGCTGAGATAAATGTGACTTTGTTTTCAAATTTAAGCTTCAAACCAATAGCATTTAATAGATGAGTTTTTCCCATTCCTACACCTCCATACAAATACAAAGGATTATAATTAGATATATTTTCAGAGACCTTTTTTGATGCTTCAAAAGCTAATTTATTACTTGCTCCAATGATAAAGTTATCAAAAGATTTATTTTGATCAATTCTGTTGTACTGAAGAAAACTGTCTTTAATGAAAGAAATATTGTCATCTTTTTTAATAATATTATTAACCGTTTTATCTTTTTCATGCTCTTTATCCTCAATTCTAAATTCTATTCTAGAAATTTCTCTAATTTGTTTTTTAACAATTTTTAAAATTTCATCCAAATATCTTGATACGATCCAGTCTCTAAGAAATCTTGTTGAGACTGAAACAACAAGATAATTACTGTGTTGTTCCTCAAAGTATATTTTTTTAAGCCAGCTCTCATAAATTTCTGAACCAAATTTTGATTTCATTTCTTTTTGAATTTCTGTCCATATTAGGTTTGCATCTTTTTTTTGATTGAAATTTTTATTTAAATTTTTCATGTGAAGTGGTTTCTAGCTAATCTTAGAAAGTTTTTTTATCAATAAAATATTTCTCTGATTAAAAGAAATTTAAAATCCTTAATTGAATAAAATTAAAAATTGTATAAATTGAAAATTGAAAAACGATTAGCTTTAAAATTGAATTCAATTTTTAATATTAAAGTAAATAAAGATTTACTTTTTTAATTTATAAAAACTCCAACATGTTGTGTTAAAGCTTTAAAACTTAATTACATTTTGTGGCAAGACTTTTTTCTATATGCGGTAAAAAAGATTTAACTGGAGGTTGTTTATAGAGAATTTATTTTTCTAGTGATCTTAGAAACGTTTCGAGTTGCGTTTCCTTTTTTGATTACGCCGGTCTTAGCAATTTTCATTAATTCCGAGTTCAATTTGGGTAAGTAGGAAAGGGCTTCTTTCTTTTTCTTACTATCAATCAATTTTTTCATTTTTTTTAAAGCAATTTTATAACGACTTTTACGGGTCTTATTAACCTCTGTTTGTCTTTTTATTCGTCTAATTCTTTTAATTGCTGATTTTGTATTAGCCATTTTGGCGATGGTATATCCTCTCTACGTTGGGCGGTCAATAGGTATTTTTACTTTTGACAAACGGAGCATATAAAAGTGGATCTGTTTGAAATTATTTTTCTACTAATTTGCCCAGAGCATTTATTTCGACTACATCTCCTTTTTGCACGATCATACACTTTAAATTCAGACTGGAAATTTCCACTTTTACCTGTAATACCCTTAAAATCTCTTATAGAGGAACCCCCAAATCGTATAGCTTTATTTAAAATTATTTTTGAATACTTAACTATTCTTTTATTTTCGTTTATATTAATCAGGTAAGATTTTTTAAACGGATTTATTTTCGCCTGAAATAATATTTCATTTACATAAATATTACCTAGTCCAGAGACTAATTTTTGATCTAACAATAAATTCTTAATATTTTTTGTTCTATTCTTTAAAATTTTACTTAGATATTTTTTGTTAAAATCTTTACTTATCGCCTCAGGTCCTATTCGAGTGAAAAACCTTAAATAATCACTCTTATTATTTAAAATCTTAAAAAAACCAAATCTTCTAGGATCGTTATAAATTAGTTTAAAATTTTTAAACCTGAAAATAATATGATTGTGTTTCTTTGGTAAACTTTGAGACCCATAAAAACTCAAATTTGTGGTCTTTTTTTTTAAACCCATAAAATGAAGTGTGCCTGACATGCCCAAGTGTATCACGCAATAAAGATGATTATTAAATACCAAAATAAGATATTTTGATTTTCTTTGAATCTTTTCTATGACTGTATTTTTGAATATTTGTTCAAAATCCTTTGGTACTTTAAGTCTCAGGTTTCGGTTATTGACTTGAATATTTATTATTTTGCGGTTCTTTACCTGTCTATTTAGGGACTGTCTTACTATTTCTACTTCTGGTAATTCTGGCATTAAATATTATATTATATTTTTATAACATTTAAATATGCAACAAAATCTACAAAAAAAAAGAGGTCTTGTAAAAAAAGTTTTTGATAACGTCTACAATAAGTACGATCTCATGAACGATTTTATGTCTTTGGGTGTCCACAGACAGTGGAAAAGAGAACTCATCAGACAAATGAATCCCTATCCAGAGAGTACTTTAATTGATGTTGCATGTGGTACTGGAGATATTGCTAAATTATTTGCTGATAATACATCCAATAAATCAAAAATATTATGCGTCGATTTTAATAAAAGGATGTTGGACGAAGGAAAAAAAAGGTTATCAAATTACAAAAATATTAACTGGAAGGTTTCAAGAGCTGAAAAAATTGATGCACCAAATGAAACCTTTGATTATTATACAATTAGCTTTGGTTTAAGAAACACAAAGAATTTAAACTCGACTATCTCTGAAGCTTATAGGGTTTTGAAAAAAGGAGGTAGATTTTTCTGCCTTGAGTTTTCAAAAATTCAAAACCAAAATTTAGATTTCATTTACAAACAGTATTCAAAACTAATACCATTAATAGGAAAATTAGTAGTTGGAAAAAGTGCACCTTATGAATACTTGGTTCAAAGTATTGATGAATTTGTTAATCAAGAAGAATTACTCGATTTAATCAAAAGTAAAAATTTCTACAATGCCAGTTATAAAAACCTGTCTGGCGGTATTGTATCTTTACATACAGGTTGGAAAATATGATTTTTAGTAAATTCTTTATACTTTTCAAAATTGGAAGAAAAATTGGTAAATCTAATATAGTAAACATAGTTTCGGAAACTCATAAAATACCAATATTCATTAAAATATTTTTTAATTTGTTAGCTTTTTCATTTTCAAGTTCAAATGAAACAAAAAGTAAGGGTAAAGAAAACTTGAGTGAATCAATTCAAGAAATGGGAACTACTTTTATAAAACTTGGTCAATTCTTGGCCACACGCCCAGATATAATCGGTGAAAAATTGTCTAAAGAACTTGAGTCTCTTCAAGATAAATTACCTCCTTTTTCAAAAAAAGAGGCGGAAAAAATTATAATAGAAAATTTAGGTCAGTCTAATTTTGATGATATTATTGATTTATCAGAACCTATAGCAGCTGCTTCGATAGCCCAAGTCCACAAAGCCAAAATTAAAGAAGATAATATTATCAAAAATGTTGCAATAAAAGTTTTAAGACCAAACATTAAGAAAATTTTTAATGATGAGATAGATGCTATTATGTTATTGGCGTATATAGTTGAAAGTCTAATTACTAAAACTAAAAGACTAAAACTCATTGAGGTTGTTTTTCTTTTCAAAGAAATAACAAATCACGAGATGGACCTAAGATTTGAAGCTGCAGCTGCAAATGAGTATGCTGAAAATACCAAAAATGATTTAGGATTTTTTGTCCCTAAGATATATTGGAATTTTACAAGCGAAAGTGTTCTTACCTTAGATTGGGTGGATGGGGTATCGATAAGAGAAAAGGACTTACTCAAAGAAAAAAATATTGAGACCTCTAAAATAGCTACAAATTTAATTCAACATTTTTTAAGACATGCAGTCCGTGATGGATTTTTTCATGCTGACATGCACCAAGGAAATATTTTTATTAATGAGTCTTCCCAAATAGTTCCAATAGATTTTGGTATAATGGGAAGAATAGATAAATTGAGTAGAAGATACTTAGCAGAAATTCTATACGGATTTGTACGTAGAGATTACAAAAAAGTAGCTGAGGTACATTTGTTAGCTGGATTAGTACCAAAAGGCACATCTGTAGAGGAATTAGCTCAAGCCTTGAGATCTATTGGAGAGCCAATATTTGGCCAGAGTGTTAAAGACATATCGGGTGGAAAACTATTAAAACAATTATTTGATATTACAGAAAAATTTAATATGCAAACTCAACCACAATTACTTCTTTTACAAAAAACAATGGTTGTAGTAGAGGGTGTTGCAAGGAATTTAGATCCAAATAATAATATATGGGAGACCTCTAGACCTGTCTTAGAAAACTGGTTAAAAGAGACTAAAGATCCTGTAAAGAATATGATGGATACTTTAAAAGACTCTTCTGAAGTAATTAAAAGAATTCCTGAGTTACCTAAGATAATGGATAATGCAAATCAGGCTTTAGCATTTTTGGCAAGTGGTCAGATACCCCAAAATACAAATTCTTTTTCTTCTTTTAATGATAAAAAAAATGAGATGAAATCAATTAGAAATCAAAGTATTATTGGTTTATTAGTGCTTGTCTTTTTAGGTGTCATAGTATTTTAATTCTGTATGAAATTTTTAGAAAATAAAAAAATATTGATTGTAATAACAGGTGGAATTGCCGCTTATAAAACATTAGATCTAATTAGAAAATTATCAAAGCTTAATTGTGAAATTAAAACAATTTTAACTAAAAGCGGTAAAGAATTTGTAACCCCTTTATCAATTACTTCATTATCAAAGAATAAAGTTTATACGGATTTATTTTCAGTGGAAAATGAGAGTGAAATGGATCATATCTCTCTTTCAAGATGGTCTGATCTAATACTTGTTGCTCCAGCTTCTTCAAATTTTCTTACAAAAATTTCAAATGGTTTTTCAGATGATTTGGCAAGCACTGTAATTAAAGCATCAGACAAAAAGGTTTTTTTGTGCCCTGCAATGAACGTTAGAATGTGGGAACACGCATCAAATAAACAGAGCATAAGTACCTTAAAGAGTTATGGTTATAGAATTTTAGGACCAGAAATTGGTGAGATGGCGTGTGGTGAATTTGGAGAAGGAAAGATGTTAGAGGTTGATGAAATTATAAATCAACTTGAAATTTATTTTAAAAAAATAAGTAAAAACAAAAAATTAAAAGCGATAGTTACTGCTGGACCTACTCAAGAACTGATTGATCCTGTTAGATTTATCACCAATAGATCTAGTGGTAAGCAGGGATATGAGATCGCAAATTCCTTAGTAGAAAATGGATTTGATACAACCTTAATATCTGGACCTACTAACTTAGAACCAAATGATAATTTAAAATTAATAAAGGTCAAAACTGGTGAAGAAATGTACGAAAAAACTATGGAGTTACTCCCATGTGATCTTGCAATTTTTACAGCTGCGGTATCAGATTTTAAAGTGAAAAAATTTAACAAAGAGAAAATTAAAAAAAATAAAGATCAAAGTTTTAATTTAGACTTAAATCCAGATATTTTAGAATTAGTTTCTAAGAGTAATAAAAAACCAAAAATTGTCGTTGGTTTTGCCGCCGAGTCTGAAAATTTATTCGATAATGCAAGATCAAAACTGGAAAAAAAAGGTTGTGATTTGATTGTTGCAAATGATGTAAGTAATAATGAAATTGGGTTTGAGTCTGATTTTAATGAAGTTCATTTGTTTTATAAGGACAAAAACATTGATGATGAAAAAATCCCGAAAAATTTTAAATCTGTAATTGCAGATGAACTAATTAAAAAAATTACGAATAAATTTAATTTTTTTAATGATTAAGGTCTTAATAAAAAGATTAAATCAAAAAGTAAAAATTCCCTCTTACAAAACGATAGGGTCTTCTGGAGTTGATCTGGAGGCATTTTTGGAAAATCCAATTGAAATAGGACCAAATAAATCTGCTTTGATTCCAACCGGACTTGCTATTGCTATACCTGAAGACACCGAAGTCCAAATACGTCCAAGATCTGGACTTGCAGCTAAGTCTAGTATTGGAGTGCTTAACTCACCGGGTACAATTGATAGTGATTATCGTGGAGAGATAAAAATTATTCTTTTTAATCATGGTAATGAAAAATTTTTAGTAAATAATGGAGATAGAATAGCTCAAATGGTATTGATGCCTGTTTTGAAATTTGAGTTTGAAGAAACAAAAGATTTACCAGACACCTTAAGAGGTTCAGGTGGATTTGGATCTACTGGAAAAAAATGAACTTAAAAACAAAAGAACTTGAAAGATATTCCCGACAAATAATTATTAAAGATATTGGTATCTCGGGACAAAAAAAAATTAAAAACTCAAAAGTTCTTATTGTTGGATTAGGTGGATTAGGGTGTCCTGTTGCAGAATATTTGTCTAGAACTGGGGTAGGTACGATTGGTTTAATCGATCATGATAAGATAGATCTTTCAAATATACATAGGCAATCTATGTTTACCACAAAAGATGTTGGTAAATTTAAAGTAAAAGTAGTTAGCGATAGAGTTAAGAAAATTAATCCAAACATTAAGGTAGAAAGTTATAAAAAAAAATTAAATCAATCAAATGTTGAAAACCTAATAAAGTATTTTGATATAGTAGTAGATGGAACAGATAATTTCACAAGTAAGTTTCTTGTGAATGAATTCTCTCGAAAATTAAAAAAAATTTTTGTGTGTGGTGCAATTAGTAAATTTGATGGTCACATATTTAGTTTTAATTTTTCAAAAGATAAAAGATTGTGTTTAAAATCTTTTTATCAAACGATACCAAACGATGAAGTTTTAAATTGTGAGGCAGATGGTGTTGTTGGTACAATTGCAAGTGTTGTAGGTAGTATTCAGGCAAATGAAGTAATTAAAAATATTGTCGGAATTGGAAAAAGTTTAAATGGTAAGGTTTTAATTATAAATCTTTTAAATCTAGACTTTAGAGTAAGTAATCTTAAAAAGATAAGATGATTAAAAAATTTTTAATTATAAATTTATTTTTATTTAATTTTTTTTTGACTAATTCTTATTCAGATAATAATACGTATATGTCACTTAAGAATAAAAAAGTAAATGTAAGGTATGGCCCTGGATTAGATTACCCAATAAAATTTGTATTTAATAAAAAAAATTATCCAGTTGAAATTATAGATGAAAAAGAAAATTTTAGAAAAATTTTAGATTTTAAAAAAAATGGTGGATGGATTCATAGATCCCAGTTAAAAAAAAGTAGTTCATTTATAACGCTAGATACTGTAATTCTTTTTTCTGATAGTACGAAATTTTCAAGACCTATTGCAAAAATTGA
Organism: uncultured Pelagibacteraceae bacterium; assembly: GCA_902591755.1. Classification (GTDB taxonomy): domain Bacteria; phylum Pseudomonadota; class Alphaproteobacteria; order Pelagibacterales; family Pelagibacteraceae; genus Pelagibacter. The sequence goes on from CACJBX010000001.1 coordinate 158,694, forward strand.
ATCGGGTAGACTATTAAATAAAAAAAAGTGTGATTTAAATTGGTGTAAAGTTGAAACTGGAGAATATAAAGGATGGGTTTCAAAAGAAAATCTTTGGGGGTTAAATTGAAATGAAATACAAAATTAATGATCAAATTCCTGATAGTGAAGTTTTCCAATTAATTGACGGCAATCCAAAAAAATTTCGAATAAATGATTTTTTAAAAGATAGTAAATCTATTTTATTAGGAATGCCCGGTGCATTTACATCCGTGTGCTCAAATAAACACTTACCAAGTTATAAAGACAATATTGATAAAATAAGATCCAAAGGTGTAGATAAAGTTTTTTGTATCAGTGTAAATGATCCATATGTAATGGATGCTTGGGCCAAAATTTCAAAAGTTGAGAATGAGATAATAATGTTAGCAGATCCTTTTGGAGATTTTGCCAACAAATTAGGAGTATTAGTAAACAAAGATACAAAAGGTTTAGGTATGAGATCTAGTCGTTATACGATGATTATTGAAAATAAAGTTATAAAATACATAGCTGTAGAAAAGGAAACAGGAATCTGTGAGCTATCAGCTGCAGATAATGTTTTATCTAAGCTTTAGAGGTCTTTATTTATTTTTGTTGTGAACAAACGTCTTTGATAACCGGTACATTAGCACAATCACCACATTTAGTTAACTGAACTAAACATCCGTCATCTAGAACTTTTACATCAACTTTTCTATCACATTTGGAGCATGTAGAAGAGATTGTAAGTCCACATTTTTTACAGTTATAATTTTGTAGTTCCATAGAAGAAAAAATAATTGCTGAAAAAATATTTACAAGAAAATATTGTGATAATGATAATTGTTTGCAAAAAAAAAATTTTTTATGCGATTATTTGATTTGAATAATAATCATTCTCAATGATTATTTTTTAGGTTTACTTGCCCACCATTTGTCTAAAATAAAATACCAAACAGAGTTAGCGATAGGTTCAACTATAGCGTCAGTCAGAGCAATCATAAAAGAAACATCTGCAACTAACATTAAAACTGTAATTGCTATTGCAAAGTGACCAACTGTATAAACAATTGTTCTTAATATTGAGCCTTTGTTATTACTGTATATTTCTTTACTTGCTTCAAATATACCTTTTGTAACTTCAACCATTTATTTAAAAGGGCTTTCTAAAACACAAGCTACTAGATGTATTCTAGACTGTTCTCCTCCATTAAAAAAATTATGATATTTTGTATTGTTTGTTATCCAAACTTTACCATCTGCTGGCAAGTGTTTTGCAACGTTCTCGATTACCATAGAACACCCTTGATTTGTAATAATTGGGACGTGCAATCTGCACTCGGGATCTTTATGCCAGCTAAGCGTTGACCTTGGCTCCTTCAACAAAAGTCTTACTCTTCCAAGTTTAAACTTTTTACTTAACGTTTCATAAACTTCTTTGAAATAAGTTTTTTCAAACTCTGGTAAGAGTTTAGTGTATTTTGACTCGTCTATATCAACGTCTCTTGAAACTTCTTTTCCACTTTCATCCGCTATAGTCCAATATTTGCCCCTTATTTTGTTTCCATTTATCGAGTCCATATCGTTTGGTATCTGATTAAGTGGGATAGCACCAAAATGTGTAACCCCAGGCGTATTAAATTTTTTTTCTTTAAGAATTATTTCTAAGTCTTTTCTTAATCTATCAATATCAAATTTTAGATTTGGTACTTCGTAGAAATCTTCAAAAGATACCTTGGGAGTGTTTATCGCAGTTTTCATTTTTCTAGTTTAATTTTAGATCAAATCTGTCAGAGTTCATGACTTTTGTCCATGCTGAAACAAAATCATTGATAAATTTATCTGATGAATCGTTGCATGCATAAACTTCTGCTAATGCTCTTAATTGAGAATTTGAGCCGAATATCAAGTCTACTCTTGTACCATGCCATTTAACTTTATTTGTTTTTCTATCTTTACCTTCAAATAACTGCTCTGAACTATCTGTTTCTTTCCAAGTAGTATTCATATCTAAAAGATTTACGAAATAGTCATTAGTTAATGTCCCAGGTTTTTTAGTGAAAACACCATTTTTTGAGTTATCAAAGTTTGTATCAAGAACTCTCATTCCACCTAACAAGACAGTCATCTCCGGTGCTGTAAGACCCATTAGTTGAGATTTATCAATCAGTTTTTCCTCAGCTGAAACTTTAGTTTTTTCATCCTTATTGTAGTTTCTAAATCCATCAGCTTGTGGTTCCAATAAACCAAAAGAGTGAACATCAGTTTGCTCTTGAGTAGCATCACCTCTTCCTGGAGAAAATGGAACTTCAATTTTCTTACCGGCCTTTTTAGCAGCCATCTCTATTCCAACATTTCCACCAAGCACTATTAAATCTGCTAATGAAACTGATTTTTTCTTAGTGTTGAATTTGTTTTGGATTTTTTCAAGTGCACTAATTACTTTTGTTGTCTTACCATTGTTATTAACTTCCCAGTTAATTTGTGGTTCTAATCTTATTCTAGCACCATTCGCTCCACCTCTTTTATCAGATCCTCTGTAAGTTGAAGCAGATGCCCAAGCAGTACTTACCAATTCAGATACGGATAGTTTTGATTTTGATATTTGAGATTTTAAATCTTTTATATCTTTTGCTTTTAATTTGTATTTTGGTTTTTTAACAGGATCTTGCCAAATTAATTCTTCTTTTGGAACTTCACTACCTAAATAACATGCTCTTGGACCCATATCTCTATGAGTTAACTTAAACCATGCTCTTGCAAACGCATCTGCAAATTCATCAGGATTGTTAAAGAAGTGTTTTGAAATCGGACCATATGAAGGATCCATTCTTAGTGAAAGGTCTGTTGTTTGCATCATTGGTGGATGCATTTTGTTTTTGTCGTGTGCGTCAGGAACCATTTTAATTTTTTGACCATTTTGTTTAGGTGTCCATTGATGAGCTCCCGCAGGACTTTTTGTGAGTTCCCATTCATGATTGAACAAACAATCAAAATACCCCATATCCCATTTAATAGGAGACTGTGTCCAAGCACCTTCAATTCCACTACTTATAGTATCAACCCCTTTTCCTGATTTATAATTACTATTCCATCCAGTTGATTGATCTTGAATTCTTGATGCCTCTGGGTCTGGACCTTTGTGAGACTCTGATGCAGCACCGTGTGATTTTCCAAATGTGTGACCACCAGCAACTAAAGCAACAGTTTCATAGTCATTCATCGCCATTCTTCCAAAAGTTTCTCTAATGTCATGAGCGGCGAGCAGTGGATCAGGATTTGCATCTGGTCCTTGTGGATTTACATAAATTAACCCCATGTGTGAGGCTCCAAGTGGTTGTTCTAAATCTCTTTTTCCACTATATCTTTCTACACCTAGCATTTCTTTCTCAGATCCCCAGTAGATATCATCCTCTGGTTCCCAAATATCAACTCTTCCTGCTCCAAAACCAAAAGTTTTAAAACCCATTGACTCTAAGGCAACGTTTCCTACCAAAATAAATAAGTCAGCCCATGAAATTTGTTTTCCATATTTTTGTTTGATTGGCCATAATAATAATCTTGCTTTATCTAAATTAACATTGTCCGGCCAAGCATTAAGAGGTGCAAAACGTTGATTACCTGTTCCGGCACCACCTCTTCCATCGCCTGTTCTGTAGGTTCCTGCAGCATGCCAAGCTAGTCTGATAAAGAATGGTCCATAATGACCATAATCTGCAGGCCACCATTCTTGTGAATCTGTCATTAATTTTTTAAGATCTTTTTTAAGTGCTTTGTAATTTAATTTTTTAAATTCTTTTGAATAGTTAAACTTCTTATCCATTGGATTAGTCAAATTGGAGTGTTGACTTAATATCTTTAGGTTTAAACTATTTGGCCAAAAGTCTCTGTTTGTTTGACCTCTTCCAGCTGAAAATTTTGCTGATGTACCTGCCCCAGTAAATGGGCATTTGCTTAATTCATTTGATTTGAAATTTCCGTCTTTAAATTCAGTGCTCATTTAATCTCCTTTATTAATTTATAATTATTCTAAATAAATTTGTCAACAGTTTAGAACTATTATAATGTAGAATTTTAATTATTCTGCGTCTTCGACTTTTACTAAGACTTCAACAGACTTAATTTTTTTGCCAGGAATTCTTGTATTGATTTTAACTGGCTCTACATCTGCATCATCTATGTCTATCAAGTCGTTTTGATTTTCATCGTAAAAGTGATGGTGATGCGACGTATTGGTATCAAAATAACTTTGATCAGAATTTATCGGTATCTCTTTCAAGTACCCTTTCTTTTTAAAAGCATGAACAGTATTGTAAACTGTTGCTAAAGAAATTTTATCGTTTGTTGCTTTACTAATTTTTTTTACCAAATCATTTATTGTAAAATGAAAAGTCTTTTCAGTATTAAATAAGATTTCACAAATTTTAATTCTTTGTTTGGTAGGTCTTAAGCCAGAGCTTCTTAATTTATCAATATAATGGCTATTATTAAGCATTGTTATTTATAATAATTCTAAACTAAACCTATATTATATTTAGTTTAAATCAAGTATTAAGGTTATCAAAAAATGAAAAAAAACTCATACACATATGAGGATTTAATTAGTTGCGGAAATGGAGATCTTTTTGGACCAGGTAACGCAAAACTTCCCTTACCACCTATGCTAATGTTTGACAGGATCACTGAAATTAGCGAGAATAAGGGCACGTTTAGTAAAGGATTAATAATTGCTGAACTGGACATTAAAGATAATCTTTGGTTTTTTGATTGTCATTTTAAAAAAGATCCAGTGATGCCAGGATGCTTAGGTTTAGATGCAATGTGGCAATTAGTTGGATTTTATTTAGGTTGGCTTGGAAATCCAGGAAGAGGAAGAGCTTTGGGTGTGAACACTGTAAAGTTTACTGGTGAAGTTCTTAAAAATGTCAAAAAAGCAATTTATGAAATAAATATGAAAAAAATTCTTAAAAAAGAGGGAGCAACTGTAGGCCTAGCTAATGGAATACTATTAGCTGATGGAAAACAAATTTATACAACAGAAAATTTAAAAGTAGGTTTATTTAAATAATGAAAAGAGTTGTTGTAACTGGGATTGGAGTAGTTTCTTGTTTAGGAAACAATCAAGATGAGGTCTATCAGTCTCTATTAAACTCTAAATCAGGAATTTCTTTTTCAGATGAATACAAAGAGTATAACCTTAAAAGTAACATACATGGAAAACCTAAAATTAATCTTGAAGACCATGTTGATAGAAAATTTATAAGATTTATGGGGCCTGGCTCAGCTTACAACTACATATCAATGGCAGAAGCGGTTAAAGACTCTGGATTAGAAGATAAAGATGTAAGCAATATATCAACAGGAATGATAATGGGCTCAGGTGGTCCATCTATTGAAAATGTAATTTTAGCGGCAGATAAAACTAGAGCAAAAAGTCCAAAAAGAATGGGTCCATTTGTAGTCCCAAGAACTATGTCAAGTACTGCTTCTGCAACATTAGCAGTTCCATTTAAAATTAAAGGTGTAAATTATACTATCAGTTCAGCATGCGCAACTAGTGGACACTGCATTGGTAATGCTATGGAATTAATTCAATTAGGAAAACAAAAAATTATTTTTGCTGGGGGAAGTGATGAAGTGCATTTTGCCATGACTGCTATGTTTGATGCAATGACTGCATTATCTTCAAAATATAATGATACGCCAGAAAAGGCTTCGAGGCCTTATGACAAAACTAGGGATGGATTCGTGATAGCTGGTGGTGGGGGAGTTTTAGTTTTAGAAGAATATGAACATGCAAAAGCAAGAGGGGCAAAAATTTATGCAGAATTGACTGGTTATGGAGCTACCTCTGACGGTTATGATATGGTTGCACCTTCTGGTGAGGGAGCAGTACGATGTATGAAAATGGCTCTTAGTACAACAAAAAATAAAATTGATTATATAAATACTCATGGAACATCTACACCTGTTGGTGATATTACAGAACTAAAAGCTGTTGGTGAAACTTTTAAAGATTATAAACCAAAAATAAGCTCAACAAAATCATTAGCGGGTCACTCATTGGGGGCTACTTCAGTTCACGAAGCAATTTACAGTTTAATAATGATGAAAAATAGTTTTATAGCTGCATCTGCAAATATTACTGATATGGATGATGAAGCTAAAAAGTATCCAATAGTTACTAAAGTTGAAAAAGATGTTAATTTAAACTCTGTAATGTCTAATAGTTTCGGTTTTGGAGGAACTAACGCAACACTAGTTTTTGAAAAGGTTTAATTTATGGATCTAATGAAAGGAAAAAAAGGACTAATCATGGGTGTTGCAAATGAGAGGTCTATTGCCTGGGGTATTTCTCAAAAGCTAGCTGAAGCAGGTGCAGAATTAGCATTCACTTACCTAGGGGATGCTCTTAAAAAAAGAGTTATACCTTTAGCAGAAAAATTAAATTCGAAAGTTACATTTAGTTGTGATGTTGAGAAAAAAGAAGAAGTAGTAAAATTATTCGAAGATATAAAAAAACAATGGGGTCAAATTGACTTTGTTGTTCACGCAGTAGCATTTTCTGATAAATCAGAATTATCAGGTGAGTATCTCAATACGACTAGAGAAAATTTTTTAAGGAGTATGTTAATTTCATGTTTTTCTTTCACAGAAGTTGCAAAGGAGGCATCTAAGATAATGAAGGATGGAGGAAGTATGCTAACATTAACATATGAGTCTACAAAGGCAATTCCAAATTACAATGTTATGGGTGTTTGTAAATCTGCATTAGAAGCTAGTGTAAAATATTTAGCAAGAGATTTAGGTTCCAAGAAAATTAGGGTAAATGCAATAAGCGCTGGTCCAATTAAAACGCTTGCTGCATCTGCAATTGGTGATGCTAAATTTTTATACAAGTGGAATGAGGATCATTCTTTTTTAAAAAGAAATGTTGATATTCATGATGTAGGGAATTCAGCCCTATATTTATTAAGTAATCTTGGTGGAGGTGTAACTGGTGAAATACATTATGTTGATGCTGGTTATAACAAAGTCGGCATGCCTGATCCAAAAAATATATCTTAGAATATCGTGGAAATTATTTTATTTACTTTGATAATTATTGTTGTCTTACTATATTTATTTAGACCAACTTCCAAAAATGAAAAAGATCATTTTGATGATAAAAACAATTGGAGAGGTGGATTTTGATATTTTTAAATATCAATTAATAGGTTTTCTTTTATAAATTTTCCTTAGCAAATTTTTTATTCCAAATTCTCTTGACTTTATTTTTTTGGATTTATTCAAAAAATTTTCCTCGTTTTTTGTTATAATAGCATAACCTGAATCTCTGAAATAAAACTCTAAATCGAAATTTTTTTGATTCTGATTGTATATTTCAAGAATTTTATAAAATGTAGATCTGTTAATATACTCACTAAATTCTTTATCTCTCTCTTGATTTTTAGAATAAGGAAGCCAACTTACATCATCTATAACACAAATACTTCCTTTTTTTAAAAAATCATAGTAGTGATAAAAAACCTTTTCTACATGATCTGGCCAATGCAAAGAGTCTATAAAAATAAAGTCTAAATCTTTTGTAATAAATTTATCTACTTCTTCAAAATTGTCATCACTAGAATTAATAAATTTCCACCTATCGCTTTTTATTACATTTGAGAAATCTTTGATGTCAACTGAAATTAGAAATCCATCGTTTGAATCACATAATTCAATAAATTTTTTTGTAGAGACTCCGTATCTAACTCCTAATTCTAATATTTGAATTTTTTTAATGTGCTTAATTCTGTTTATGATATAATCCAATTTAGTTTCCATATTCAGAGAAATAAATTTATTTAATTGAGATTTTAAATAGCAGCTTGTTTAATTGACAATTTCACTTTTCCTCTATCAAAACCAATAACTTTTACTTTTACTTCGTCACCCTCTTTTACAACATCTGTCACCTTAGCTACTCTTTTATCCGCAAGTTCTGAAATATGTACAAGGCCATCTTGTTTTCCAAGGAAATTTACAAAAGCTCCAAATTCCATAATTTTCATAACTTTGCCATTATAAATTTTGTTTAGTTCTGCTTTTGCTGTTAAATCTTTAATCATCTTTAAAGCTTTGTTTCTAGATTCCTCATCTGGTGCTGAAACAGTCACCTCACCTTCATCATTAACATCAACTTTTGCTCCTGATTTTTCTACTATCTCTCTTATAGTGGCTCCACCTTTACCTATAACAGTTGCAATGTCTTTTTTATCAACTGTGATTTTTTCCATTTTTGGAGTGTGTTTACCAACATTGTCTCTTGATTTAGCTAAAGCTTTATTCATCTCTCCCAAAATATGAACTCTTCCATCCTTGGCTTGCTTTAGAGCCTTTTCCATAATCTCAAAAGTAATTCCTGTAATCTTGATGTCCATTTGTAAAGAGGTAATTCCATCTTTTGTTCCAGCAACTTTAAAATCCATATCTCCAAGATGGTCTTCGTCCCCAAGAATATCAGAGAGCACGCTAAAATCATCTCCCTCCTTAATTAACCCCATTGCAATACCCGCTACAGGCTCCTTAATTGGAACACCAGCATCCATTAAAGCTAGAGATGAACCACACACTGTAGCCATAGATGAAGATCCATTCGACTCAGTAATTTCAGAAACTATTCTAAAAGTATATGGAAAGCTTTCCTTCGAGGGTAATGAAGATTTGATGGCTCTCCATGCTAATTTTCCATGACCTATTTCTCTTCTCCCAGTGCCTATTCTACCAGTCTCACCGACTGAAAATGGAGGAAAATTGTAATGAAGCATAAATCTTTCTCTTTGAAGGCCGTCCAAACTTTCAATTCTTTGTTCATCATCTGAAGTACCGAGAGTAGTAGTGACAATTGCCTGCGTTTCTCCTCTAGTGAATAATGCTGATCCATGAACTCTTGGAAGTATTCCAACCTCACACATTATTGGTCTTACATCAGCAAGTCCCCTCCCATCGATTCTGTTTTTATTTTTTAAAATATCTGTCCTAACAATTTCTTTTTCAATATCTTTTAGTTCATGCATAACATCCAACTCTGTAAAATTTTCATCCTCTTCATAGAGTTTTTTTGCTTTTTCTGTAACTTCAGATATTAAATTTGATCTTTCTTGTTTATCTTTTATTGAGAATGCTTTTTTTAAATCTTTAGTAAACTGACCCTCTAATTTTTTCTTAACGGATGACAAGTCTTTTTTTTCAACAACCCAATCAGGTTTTTTGCAGTCTTTAGCTAAGTCTTCGATCATTTTTATTACAGGTACGAACCCCTCATGACCAAATTTTACAGCATCCAACATTTGTTGCTCGGTCAGACCACTTGCTTCTGATTCAACCATTAACACAGCATCTTTTGTGCCTGCTACGACCAAGTCTAGTTTTGAGTTTTCCAAGTCTTTTTTTGATGGATTTAAAACATATTTTCCATTAATAAAACCAACTCTTGATGCTCCAACCGGCCCTAAAAAAGGCATTCCTGAAATAGCTAAAGCAGCTGATGAAGCAATGATTGATAAAATATCAGCTTCATTTTCTTTATCATATGAAATTACAGTTGGTAATACCTGTACTTCATTTTTGAATTCATCTGGGAACAACGGTCTAATTGGTCTATCAATTAATCGAGAGATAAGAGTTTCGCTTTCTGTTGGTCTTGCCTCCCTTTTAAAATATCCTCCAGGTATTTTACCTGCAGCGTAATATTTTTCTTGATAATTTACCGATAATGGAAAGTAGTCAATATCTGGATTAACTTTTTTTGCACCTACGGCTGTTGCTAAAACTACAGTCTCACCACAAGTTGCTATTATTGCTCCATCAGCTTGACGAGCAACCTTTCCTGTTTCAAGGATAATTTTTTTTCCTCCAAAATCTATTTCTTTCTTAAAAACTTTAAACATTTACTTCCTCAAGTTTAATTTGGTTAATATATTTTTATAAGCATCAGATTTATTTTTCTTTAGATAATCCAATAATTTCTTTCTCCTGTTAACTGCTCTTAATAACCCCACTGAAGAGTGTTTATCTTTTTTGAACTTCTTCATATGAGCTGACAAATTTTCTATTTTATCAGTTAATGATACAATTTGTGCTTCCGATGATCCTGTGTCTTTTTCATGTAAAGCAACTTCTTTTAATTTCTTATTCATTTTATACCTATTTATTTGTTTGTTTAATTAAATTCTCAATCTTTTCAGCATAATCGAAAGACTCATCCTTAACAAATAGAAGTTTGGGTAAAAACTTCATATTAATTTTTTTGGATAAAGTTTTTCTTATTACAAAAGAAAATTCTTTAAGACTCTCCACAGTCTCATCAGAATTTATTCCACCAAGAGGTAAAACAAAAGTTTTTGCTGTTTTAAGATCTGGGCTCATTCTAACTTCAGTAACTGTTATCCCTTTAGTTTGTAAATTTGGAAGTTTTGCCTCATCTTTTAAAAAGATCATGCTTAAAGCTTGCTTAATCATTTCACCAACTCTAAGCTGTCTTTGAGTGAATGGTTTGCCTAATTTTCCCATTATACTGATCTCTCTGTTATTTTAGAGTTATATGCCTCAATAATATCTTTCTTCTGAAAATCATTAAAATTTTTTAAAGTTATCCCACATTCTAAGCCCTCTGTAACTTGTTTTGTTTGATTTTTTTCTCTGAAAATTGATCCAATTTTTCCTGTAAATACAACCGTTCCATCCCTTATAACTCTAGCTAAAGAATCTTGGTTGATTTCACCTGTAGTTACTTTTGAACCTGCAACTTTTCCAACTTTTGACACTTTAAAAATTTCTAAAATTTCAGCTGAACCTATTATACTTTCCTCAACATCCGGGGATAGTAAACCTGACATCTTGCTTTTTACAAAATCAATTAATTCGTAGATAATATTAAATGTTGAAATTTTTACCGCGCTTTGTTCGGCAATTTTTTTTGCCTCTTTGCTTGGCTTAACATTGAAAGCTATTAAAACTGCATTTGAAGCTTTTGCTAAATTAACATCAGTTTCAGTAACCATTCCAACGTCTGATAAAATTATTTTTGGCTTGACCTCATCATGTTTTATCAAATTTACTGCATTTCTAATTGCTTCAGAAGAACCGTGTACATCCGACTTAATAATTATATTTAATTCTTCACTTGTTTGGTCTTTAAAAGCTGAGTCTTGAGTTATAAGAGATACTTGGCCTTTTTTTGATTTAGACTCATTTATTCTTGCTTCGCTTAAAACCTTAGCCTCTTTATCTGTATCAAGAACCAAAAAATCATCGCCAGACTTTGAAGCCCCGCTTATACCTAAAATTTCAACTGGAGTAGACGGTAATGCTTCGTCTACAGATTTGCCGTTGTGGTCAATAATAGCTCTTACCTTTCCCCATTGGGGTCCGCATACAAAATGGTCACCTTTTTTTAATTTTCCAGAAGTAACAATTATGTTTGCTATTGGGCCTCTTCCAATATCAATTTTTGACTCCAAAACAATACCTGTGGCTTTGTTATCGTAATCGGTTTTCAAATTTAAAAGTTCAGCTTGTAAAGTTATAGACTCCAAAAGTTTATCAATATTCTTTTTTGTTTTCGCTGAAATTTCTACCATAAGTGTATCTCCTGACAAATCTTCGGAAATTAATTCGTGTTCCAAAAGCTGATTTTTTACTTTTTGTGGATCAGCATCTGATAAATCGCATTTGTTAATTGCTACAACTATAGGCACCTTTGCAGCTTTAGCATGTTTAATTGACTCTACTGTTTGAGGTTTTACGCCATCGTTAGCAGCAACAACCAAGACAACGATATCAGTTAATTTTGAACCTCTGGCTCTCATTTCGGTAAATGCAGCATGACCTGGCGTGTCTATAAAAGTTATTTTTTCATTATTATGATTTATTTGGTAAGCACCAACATGCTGGGTAATTCCGCCATGTTCTCCTGAAACGACATTTGTGCTTCTTAGAACATCTAGTACAGACGTTTTTCCGTGATCTACATGACCCATAACTGTTATGATCGGAGGCCTATTTTGAAGATTTTCAGATTTTATTTCTTTAATTTTACTTACTATTTCTTCTGCTTTTTTTTCCTTTAAAGGAATATGACCAAATTCTTTCACCAAATACTCAGCAGTATCAGAGTCAATTGTATGATTTATTGTAACTGTAACGCCCATTCCCATTAAATGTTTAATAATACTAGATGATTGCTCCGCCATTCTATTCGCTAACTCTCTAATAGTAATGAACTCCGGTATATTAATCTCTCTTTTTACATTTTTTGAGTTTGCATCGTCATTTATATTTTTAGTTTCTCTAAGTTCTTTTTCTCTTGCTCTTTTGATCGAAGCTAAACTTCTAGATCTAAATTCTATATCTTCACTTAAAGCTCTTGATACAGTGAGTTTAAGCTCTCTTTTTTTAGTAGAAAATTTATTTTTACTATCTTTATCCTTATTATCACCTTTTATTTTTTTTGTTGCTCTTTGCTCCGCAAGTTTTCTTCTTTCGTAATCACTTATTTTTGAAGGAAAAGATGGTTTTCCTGACTTGAGTGGAAATGATGGTTTTCCTGAAAAATTTTTTTTTGGTAACTTTGAAGATCCAGAATTGTTCTTATTAAACGGTTTAGAGAATTTTTTCTCTGTAACAAACTTTTGTTTTTTTTTATTGTTTGTTAGTCCCTGATTATCATGTGAATATTTTCTGGGCTTCCCTGATATTGTTAATTTTGTTTTTTTTGTCTCCATTTTTTCTCATTTCTAATTTTTATAAATTTTATCTCTAGCTGACATTATTAAATCGTCTGCTTCTTTTCTTGAAAGTGCAAAATCTTCAAGATAACCTTTAATTCTTACTCTTTCGCCCTTAATAATATCAAAACCACCTATTAATTCATCTGAAGCTAAATCTGCAAAATCATTTAAAGATAGAATCTTTTGCTCACCTAGTGTTAAAAGCATTCCTGGGGTAAGACCTTTGTGATCTGTTAAATCAGATTGAATTCCTAAATCTTTAATTTTTTGTTTTATCTCTTCTTGATCTTTCTGGTAAAATTCTTTTGCTCTTTGAACTAATTCCTTTGCAGTTTCTTCCTCAATTCCCTCAATTTTAGATAAGTTGTCTATTTCACTATCTTTAATTTCCTCAATTGTTGAAAATCCCTCTGCAACAAGTAATTGTCCTAATGTTTCATCCACCTCTAGATTTTTCATTAAGATATCTGTTTTATCTTTAAATTCTACTTGTCTTCTCTCTGATTCTTCTTTGTCAGTCATTATATTAATTTCATAATTTAGAAGTTTTGTTGCAAGTCTTACGTTTTGCCCTCTTCTACCAATCGCCTTACTTAAATTTTCTTCAGTTAAAATTACGTCCATTTTTTTTTGTTCTGTATCTACAATTACCTTTTGTACCTCAGCTGGTGATAAAGCATTAGAAACAACTAATGCAGGATCTTCAGACCATTTAACAATATCAATTTTTTCTCCTTGAAGCTCATTGACCACTGCTTGAACCCTACTTCCTCTCATACCAACACAGGCACCAACCGGATCAAGTGATGCATCTACAGCCTGAACACAAATTTTAGCTCTACTACCTGGGTCTCTAGCAGATGATTTTATTTCTATAAGACCGTCATATATCTCTGGGACCTCTTGAATAAATAATTTTTCCATAAACTTAGGATGTGCTCTTGATAGAAAAATTTGCTGACCTCTTTGTTCTCTTCTAACATCGTAACAGTATGCTTTCACTCTATCTCCAGCCTTGATATTCTCTCTTGGGATCATTTCATTTTTTTGAATAATTGCCTCCGTTCTACCTAAGTCGACAATTACATTTCCAAATTCTAATCTTTTAACGATTCCACTTAATATACTGTCTTTTTTATCTATAAAGTCGTTAAATTGTCTTTCTCTTTCTGCCTCCCTAACATTAAAACTAATTACTTGCTTTGCAGTTTGCGCTGCTATTCTGCCAAAGTCAAAGGATGGGAGTGGTTGTAAAACCTCATCTCCAATTTTTTTTTCGCCATATTTTACTGCATCTTTAAGGCTAATTTCTGTATTGTTATTTTCTGGTACTTCAACAACAACTAGTTTTCTAAAAAGTTCTATATCTCCGCTATCCCTGTTAATTGAAACTTTTATTTCGTTTTCATTTCCAAATTTAGATTTTGCTGCTTTAGCAATACCTGTTTCCATTGAATTGATTATCAATTCTTTATCAATAGATTTTTCAAGGGCCACTGCCTCAGCTATTCTTAGTAATTCTAATTTATCTGCTCTTTTATTTAACATTCTTTTCCAAAAAAAAAATGGGCCGAAGCCCATTTTTTAAATTCTATGATTTAGAGAATGTATAGTTATTTTTAACTATTTTTTCAACTTTTTACTTAGAAAAAATTGATTTTTTGTCAGTTTTTTCCCAAGAAAAAGAGCCATCCTCTTCTGGTTCCCTGCCAAAATGACCATATGCAGCTGATTTTTCATAAATTGGTTTATTCAGACCAAGCATTTCTCTTATACCTCTAGGGCTCAAATCAAAATTTTGGCTTATTAGACTCTCTACATGTTTATTTTTTTCCTCGTCATTATCAAATAAATCAACATAGATAGATAATGGTTTAGATACACCAATAGCATAAGCAAGTTGTATTAAACACTTATCCGCAATTTTTGAAGCAACAACATTTTTTGCCAAATATCTTGAAGCATAAGCAGCTGATCGATCAACTTTTGTTGGATCTTTCCCTGAAAAAGCTCCACCGCCATGTGGTGCTGCACCACCATAAGTATCAACAATGATTTTTCTTCCTGTAAGACCACTATCTCCATCAGGTCCACCGATAACAAAATTTCCTGTAGGATTTATGTAAATTTCTTTCTCATCTAGATTATTTAAAAGATTTTTTGGTATAGATTTTTCAATATATGGCATTACTAATTTTCTAACCTGAGATTGATCTACATCTGCAGAATGTTGAGTTGAAATAACCACAGATTTGACATTTGCAGGTTTGCCATCTTTATATTCAATTGTTATTTGGCTTTTTGAGTCTGGCTCAATATTTTTTAATTTTCCAGATTTTCTATCCGCAGCCATCAATCTTAAAATCTTATGTGAGTAATGTATAGGCGCAGGCATTAAAACATCAGTCTCATTACATGCATAACCAAACATAATACCTTGGTCTCCAGCTCCCTCATCCTTATTTCCTGATGAGTCAACACCCATAGCTATGTCTGCTGATTGCGCATGTAGATGACTTTCAATTTTAGTTGCTTCTTTCCATGTAAAGCCATCCTGATCATAACCAATATCTTTTATACAATGTCTTACTTTTTCTATAAGATCATTTTTTTTAATTTCTGGCCCTCTAACCTCCCCAGCAAGCACCACTTTATTAGTAGTTGTCAACGTTTCACAAGCTACTCTTGATTGAGGCTCAGCACTTAAATACGTATCTACAACCATATCAGAAATTCTATCACAAACTTTGTCTGGATGACCTTCAGAGACGGACTCGCTAGTGAATAAATAATTTTTTTTCATTGTCTCTCCCTTATTTTTAATAAAAAGATGACCGTAATATAAAAAATAAGGAAATAAAAGAAAATCTTATTTCCAAAAGAACTAAAAATTGTTTTTGATCCTTTTTTATAAGTATCAATTTCAATTACTCCCTTTTGAGTTGATTCAATCTTTTTTATAATTTGCCCCTTGCTATCAATATATGCTGAAATTCCATTGTTTGCAGATCTAATTATATTTTTGCCTTCTTCGATAGATCTAAATATAGAATGATTAAAATGTTGATCTATTCCGACAGAATTTCCAAACCACCCATCTTCTGAAATGTTTATTATAAAATCATAATCATCAAAATTTTTATACAGACTTCCTGAATAAATAATTTCATAACATATGAGAGGAAGAAATCTTATATCGTTCACATTAATTAAATCTCTTTTACTTGATGAACTGAATGATTGGTATCCTCGAGTAATTTTTTTAAAACTGTATTTCTTTAAAAAGTTTTCGAAGGGTAGGTACTCACCAAATGGAACAAGTTTATTTTTGTCATAAACACTTATCAATTTTAAATCATTATCAAGTAGAGCCATAGAATTGAAAATTTCTGTTTCTTTATATCTAGTAATACCAACAATAATTTTATGATTATTCTGAAAATACTTTTTAAACACTGAAGAGTAATCTTGAATTTCATTAAGATTTATAGATGGCAATATTCCCTCTGGATAAATGTAAACCGCGTCTCTATTATCAATATTTCCTATATCTGCCAAATCCTTTATTACTAAAGAAGGATCTGTCCCATCAAAAAATCTTTTTAAATTAATTTTAGGTGAAATAATTTTTACTATAGTTTTCATAGGTGTATCTTGTGTATTATTGTGTTTATTTAAAACCAAATTACCAAAAATTAAATTTGATATTATTAAAATTACTGCCAATAAAACTGTTATTAATTTTGCTTTTGATGATACATCAAATAAAATAACCACCGGGACTAAAAAAATTGTAATTACTAATAAATTTAAAGAATATGTACCAACATATGACAAGATTTGTAAAAATTTATTAATTTCAACCAAACTATAAGAAATTAAGTTCCAAGGAAAACCTCCAAGCACGTGACCTCTTAAATATTCTATGAATGAAAATATTAAAGCAAATAAAAAAATACTCACAATTTTTTTTCTTGGTTTAAAATAAGAAAAAATTAAAAAAGATATTCCATAAAAGATACCTAGAAAGAGAGGAATTATTGTAATTGCAAAAGGAATTAAAGGCTTGAATATTTCTTCAACAGTTAACGAGTTTGTTATCCAATAAATATTTGAAAAAAAATATGAAAAACCAAAAATCCATCCATAAAGAAAAGATGAGAAGCCCTTTTTAATTTCCAAATTCAAGTATGTTAAAAGTAAAAATGGAAAAGAAATAAAATTAAGATAAAAAAAATTATATGGTGGAAGACTAAATGTTGAAATTAATCCACAAATAAGTGGTGCTAAATAAAAAAAAAAATTCTTAGAATAATTTCTTGTCAAATCTAATTTACTCTTTTTAAAATATCTTGTTCTTTTCTTAACATTTGTTTGTAATCTTTTTGTCTGACATGATTATAACCAAGCAGGTGTAAAAGGCCGTGTATCCACATTTTATCAAATTCAATATTAAAATTTGTCTTTTTTGATCTTAGATTTATAATTTCATAACAAATAGCTATATCTCCTTTGTAGTTTTTATTAAAATTACTTTTAATGGGGAAGGATAAAACATCAGTTTCTTTATTTTTTTTTCGAAATTTTTTATTAAGTTTTTTAATAATGATTTTGTTAGTTAATAGTAAAGTGAACTGGAAATTCTTTTTTTTTAATGATTTTACATAAGAAAGTTTTTTTATTTTTTTTTTCAAATAAAGATTTGGATTTTTAATTTTTGTTTTCCATTTAGGGAAATCAACAACTATTTCAGCTTTAATCATTAATCTTTATCTTGATCAGAATAAGCTTTGACTATTTTTGAAACCAG
Source organism: uncultured Pelagibacteraceae bacterium (assembly GCA_902591755.1). Lineage (GTDB taxonomy): Bacteria > Pseudomonadota > Alphaproteobacteria > Pelagibacterales > Pelagibacteraceae > Pelagibacter. The sequence goes on from CACJBX010000001.1 coordinate 176,277, forward strand.
CGGATGTCTAACGACGTCAGAGTGATCAAAATCTACAACTGAAATCTCGTTAAGATGTCCAAGAAGTTTTTTTGATCTATTTAATCCTGATAGAGATTTATTAGGTAAATCAATTTGTGACGGATCTCCATTAATAACAATTTTAGAATTTTCGCCAATCCTAGTTAAAAACATCTTGATTTGTGTATCTGTTGCATTTTGAGCCTCATCTAAAATTGCAAAAGAATTTTTTAATGTTCTTCCCCTCATAAATGCTAAAGGAGCAATTTCGATATCACCAATCTCAATTCTTTTTTGTATCTTTTCAAAGTCTAAAAGATCATAAAGTGAGTCATATAAAGGTCTTAGATAGGGATCTACTTTTTCTCTCATATCTCCAGGAAGAAAACCTAACCTTTCACCCGCCTCCACTGCTGGTCTTGATAAAATTATTCTCTCAATCTTTTTATCCAACAACATTGTTAGAGCTACAGCAACAGCTAAAAAGGTTTTCCCTGTTCCTGCAGGACCACAAGAAATGATAATATCGCTTTCTCTTAAAGCTCTTACATAATTTTTTTGTTTCTCCGATCTTGGAATAACAGATTTTTTAGGTGTTTTTATTATGTATTCAATTTTTTTATCTGTTTTTTCATTTATCATAAATTTATTTATTGAGGAAACTATATCTTTTTTCTCAATCGATCCATTTAAAATTAACTGATCAGTTAGGAAAATTATAGCATTTTTAACTAACTCATTTTTAGTGCTAGAGCTTTTGACCAATATAGAATTTCCCCTTGAATAAATTTTTGTCTCTGTAATTTTTTCTAGCTCTTTTAAGTTATTGTTAAATTCACCCACTACACCCATTAATATTTCATTATTATTAAATATGATGCTCAAAGTGTCATTATCAGAATAAACAAATTTGAGATCTTTATTCAATTTATTTAACAAGGGATTATTCAAGATTAAGCAGCCTTCATGTCTGAATTAGAATCTATTTTTCCAAATAAATTGTTTTGATTTACCTTATCAATTTTTATTTTTATACTTTGTCCTATAAGCTTATCATTTCCAACAAATATTACTCCGTTAAGATACTTATTTCTTCCAAAATACATCTGATTTTTTTTCATTTTATTTTCAACGAGTACATCAATTTTTTTTCCTAAAAAAGACTCATTATGCTCTAGTTGATATTGAAAAAGAATTTTTTGAACTTTTATAAGTCGATCTTTTGCAACTTCATGGTCAATTAAGTCTAAGTTAGATGCAGGAGTTCCTGGTCTTGGACTAAATATAAAAGAATAAGAATTGATAAATTTAATTTCATTTAAAAAATTTAATGTTTCGCTAAAATCTTTCTCAGTTTCTCCTGGATGCCCAATTATAAAATCGCTTGAAAATTTTATTGTTGAATTTATTTTTTTCAGTTTTTCATAGATCTCAAAATATTTTTCAACTTTGTGGCCTCTGTTCATTAATTTTAAAACTTTGTCTGAACCACTTTGAATTGGTAAATGAACAAATGGTTGTAATTTTTTAGAGTTTGAGTAACACTCAATTAAATCATCGGTCATGTCCCTTGGATGAGACGTTGTATACCTAATTCTCTTAATTTCCGTAAATTTTTCTAACTCATTTATTAAATCTGATAATCTATATACTTTTGATTTGCCCTCGAATGAATATGCATTTACATTTTGTCCTAGTAAAATTATTTCTTTTGATCCACTTTTAACCAAATCCTGAGCTTCTAAAATGATTTTTTCAAAAGGTCTTGAGTATTCAGGGCCACGTGTATATGGAACTACACAAAAACTACAAAACTTATCACATCCTTCTTGAATTGTGAGAAATGATGATACTTTACTTGATCTATTCTTAATCTTATCTAAATAATCAAACTTATCTTTAGTTTCAAATTCTGTAAGTTCTATGCGATCCTTTTTATAATTTGAAATTAAAGAATTTATTTGGTGATAAGATTGAGGACCTATAACTATATCAATATAAGGTTCTCTTTTTAGCATTTCTTCATTTTCTGCTTGAGCGACACATCCTGCAACAACAAGTATTGGTTTTTTCTTATTTCTAAAAATTTTTTTTACTCTACCAACTTCATGATAAACTTTTTCCTTTGCTTTGTCTCTAATATGACACGTATTAATTAGATAACAATCTGCATCAGATTGATTAGATGTTTTAGAAAAACCAATTTTTTTTACAGTATCAAAAATTCTGTTTGAGTCATATTCATTCATCTGGCATCCAAAAGTTTTAATGAATATTTTATTTGCCATTAATGAAGTTATTTTTTAATACAATAAAGTTCAAGTTTAGAGTCTACAAGTTTATAACCATGCTTTTCAGCTATTCTTTTTTGAATTTTTTCAATTTCTTCATCTGTAAATTCTATTATATTTCCAGACTTAATATCTATTAAATGATTGTGATCATCATTTAATTCATATCTAGCTTTTCCGTCTTTAAAATCGTGTTTCATTAAAATACCAGACTCCTCAAAAAGTTTTACAGTTCTATAAACTGTTGCGATACTAATTTTAGGATCTATATTTGAGACTCTTTTGTATAGTTCATCGACGTCCGGATGATCAGCTTCTCCGTATGTCTTTTTTGACTCAGATATTACTCTTGCAATTGTCTTTCTTTGATCAGTAAGTTTAACACCATTTGCCAAGCATTTTTTTTCAATTGAATCTGTCATACTTTATTTTAACTCAAATAAAGTGGTTTAATCAAATTTTTTATCAATTTTTTTTGCCTAAATAATTGTAAAATTTTACGATAATCTCCATCAACTTTATCTTTATTGTTAAAACCATAATAATTAAATCCATAAACAAGCTGTAAAGCCTTAATAATTGCCATTGAAGTTCTTATACTTGTGTATTTGCCCGGGCCTTGATTGATAAAAACATTTCTTACTTTTTCGAAAGAGTATTGTTTTTTTGTTAAAAAATTCATTAATAAAACAGAAAATTTGTCAAAATTTTTTCTACAGTTTTCGTGCTCATTAGTATAAATCTTGTCTTTAGAAATGAGTTTAAATAAAATTTTATCACTTGCTGCATCCACAATTAAATCTGCGATTTTATTTTTGCTCATTTTTTTTCACTCAAATATATCATCAGAAGAAATGACACAATACAATCCAGATGATCAAGGAGTTCTATCAATAATGTATCATAGATTTGAAGAAAATAAATACCCATCCACTAATATCAGAATGAATATTTTTTTAGAGCACATTGCCACTATAAAAAATAATGGGTTTGAGTTTTATAACCCAAAATTGTTTAATGAGGAATTTGATAAACCTAAAGATAACAAGAAGATACTATTGACAATCGACGACGCCTTTTTATCTTTCTATGAAAATGCATGGCCAATTTTAAAAAAAAATGAAATACCTTTTATTCTTTTTGTTTCTACAGAGCCAATTGGAAAAAGGGGTTACATGACTTGGGACCAAATTAAAGAAGTTGAAAAAGAAAAATTTGCTTTTATAGGTAACCATTCACATACTCACGAATATCTTATAAATTTTTCGTTTACTGATTTTAAAGATGATATAAAGAAATCAATCAAAATTTTTAATACAAATTTAGGATATAACCCAATCTTTTTTTCATATCCTTTTGGTGAATATTCTTTGCAACAAAAAAATTTTATTAAAAAAAATTTTAAATATGCATTCGGTCAACATTCGGGAGTGATAGATAGCACTAAGGATAAATATGAATTGCCAAGATTTCCAATTAATGAAAATTATGGAAAAATGGAAAGATTTAGTTCCATAATTAAATACTTGCCCTTGCAATATATAAATTTTAAACCTGAGGATAAATATGTGCTTGCAAAAAATAATCCTCCGTCAGTAGAAATTAAGTTTTTTGATAATCAAAAAAATGTCAAAAGTATAAACTGTTTTTCTAATGAAGGAAATAGTTGGGGAAATCCAAACATAACGATTGATGAAAATAACACAATGAAAATTTCTTTTAGAGAAAAATTTACTTTTAGAAGAGGAAGATTGAATTGTTCTTTAAATGAAAATGGTAAATGGAAATGGTTTGGTCACCAATTTACAATACAAATTCCTAAATAATGTTTTTGTATTTGATGCTTAGGGGTAGTAATTTAACCTCATCAAAATCTTGTAATTGATTTTGTTGGATAATTTGCTTTAATACTTTTGTATATTCAGTTCCTGTTTGAGCATAATTGTCTAAATATTCCGCAAGTTTAAGACTATCTAATTTTTTATTGTCATCTCTAAGCTGAGCTCTAACAAATCTAAATTTCTTATAACTTGAATGAGTATTTAAGTTTCTTTGGTAAGCTCTCACTGAGGCTTTAAGCACATTAAATTTCATTACTTTATAAGTTGCGTCTGTATCAGCTCCAGCTGGTTTTATACCTTCTCCCGACCAAGTCCATTGACCAAACAATGCATTTCCCTCAATAGCAAATCTTGAAGTTCCCCAACCAGTCTCTTTCGCAGCTTGAGCAATTGCTAATGACACAGGAATTATATCCATCCTTACTTTTAAAGTTGCAAGATCTTTATTAACAACACCATATTGTTTAAATTTTTGATTTAACCACTTAATTTCGTCTTTTGAATTTTTGTTTTTGTTAAGAATTGAAAAGAGTTTTTTTCTATCAATAGTGATTCTGTTATTTTCTTCAAGGACTAGAGGCAATATAATTTTTATGAAAAGACTTTTTCTTTTTACAGAGCTCTCGATTGATTTCATCTCATTTGGTAGCAAAGATAATCTTATGGGTTTTACTTTTTTAGTTTTTCTTACCTCGGATAAAGAGTAATTTGTGTCTTTAAATAGTTGTTCAATTGTTGAGGCACTTAGTCGAACTGTGTCCTCTGGCAATTCATCAAACTTAAACACATCTTCAAGTATGTTTGATAAATCAAGACCTTCATCAACTTTTTCTTTATCGTTAATACTTTCTCCACTTAAAACTTTTTGAAAATCATTTTTTGAATTATTAATTTTAGAATTAGTATTGCTAGCTATTTGATTATCAATGTCGACTGACAAAGGTATTATAAAAGAAAACGTTACAATTAAAAAAGAAGCTAGTCCTGTAAGGTATAAAGATTTAAACTCATTGAATCTGAAATTTATATTCGAAAAAGGTTTTCTTTTTATAACAATTCCTTGCTTTGATAAAATTCTTTTTAGTTCCTTAAATTTTTTTAAGTCAAAATTTTTTTTTGATAGGCCTGAAAATAAATCTTTTTTCATATTGCTTCTACTTCCTTCACTTCTGGAACATAGTGACAAAGAAGATTTTGAACACCTTTTTTAAGCGTTAGTGTAGAGCTTGGGCATCCAGAACAACTTCCTTGTAACTCAACTATAACAACACCATCTTTAAAATCTTTGAACTTAATATCTCCACCATCTCTCGCAACTGCGGGTCTAACCTTTGTTTCAAGTATTTTAATAATTGTATTTTTTACACTTGATAATTCCTCTGAATTTTCAGATTTTTTTTTAGAAATGATGCATTCGTTACCTTGGTCATAAAAATCGTTGATATATGAAATTATTATGTGTTTAAGGTTTTCCCACTCAGAATTTTCGTCTTTGTTTACTGATAGATAATCATCAGATAAGAAAATTCCTGTAACGCCATTTATTGATAAAATATTCTTAATAAGGCTGACAGATGTTTCATTTTTATCTTTAAATTCAATGGGGCCAACTAATGAGACCTTTCTCTCAGTGAGAAACTTTAAAGAGTTGGGATTTGGTGTTTGTTGTGTCTGTATAAACATTGAATTAATATAGTAATAGATATCATTTTTTAAAGTAAATTATTTTTAAAAGCCAATAATTTCTTTAATTTTTTTAACTTTTTCTGCGGCAATCGCCTCGGCCTTTTCGCTTCCATCTTTTAGTACTTGAAGGATATGCCCTTTATCTGATTTTAATTTCGATATTTCTTTTGAAATAGGTAAAATATTTTCTACCACAACCTCTGATAGTTTTCCTTTAAAATTTGAAAAATTTTTTCCCTGAAATTCCCCTAAGGTATCAATGATTTTTTGTGATTTTAAACTTGAGTATATACCAATCAGATTTTGTATTTCTGGTCTTTTCATCAAATCTTTTTCATTTGAAGGAAAAGATTTTGTATCAGTTTTTGCTTTTTTAATTTTATTATGAATCTGTTTTTCTGTATCGGTAAGATTTATTCGACTTGCGTCAGAAGGATCTGATTTACTCATTTTATTCTTCGCATCTTTAAGACTCATGATACGAGAGAATTTTTCTTGTATAAGAGGTTCTGGTATTTTAAAAAAATCTTGAACTTTAAAATCATTATTAAATTTTTGAGCAATATCTCTTGTGAGTTCTAGATGTTGTTTTTGATCTTCTCCTACAGGAACATGCGTTGCATCATATAAAAGAATATCGGCAGCCATTAAAATTGGGTAAATATATAAGCCAACACTTGCTTTTTCTTTATCTTTACCTGCTTTTTCTTTAAATTGCGTCATTCTATTTAACCAACCCATCCTTGCAATACAGCTCAGTATCCATGTTCCCTCTGAATGAGCAGGCACCATAGATTGATTAAAAATTATACTTTTACTAGGATCAATTCCACTTGCTAAAAAAACTGCTGTGGTTTCTAGGATATTGTCTTTTAATTCTTGGGGGTCTTGTTTAGTTGTTATCGCATGTAAATCAACAACACAATAAATACATTTAGAGTCATTTTCAGACTGTAATTTTACAAAATTTTTTATTGCGCCAATATAATTTCCTAAATGAAGATTGCCTGTGGGTTGGACCCCTGAAAATATATTTTTTTGTGCCATTTTAATATCTTATTTTAATATCAGTTAATTTGAAAGCTTTAGTGAGTAAGGATATCACAAAATAAATAACAGCTGATGAAATTACTAATAAAAGAAGATAAATGACTTTAAAATTACTATCATATTCTAATTCGACACTGAAAAAATTAATTGAGTAAAAGAGGAATAAAGCCATTAATAAAACAGAAAAACTTATTTTTATAAATTGTAATATCGAACTAGAACTTAATCTAAAGTATCTCTTATAGTTCAAATAATAATATAATAAAAGTGCATTAACCCATGATGAAATAGATGTTGCAACAGGAATGACTATAAAACCAAAATCCCTAAAATAATAGATACTTATTGAGGCATTAATGATGACTGATATTAACGAGAAATAAAACGGTATCTTAGTATTATCCCGAGCGAACACAAAATTAGATAGAATTTTAATAAGTGAAAATGCGGGCAAACCTAAAGCAAAATAGAATAATGCTTTTGCAGAATTTTTAACACCTTCTTGGTCAAATGATCCATATCCAAACAAAGATGAAACAATTTGTTCTGAAGCAATTAGCAGACCTGCCATCGCAGGCAGGCTCAAAAAAAGTGAAAGCTCCATTGACTTATTTTGTATCAAATCAATATCTTTGAGTTTTTTTTGAGCGATATAAGAAGACAATTTTGGAAGTATAACAGTTCCTATTGCTATACCTGCGATAGCAAGATTGATTTGATAAATCCGATCAGCATAATACAGGTATGATACAGCTCCAGCTTGAAAAGAGGCTATTATAGTTCCAATTAAAATATTTATCTGTGTCACACCTGAAGAAAAAATACTTGGTAAAAGTTTTTTAAAAAAGCTTTTAGTTTTATTATCTATATTCAAATTTATTTTGAGCTTAGGTTTATAAATTTTTTTTAAAGTTAGAATTAGAAAAATCATTTGAATTAATCCAGCTATTGACACACCGTAGGACATATAAATTACAAGATAATCATCAAGGTGCTTTGCGTATAATAACGTAATTATTAAGACTATATTTAAAATTATTGGTGCAGCTGAAGCTGCCGCAAATTTGTTGTGTGAATTTAAGATTGCAGAGAAAAAAGACGCTAAACTTATAAATAATATAAAAGGAAAGGTAATCCTTGTTAAGTCAGTTGCTAAAACAAACTTTTCAGGATCTGATTTAAAACCTGGAGCTATAAGTGAAACAAATAAAGGCATGAATAATTCAACAAGAATTACAAGCCCAAACAGTGAAAAAGTAAGTAAGCTAAAAACTTTATTTGCAAAGTTTTCAGAATTTTTTTTAGATTTTGTTAATTCTTTTGCATAACTTGGGACAAACGCCGCATTAAAAGAACCTTCTCCAAAAATTCTTCTAAATGTATTTGGAATTCTAAATGCAACAAAAAAAGCATCAGCAATTGGCCCAGATCCAAGAAACACGGCAATAAGAATATCCCTAAAATATCCTGATATTCTGCTTATCAGAGTATAAAAACTAAAAGTGCCAGTTGACTTAATTATGTTCATAAATCATATTAGTCTTATTATTGGCTCATTTGTATACATAAATAATCGAAATGAAAAAAAATAAAATTGAACATTACTCAGACAAAGAAGCATTAGATTTTCATAATACTAATAAATCTGGCAAGATTGAGATTATTTCATCTAAACCAATGACTTCAAAGAGGGATTTGGCATTAGCGTATTCACCTGGTGTTGCTGCGCCTGTAAAAGCAATTTCAAAAAACCCGGACCTTGCATATGATTATACAACCAAAGGCAATCTTGTTGCTGTAATAAGTAACGGCTCTGCTATTTTAGGTCTCGGGAATCTTGGTGCGGTAGCCTCAAAGCCAGTAATGGAAGGAAAGGCAGTTTTATTTAAAAGATTTGCAGATATAGACTCTATAGATATTGAAATTGATTCATCTGATACAAAAGAAATTATCAATTCTATTAAAAGTATTTCAAAGAGTTTTGGAGGGATTAATTTAGAGGACATAAAAGCACCTGAATGTTTTATTATAGAAAATGAATTAAAGAAATTACTGGATATACCAGTTTTTCATGACGATCAACATGGTACTGCAATAATTACAAGTGCAGCGCTAATTAATGCTTGTGACATAGCAAAAAAAAATATCAAAGATATAAAAGTAGTTATTAATGGTGCAGGTGCATCTGCTATGGCTTGCGCCAATCTTTTTATAAATACTGGAGTTAACGAAAAAAATATTACGATGTTAGACTCAAAAGGGGTAATGCATTCCGAAAGAGATAACTTAAATGAGTGGAAAAAAAAATTTGCCATCAAAACAAAGAATAGAAATCTTAATGACGCAATTGAAGGAGCAGATGTATTTTTGGGTCTTTCTCAAGCCGGTGTTTTAAAAAAAGAAATGATTAAGAAAATGTCGAAAAATCCAATTATATTTGCATGTGCAAATCCAGACCCTGAAATTATTCCTGAAGATGTTGAGGAGGTAAGAGAGGACGCAATTATAGCAACTGGAAGGTCGGACTATCCAAATCAAGTAAATAATTTAATCGGTTTTCCATATATTTTTAGAGGAGCTCTCGATGTAAGAGCTAAAACAATAAACGAAGAAATGAAAGTTGCTGCCGTTAAAGCTATAGCCACCTTAGCAAGAGAAAGAGTGCCGGATGAAGTAGTTGCTGCAATGGGTGGAGATAGACCGCATTATGGTAAAGAATATATAATTCCATCAACTTTTGATCCAAGGTTAATAAGTGTTATTCCAGTAGCAGTTGCGAAAGCTGCTATAAAAACTGGCGTAGCAAGAAAAAATATTGAGGATTTTGATAACTATGCCGAACAACTCAAAAACCGTTTAGACCCATCTGTAGCGGTAATTCAGGGGATTAATTCTCAAATCAAAAAAAATCAGAAAAGAGTAGTTTTTGCTGATGGGGAAGATGAAAATAATTTAAAGGCTGCAATTGCGTTCAAAAATAATGGTCTCGGAGAACCCATTTTAATTGCAAAAGAGGATATTGTAAAAAAGAAATTATACGAAATTGGCTATGAAGAAAAACTTGATATTAAGATAGTTAATTCAACAAATAAAGAGTTAAGGGAAAGATATGTAAAATTTTTATTTGAAAAGCTGCAGAGAAAAGAAGGTTTGTTAGAAAGAGACTGTGATAAATTGATAAGAAATGACAGAGTTATCTGGGGGGCATGTATGGTTTCTTGTGGGGATGCAGACGCAATGGTTACCGGAAACACCAGACGTTATTCCTCTTCACTAGAGAAAATTACAAAAGTTGTAGATCCAAGGCCAGGTGAAATAATGTTTGGTCTCAATATGATAATAAACAGAGGTAAAACAATATTTGTTTGTGATACTTCTGTAATCGAATATCCAGATGCGGATCAGTTAGCAGAAATGGCAATTTCAACAGCAAGAGTTGTACGATTATTTGGTTTTGATCCTAAGGTTGCGTTTTTATCTCATTCAACTTTTGGTCAGCCAGTAACAGACCGAACAAAAAGAATAAGTGATGCAGTTCAAATTTTAAAAGAAAGGAAAGTGGATTTTAAATTTGATGGTGAAATGCAACCAGATGTCGCTTTAGAAGAAACATATAAAGAATTATACCCTTTTTCAGAAATTGTAGGTAACGCGAATGTTTTGATAATGCCGAGTCAGCACAGTGCCGCGATATCCTTTAAAACAATGAAATCGATGAGTAGAGCAAAGGTAATCGGTCCGCTTCTTATAGGATTAGGACAGGCAATTGAAATAGCTCCACTTAGAAGTTCAACTTCAGAAATTTTAAACTTAGCATCTGTTGCTGCTTACTCTGCTGGTGTAATTGACTATAATAAAAAAAATTAATTCTTTTGAATTCTTAAGTCTTCCATTAAAAGGATACTTGCTATCACTTTTTCAACATCTAAAATTGACTTAGCTTCATCAACTACCAATTTAAGCTCCTCTTTTGTTTCAGCAATACCATAAATATATATTCGTTTTTTATATGTATCTATTTGATAGTTTCTTGATTTGATTTCTTTATTAAACATTAAAGCTGTTCTTAATTGAGAAGTAATTAATAGATCCTTAGCCGACTGTTTAAAATTAAATTCTTCTTTTATTTTTATATCATTCCTTACAGATCTTACTCCCTCTGTTTCCCAAGCTATTTTGGTAATTTTGAGTTTATCCTCTGGATTATCTACTTTACCAGTTATAAATATTCTGCCGTCCAGAACTTTTGATTTTACTGCTAAAAAATAACTTTTGTCTTCTAAAGTAAGTCTGGTTGATAAATTTTTTTGCATTATTGTATCATCTATCTGTGTTCCAATTGACCTTGGATCGACCGCGACCGATACACCAGTTCCAAATAATCCACTTGTTCCTGTTCCAACACAAGAGTTAAGAAATATTAGTAATATAAATAAATACCTAATCTTCATTTTTTTTTTCAAGACAATAATTATAAATTGTACGTTTTGGAATATTTCTATCTTTAAAATAATTTACAATATCTTTAATTGTTTTTTTTGATAACATCTTGTTAATCAATTCCATATCAGATTCGGTTAGATAGTTAAAATTATTAATCGAATTTTTCTTTTCAGAAAAAATAGCTGTCAATTCACCTTTAATATTTAAATCAATTTTTTTCAAATCACTGACTTTTAATCTAATAAACTCTTCATGTAATTTTGTAATTTCTCTACAAATTACTAGCTCTCTATCACTAAAATATTCTTGAAATTTTTCTAAATTTTTAAGAAATTTTCTTGGAGATGAAAATAAAATTATCGAACAATCAATTTTACTTAACATCTCAAGCTCTTTTTTTAATGCTGATAGTTTTTCAGACAAGAAACCAAAAAAAATAAATTTTTCTGAAAAACCACTTATGGACGCTGTAGCAGTAACTGAGGAAACTCCAGGGATCGGAATAATTGGTATATTTTTTGAAACACATTCTTTAATAAGTATTTTGCCTGGATCTGAAATAACTGGTGTACCAGCATCTGAAATAAGAGATATGATGTTGTATTTTTGAATTTCAGAAACAATTTCTTTAGAAATTTTTCTCTCGTTAAATTTATGATACGGTACCAACTTTGACTTAATCTCGTAATGAGTGAGTAGTTTTTTTGAATTTCTTGTATCTTCACACAAAATCATATCCGATTTCTTAAGTATATCTATTGCTCTGAAAGTAATGTCTTTTAAATTTCCTATAGGTGTAGAAACTATGTAAAGTCCCTTTTTAAGTTTTTGAGTTTTAGACTTCATTGTTCTAAAAGAATATAATATTTAGTAATGAAATGAAAAATAAAATTAACCTTTTAATATCTATTTTAACTTTTCTAATAATAAGCTCTATCTCGGCATCAGCTTCAGAAAAAATAAAAATAGGACTATTATTACCTTTGAGTGGTGAGAATAAAAATATTGGGACCTCTGTTTTAAGATCTGTGAGTATGGCAGTGAATAAGATTGACAGTTCTAAACTAGAAATTCTACCAAAAAACAATTTCGATAATCCTGAACAAAACTATATAGCTGCTAAAGAACTTTACGATAATGGTGTAAGAATTTTTATAGGTCCAATTTTTGAAAAAAATATTAAAAACTTATCAAAACTAAATGATGCAATTTTTTTATCCTTTACAAATAAACTTGAAAAAAAAGGTAACAATATTATTTCTGTTGGTGTAAATGCATTATCCCAACTTGAAGCGATTGAAAAATTTCAAAAAATAGAAGGACTAGTTAAAACAATTTGTTTAATTCCCGAGGATCGTTTCAGAGATGAAATTGAAAAGGGTCTATCTTCAACAAATATAAAATTGAAAAAAAAATATTTTTACGAGACTGATCCAACTTTGTTAACCAAGAGAATAGAAAAAATTACCAAATACGATAGGAGAAAGCAAAATTTAGCTGACGAAATAAAAAGGGTGGAAGAGTCAGATGAGTTTAATAAAGAAAAAATAATAGAAAATTTGGAAAAAAAGGATACTCTTGGAAAAGTAAACTTTGACTCCGTGATAATTTCTGCTTTCGATGAAACACTTAAAAGTATAACGACATCTTTAATTTATACAGATGTTACACCAAAAAAAATATATTTCATTACTTTAAACCAATGGTTTGATGAGTCTTTACTTAACGAAGATAGTTCCCAGAATCTTTATTTTCCTTCAGTAAATAAAAAAAATTTTGATGAATTTAAACAGGAATATTTTAAGAAATATTCATCTGAGCCAAATCAAATCTCTTTATTGGGTTTCGATATGGTTGGATTAATTTTTTATCTTTCTAAAGTAAATAACTTCCAATTAAATAATAAAATATTTGATCAGAAAAATACCTTCAAGGGCAAGATTGGTTTGTTTGAAATAGAGGATAAACGTATAAAACACGTTTTAAATTTTTATAAAGTGGAAAACAATAAATTTAAAAAAATTTTTTAATTTTTTTAAAGGCTTTTGCTCTATGGTCAATTTTATATTTGTGCCTTTTGCTCATCTCAGCAAAAGTTCTATTATGACCATTTGGAATAAAAATTGGATCATATCCAAATCCATTTTTTCCTTTTTTGGTTTTAGATATTTTTCCACTTACTTTACCTAAAGAATAAATTTTTTTTCTATTTGGCCAATAGATAACTAATGCACAAATAAATCTTGCTGAGACCTTTTTTGTTCTCCATTCTTTATCCTTTTTATCCAATTCTTTGTAGACCCTTTGCATTGCTTTATTGAAGTCATTTTTTTTACCTCCCCATCGAGCTGAATAAATTCCTGGTTTTTTTTTGAGAACATCAATCTCTAAACCTGAGTCGTCTGATAAACATATTAGATTTGTTTTTTTTGAAAAATATTTTGCTTTAATTAGCGCGTTAGATTTGAAGGTTTTGCCAGTTTCATTTGGGCTTTTGAGATTAAAATCTTTAGTTGAGAAAACTTTTACCTTTTTAGGTAATAAACTAGCAATTTCTCTCAGTTTTCCTCGATTATTAGTGCCTATTAGTATTTTAGAAATTTTTTTATTTTTCATCTAGTAAATACCAAATTTCTTACCATATAACCTTTAATGCCTGAAGAAAAAAACACTATTGAGGAAAATAAAGAAGATTTAAATAAAGATAAGTCTGAAGATAATAAGGCTAAAGAAGAAAAAAAAATAAGTCCCGAAGAAAAAATAGTTGAATTAGAAGATAAACTAACAAGATCATTTGCTGAATTAGAAAATCAACGTAGAAGATTTGAAAAAGAAAAGGATGAAGCATTTGATTATGGTGGCATGGTTTTTGCGAGAGATGCGTTAAATCTTTTAGACAATCTTGAAAGGTCAAAACAATCGATAAATAATGATCAAAACTTAGATGAAAATTCAAAGAAGAAAATTATGGACCACATAGAAATTATTTTAAATGACACATTAACAATTTTTAAGAAGAATAATATTGTGCCCGTAGTTTCTATAAATGAGAAACTTGACCCAAATAAACATCAAGCAATGATGGAGATTGAAGACGACAGTAAAGAGCCTGGAACAATTGTGCAGGAAATACAAAAAGGATTTATGTTAAAAGATAGACTTTTACGACCATCGTTAGTTGGGGTGTCAAAAAAACCACAGAAAACAAGGGAAAAAGAGCAAAAAAAATAAGATATGGGAACTTGTAGATCAAGAAAAAACACATATATGAGTTTCAAATATAAAAAATTATGAGCAAAGTAATAGGAATAGATTTAGGAACTACGAATTCATGTGTCTCCATAATGGAAGGTGCACAGGCAAAGGTTTTAGAAAACGCAGAAGGTGCAAGAACTACTCCTTCGGTAGTAGCTTTTACTGAAAATGATGAAAAGCTTATTGGACAGCCAGCAAAAAGACAGGCTGTCACAAACCCTGAAAACACAATTTTTGCTGTTAAAAGACTAATTGGAAGAAACTTTTCTGACCCATCAGTTAAAAAAGATATTGAAACATCTCCTTTTAAGATAATTAACTCAGAAAAAGGTGACGCTTGGATAGAAGCTAAAGGAAAAAAATATTCACCTTCTCAAATATCAGCGTTCGTTTTACAAAAAATGAAAGAGACTGCTGAAAAATATTTAGGTCAAGAAGTTACTAAAGCAGTAATTACTGTGCCAGCATATTTTAATGATGCTCAAAGACAAGCTACTAAAGATGCTGGAAAGATTGCAGGATTAGAAGTTTTAAGAATTATTAATGAACCAACTGCTGCATCGTTAGCATATGGTCTAGATAAAAAAGCAAACAAAAAGATTGCTGTTTACGACCTTGGTGGTGGAACATTTGATGTTTCGATTTTAGAATTAGGTGATGGAGTATTTGAAGTTAAATCAACAAATGGTGATACGTTTTTAGGTGGAGAAGATTTTGATAATACTATTGTAGATTATTTGCTTTCTGAGTTTAAAAAAGATAATGGAATTGATTTAAAATCCGACAAACTTGCATTACAAAGATTAAAAGAGGCGGCAGAAAAAGCTAAAATAGAATTGTCTTCTGCGGCACAAACTGAAATAAATCTTCCTTTTATTACAGCTGATAAGACTGGTCCAAAACACATAAATTTAAAAATGACAAGAGCGAAACTTGAGGCTTTGGTTGAAGATTTAATTAAAAGAACAATGCCACCATGCCAAACTGCTCTTAAAGATGCTGGTCTATCGGCAAGTGAAATCGACGAAATTGTTCTTGTTGGAGGTATGACAAGAATGCCAAAAATAATTGAAGAAGTTAAAAACTTCTTTGGCAAAGAACCGAATAAATCTGTTAACCCTGATGAAGTAGTTGCTATGGGCGCTGCAATTCAAGCAGGTGTACTCCAAGGTGATGTAAAAGATGTATTATTATTAGATGTAACACCTCTTTCTTTAGGTATCGAAACTTTAGGTGGTGTATCTACAAAACTGATTGAAAAAAACACAACTATTCCTACAAAGAAAAGCCAAGTTTTTTCTACAGCTGAAGATAATCAGCCAGCTGTATCAATAAGAGTTCTTCAAGGTGAAAGAGAAATGGCTTCTGATAATAAAATTTTAGGAAACTTTGAGTTGGTTGGAATTGCTCCAGCACCAAGAGGAGTCCCTCAAATTGAAGTAACTTTTGATATTGATGCCAACGGAATAGTAAATGTTTCAGCAAAAGATAAAGGGACTGGTAAAGAACAAAAAATTCAAATTCAGGCTTCTGGAGGCTTGAGCGATGAAGAAATTAGCAAAATGGTTAAAGATGCTGAAGCAAATAAAGAAGAAGATAAGAAAAAAAGAGAGGCTGTTGATGCAAGAAATCAAGCAGACACTCTTGTGCACTCAACAGAAAAAAATTTAAAGGAACATGGTTCTAAAGTTTCTGAAGCTGATAAAAAAGCTATTGAAACCGCGGCTGCAGATTTAAGAAATGCTTTAAAAGGAACTGATGTTGAAGTTATTAAAAAGAAAACTCAGGATTTAGTACAGGCTTCTATGAAACTTGGTGAAGCTATTTACAAATCTCAACAAAGTGCAAAACCAGCTGAAAATGCTAAAGACCAAAAACAAGAAGGAAAAAAAGACGACAACGTTGTTGATGCAGACTTTGAAGAAGTAAAAGACGAGAATAAAGAAAAAAGCGCCTAAGATAGCAACTATTTGTCTAATTTATTATGACAAAAAGAGATTATTACGACGTCTTGGGTATAAATAAATCAGCCTCTCCGGAGCAAATAAAATCTGCTTATAGAAAACTTGCAGTAAAATATCATCCAGACAAAAACAAAGGCGACAAAGCCTCAGAAGAAAAATTTAAAGAAGCTTCAGAAGCTTATCACGTATTATCTAACACTGAGAGAAAACAAAACTACGATAATTTCGGACACGCTGCTTTTGAAAATGGTGGTGGTGGAAGAGGAGGATTTAGTAATTTTGATTTTTCAAGCCACTTCTCTGACATTTTTGAAGATTTTTTTGGTGAAGGTTTTGGGGGTGGTAGAAGGTCAAGAAAATCGAACAATCGAGGTTCAGATTTAAGATATGATTTATCTATCTCATTGAATGAGGCATATACAGGTAAAAAACAAGATATAAAATTTTCTACCTCAGAAAAATGTGATACTTGTAAAGGAAGTGGATCGAAGCCTGGTTACAACGTAAGTTCATGCTCAATGTGCGACGGCCATGGTCAAGTTAGATCAAGCCAAGGTTTTTTCACTGTCCAACAGACTTGTCCACAGTGTTCTGGCTCTGGAGAACAAATAACAAATCCATGTTCAAGTTGTAGTGGCCAAGGAAAAAAACAGGCTTCGAAAAGATTATCTGTTACAATTCCAAAAGGTGTTGATGATGGTACAAGAATAAGATTGGCAGGAAAAGGTGAGGCTGGCTCAAGAGGTGCGGGAAGTGGAGATCTTTATCTATTCATTAACGTTTATTCTCATGATCTATTTAAAAGATCTGACGAAAACCTGTACTTTGAATGCCCTATATCAATTGCAGACGCAGCCTTGGGGTCTATTATAGAGATTCCTACTATTGATGGAGGAAAAGCTAAAATAAAAATACCTGCTGGAACCCAAAGTGGAAAACAACTTAGACTTAAAGGGAAAGGAATGCCCTATATTAGAGGTAGTGGGTATGGTGACTTATATGTCCAACTAAATACTGAAGTACCAATCTCTTTAAATAAAGAGCAGAGAGAATTACTAGAAAAATTCAGAAAAATTGAGAATGAAAAGTCAAACCCTAGTATTAAAAAATTCTTTGAAAAAGCTAAAAGTTTTTGGAAAAATTAATAAATGAGTCTAGATCAAATAGTACCTGCTATTTTTTTAATAGCAGTTTTAATTTTAATAATTCCAGGATTCCTAAATTCTAATTCAAAATTTAAACAATTTATTAAAAATTTATTTATTTGGTTTTTAATTGTTGTTTCCATTATATTAATCTCATATCTTATATTTAAATGAAAACTTTTACCAAAAATCCTCCAAAATGGGGTGCAGATGAAATATTAAATGAACTTGATGCATTTAAAAACCTCTATGAACATAGGCCAATAAAAGAGAATATTCATGGAATGAGATTTCAGCACATGTTAGCAACATATTTTATACTAAAAAAATTAAATCCAAGTTATGTCATTGAGTCTGGAGTATTTAGAGGTCAGTCTACATGGTTAATTGAAAATACTCTGCCTAACAGTAAAATTTTATCCATAGATATAAATTTAAATCAAAGGGAGTATATTTCTAAAAAAGTGAAATATTCGAACATAGATTTTAAGTATCAAGATTTTTCCAATATTCCTGAAGATACTTTAGTTTTTTTGGATGATCATGTAAATCATTATGAAAGATTGCAGCAAGCTAAATTTTTTAATATAAAAAATATTATTCTTGAAGATAATTATCTCCCTGATAAAGGAGATTTTTATACTCTTAATCATGTAATTAGTAATAGTGGATTTAATCACAATTATACAAAATTAAGTCTTTTAAAAACCTTTTTTGTTTTTTCTAAAGAATTAATAAAAAAACTATTTTCAAAAAAATACTACATTGCCTGTGAAAAAATTAAATTTCGACTTAGAGACTATCCTACAAACGAAAATGATTTTAAAAATATAGAAAAAAATATCAAAACTTACTTTGAATTCCCAAATCTATCTAATGTGTTAAGTAATAAATTAGAACTTTCAAAAGATGAATTAAATTCTTATAATCATCTTACGTATATAGAACTTTATTAGATTATGAATAAAATTAATTTAGCTGTAACTGGTTGTCTAGGCCGAATGGGTCAACAAATAATCAAGTCTTCAAAATTAGATAGAAAATTTAAGATTGTTGCACTCACAGAGAATAGAAAAATTAATAGAAAAATATCAGGAATTAAACCTGTGTTAAATGATGAAAGTGCTTTTAGAAAAGCAAATATCATTATTGATTTTACAGTACCAAAGTGCACCTTCCAAGTTTTGAAAATGGCATCAAAACTAAAGAAAAAAGTAGTGATTGGTACTACTGGATTTTCCAAACAGGAGGAAGAATTAATAAAAAAATACTCAAGAAAGATTCCAATTTTAAAAGCAGGAAATATGAGTCTAGGAATTAATCTTTTAATGTATCTTACTGAGATCGCTTCAAGTTCGTTGGGAAATAATTTTCTAAGTAAAGTTTATGAGGTACATCACAAGCACAAAAAAGATCACCCATCAGGTACTGCCTTAATGCTAGGAAAGGGTATAGCAGTTGGCAAAAATAAAGATTTTTATAAAATGATTGGCAATAAATACTTTAACAAAAAAACTTTTCCTTACGGAAAAAAAATTAATTTTAATTCAATAAGAAAAGGTGAGACTGTTGGTGAACATGAAGTAAAGTTTTCAAGTGGTAAAGAGATTATAACTCTAAATCATGAGGCATTTGATAGAGCTTTATATTCTGAGGGAGCTTTAGCAGCTGCTAAATGGCTTATGTCAAAAAAACCAGGACTTTACTCAATGAGGAATGTCTTAGATTTTAAATGAGTCTGAGAGAGGCTGAAAAGAAAAAAAGAGCTAAAATAGTTCTTAAAATCTTAAACAAAACTTATCCGAAAATTTCTGTTCCATTACATAGTAGAAATGTATTCACACTTTTAATTTCAGTTTTGCTTTCTGCTCAATGTACAGATGTAAATGTGAATAATGTCACAAAAGATATTTACCCAAAATATCACAAACCAAAACACTTCGTAAAACTTGGTAGAAAAAAAATAGAAAAATTAATAAAAAGAATAGGTATTTTTAGGATTAAAGCTAAAAGCATTTTTAATCTTTCAAAAATATTAGTAGAAAAATATAACGGTAAAGTTCCAAAAACTTTTCAGGAACTAGAAGAACTTCCTGGTGTTGGGCATAAAACTGCGAGTGTAGTTATGTCCCAAGGTTTTGGTCATCCTGCATTTCCAATAGATACACATATACACAGATTAGCGCAAAGGTGGGGACTTACTAATGGTAAAAATGTAGTACAAACAGAGGAAGATCTTAAAAGGTTATTTCCTAAAAAAAGTTGGAATAAACTTCACTTACAAATAATCTATTATGGAAGGGAGTTTTGCAAAGCTCGAGATTGCTATGGAATAACTTGTAAAATTTGCTCATCTTGCTATCCTAATAGAATAAAACCAATCAAAACGAAGAAAGCTTAATATGAAAATCTTAGGAATTGGAAACGCAATAGTGGACGTCATATGTAAAGTTGATGATGAATTTATAAAAAAAAATAATCTAACAAAAAGCACGATGAAATTAATTTTTGATGAGAGGGAATTTAAACAATTACTTTCAAACCTTAAAATTGAAAAAACTGTTTCTGGTGGATCAGTGGCTAATTCAATCGTTGGATTATCACAATTAGGAAATGATGTTGGATTTATTGGTAAAGTAAATGATGATGATCTTGGTGGAAAATATGAGGAGGGTCTTAAGACTGAGAATGTTAAATATTTTTATTCAAAAAAGAAAGAAGAGTTACCCACTGGCACATGTTTAATATTGGTTACTCCAGATTCAGAAAGAACTATGTGTACATTCCTTGGAACAGCTGGAAAAATTAATGAGAACGATGTTGACGCGAATGCCATCAAAAAAAGTGAAATTATTTTTCTAGAGGGATATCTTTGGGATGAAGGTGATCCAAGAAAAGCATTTGATAAAGCAATAAATAATGCAAATAAAGTTGCTATGTCATTATCAGATCAATTTTGCGTAGATAGACACAAACCTCATTTTCTAGAGTTAGTAAAAAGTAAACTAGATATAACTTTTGCTAATGAACAAGAAATTATGTCACTAATTAATGCAAAAAATTTTGATGAGGTAATAAATTTTGCCAAAGAATTAAAAAAGTTATTAGTGATAACAAGAGGTGAAAAGGGTGCTGTTTCTATTAATGGAAGTGAAGTAACAGAATGCGGAATTAAAAAAGATCTAAAAATAGTTGATCTTACAGGTGCTGGTGATTTATTTGCGGCAGGTTTCTTACATGGTCATGTGAATAAGATGAAGCAGAAGGAGTGTTTAGAAAAAGGAACAGAAATGTCATCAAAAGTAATTCAACAAATAGGTGCACGAATTTAATTATTTTTTCTTTCTCTTAAAACTTCCTTTTCCTTTTTTTGGTTTAATGACCCTTGGCTTGTATTTTTTTGAAAATAGATCTTTAGCAATAAAGTTTTTCTTTTTCATTAGATAATATATCCATCTTTATCACTTTTAATTAAGTCATCATTTCCAAATTCAGTTTTTATTTTTTTTCTAAGTCTGTAAATGTGAGTTTCAACTGTGTGGGTTTCAAGATCAGAAGAATGTTGCCAAATTTCTTTTTCTAAAGTTTCAACGTTAACTGGTTTTTTTGAGTCATTTAAATACAATATCATATCTGTTTCGCGTTCAGTTAGTTTCAAACTCAATTCATCCTTTTTAAGTTCCCTCGAATTAATATCTAAAGAAAAGTCTTTAATATTTACATTTGATTGGTCTTGATATTTTTTCTGAATAAATTTTACATTTAAATTTTCAATAAAAGTAAAAAAGTTTACTGGTGGTTTAAATTTGATAATTTGATCTTCGTTCACATTTTTTACAAAAAAATTATATTCTTTTTCATGCACAATTAGAATTGAGTTTTCTATAGAAATACTTTTACTCTTATATTTATCCAAAAAAATTTCTTTATTATCAAATTTAAATATTTCATAACCAATATGTTCTTTAAGTTCGCTGATGATATCGTAAAAATTTGATAAATTTATTATATATAATTTTTGATTTACCATATAATTTAGAACTTATGATAATTAAGTTAAAAAATAAAGACACCTTAATTTGTGATGATTTCCAATTTAAATGCTCTATTGGTAAAAATGGTTTAAAAAAAAAAAAATTAGAGGGAGATAATTCTACTCCAGCAGGAACATTTTCATTAGGGCCAGTTTATTATAGAAAAGATAGGTTAGATAAACCTAATACAAAATTAAAAATCTTCAGGATAAGTAAGCAAATGGGTTGGTGTGATGACCCTAACAATGTCAATTATAATAAAGAAATAAAATTAAATAAAAAAATTAAAGCCGAAAAGCTACATAGAAAAGATAAGATTTATGACATTATTATTGTAATCAATTATAACACTCGAAGAATAATCAGAAATAAAGGGAGCGCTATTTTTATTCATGTCACAAATAATTATAAACCCACTAAAGGGTGTATAGGATTAAGTTTGAATGATATTAAAATATTACTGAAGATAATAAAAAAAAATTCAAAAATTAAAATATCCTAGCTTCTGTTTCCAAAAATTTTAGAACCAACTCTAATATATGTTGCCTTGAACCTTAGCGCATCCATATAATCGTTGGACATTCCCATACTAATTTCTTTTAAATTCAAACTTGTTGATAAGTTTTGCATCTTTTTAAAAAAAGGAGTCGGGTCTTCATCGAATGGCGGTAAACACATAATACCTATGATGTTAAGGTTAAATTCGGTTACACATCTTTTATAAAAACTTTCCAAGTCATTTTCGTCAATGCCTGACTTTTGATTTTCTTTACCCAGGTTAATTTGAATAAAGATTTTTGGTTTAAAATTCTTTTTTTCCTGTTCCAGTGAGATTTTTTCTGCAAGTTTAATGCTATCCAGTGAATGAATGTAATCAAATAAAGGTATGGCAAATTTGACTTTGTTCGTTTGCAATTTTCCTATTAAATGTAGTTTTAAATTAGGAAAATCGTTTTTTAATGATGTCCATTTTTCTTGAGCCTCTTGAACCTTATTTTCCCCAAAATGCTGATGACCATGATTTATTAAAGGTAATATGTGACCAATAGGAAATGTTTTTGATACAGCCACAATATTAGCGTTTTTAAAATTGCTTATTTCCTCTTTTACTAAATCAAAATTTTTTACTACATTCTCCATATGAATATTAGGTATTTTTATTTTATAGATGAATTTAACAAAAATGAAATTGAAAAATTACCTGCTCAAATTTCGGTAATATATAGAAATTATGACAAAAAAAATGACGCTCAAGAACTCAAAAAATTAGTAGTACATTGTAAAAATAACAGACGGAAAGTATATATTTCTAATAACTTGAAAGATGCAATTAAGTATAATTTTGATGGACTATATGTTCCTTCATTTAACAAACAATTAAGATTTCAGAATATAATAAAAAAAAAATTTGATATAATTGGCTCAGCTCACAACATAACTGAACTTAAAATTAAGGAAAAACAAGGATGTTCAAAAATTTTTTTAAGTCCAATTTTTGAAAATAATAAGAACAAAAAGTTTCTTAATATTATAAAGACAAATTTATTAAAAAATCTAACAAAAAAAAAGATTGTATTACTTGGAGGGATTAATTTTAAAACTCTCAAAAAAACAAGATTATGTTCACCCTATGGAATAGCAGCTATATCTTGGATAAAAAAAAACGGCCCAAGTATAAATACTGGGCCGTTTTAATTTTAAAACTAAATTAAATTAGAATGCAAATCCTAAAGCAATTTCAGTTATACTTTGATCAGCTGCGTCATCGTCTTGATCTGGATTACTTACTTCCATGTTGTATGCTTTAATTGACATACCACCCATTGAATAAGCAATTTGGATCGCATCGATTGTTTCTGTTACGTCATCATCAGTTGTTACTGCAGTTAGAGCATCATCCTGAGTGTCGTAAGTTTCATCTGATGTAGTGTACGAGATAGACATATTGTCATTTACGTTAAACGCAATCGACATTTGCTCACCTGTAAAGATACCACCAGCTGTTCTCTCTGCTTTAGCAGCAGTTGTAGTTTCACTTGATAGCGCTTGTGTTACACCACCGTCCATGTAAGACTCTGTATAACCAATTGATACTGGTCCAAATGAGTAGTTAACGTACCATGCACCTTCGAACGGATCAGAAATTTGCTGACCGCTTGATGCATTAGGTGTTAGGGCTTCTCTCTCAGAACCGTAGATACCAACTTTTAAAGCGTCGTAAGTTATAGTAACACCAACTTCGTGACCTGCACCCCATTCTTGTGAGTAAGATGCTTGTCCACCGTCAGATACCGCTGCATCTGTAGCTGCTGGAGTGTATCCAAGATGTGCTTGAATATTTGCACCCATTAAATCCAATGCTGGAGGTGTGTACATTATATGGTTGTTATCCATAAAGTTACCAACTTGGTTTGCCATAGTTTGCTTAGCGTCAGATACTTGCTCGTATGCTTGTGGAACTTCTTCATCATATTTTCCTGAAGCTGAACCAGTACTTGAACCTAACTGGAATGAACCTAGTGATGGTGTTGTGATTGTTGTTGTTGATGCTGACATTTCGTAGTTATCATAAAGCGTTGTGCTCATAGAAAACGTTGTACCGTTATCTAACTCACCACCGCCTGAGAAACTTACGTCTTTATCTGTACCAATAGATCTGCCAGTATTATTACCTTGATTTGGCTTACCAAATTTTAGTGTAGTATTAATACCACCAGAAACAGACATTTCGCCTGCAACAGCAGAACCTAAAGTCATTAACGAACCTGCTAATGCTGTAAGTCCTATTTTTCTAATGTTATTCATAAATTACTCCTTTTTTTTTGTTGTATTCATATGAACAAAGCTTTATTAACAGAAAACCCCTAAAACAGTGGATTTTAAGTAAATTTTATGCATTTTTTCATAATATGTGATATTTTTATCACGTAATTAAGCCCTATTTTTAAATAATTCTGAGATAATTATTAATTTCTGGTATTTATATTTTTCATGAAAACAAATCTAATTAAACTTTTTGCCCTTATAACTTTTGCAATTTTCCTTCTTAATTCGTGTGGTTTTTACAAAAGATCAGATATCAAAGACAATCCTGTCAATGTTGATGAGAGAGTAAAGAAAAACATACAAGAAGGTAGAGGATTTAGATTTGGTAAAGGAGCAACAAGAGGTGGGGATTTTGATTTTGCGTCTTCAAATCCACTTTGGAGGGGTGCTGTAGATGTTTTGGATTTTGTACCACTGACTAATGCAAGTTACTCTGGAGGAATTATAATTACCGAATGGTTTTCAGCAGAAAATAATTCTGGGAGTACTAGTAGGGAATTAAAATTGACGATTAGGTTTATGACAAACGAAATTAGAGCTGATGCTATTCAAGTGATGGTCTTCGAAAAATCCTGTGTACAAAGTGACTGTAAGACTAAAAAAATTAAATCAAAACTTGAGAGTGAATTAAAATTGGCTATTTTAAAAAAAGCAGCATTATTTGAAAAGGACGACTTCAAAAAATATAAAGAAACTGAGGGAAAATTTAGAGGTAAAGGTTTAATTAAAAATAAATAATTTTTTTCGTAAGTGGATAGATACAATTTCAAATCAACAGAAAAAAAGTGGCAAGAGTTTTGGGAAAAAAACAAAACTTTTAAAACGAAAAAAGATTTATCTAAAAAAAAATTCTATTGTTTAGAGATGTTTCCTTATCCATCAGGAAAAATTCATATGGGTCATGTAAGGAACTATACAATTGGAGATGTATTAGCCAGATTTAAAAGATTACAGAATTTTAATGTTCTCCATCCAATGGGTTGGGACTCATTCGGAATGCCCGCTGAAAACGCAGCAAGAGAAAATAATCTAGATCCTAAAGAATGGACTGCAAAAAATATATCTACTATGAAAACTCAGCTTAAGAGGTTGGGGCTTTCAATAGATTGGGATAGAGAAATATCTACATGTTCTCCAAGTTATTACAAACATCAACAACTTTTTTTTCTAGAACTGTACAGTAAGGGTTTAGTTTACCGAAAAGAAAATTATGTTAATTGGGATCCAGTGGATCAAACAGTTCTAGCAAATGAACAAGTGATAGATGGTAAGGGGTGGAGATCAGGTGCACAAGTAGAGAGAAAAAAATTAAATCAATGGTTTTTTAATATTTCTAAGTTTTCAGAACAATTACTTGATGGTCTTAATAGTTTGTCAGAATGGCCTAACAAAGTAAAAACAATGCAAAAAAACTGGATTGGTAAATCATTTGGTTGCGAAATCGATTTTAAAATTGAAGGTGATTTACCAGTAAAGAATATAAAATGTTTTACAACAAGACCTGATACTTTGTTTGGTTTTTCTTTTCTTGCTTTATCTGTAGACCATCCTCTGTCAAAACATTTTGAAAAAAGTTTAGAGTTTCAAAACTTTAGAGAAGAATGTTCAAAGACTGGAACTACTGAAGAATCTATTGCTCAAGCTGAGAAAATTGGCTTTAAAACAAATCTTCATGCTTTAAATCCTATGGATCCAAATATTAAAGTTCCAGTATTCTTTGCGAATTTTGTACTTATGGATTATGGTTTTGGGGCAGTTTTTGGATGTCCAGCACATGATCAAAGAGATTTTGAATTTGCGAGAAAATACAAATTAAATATTAAAACTGTTGTTAGACCCAAAGAAAAAAGTAATGAATTTCAAGTCAAAGATGAGGCTTATGTTAAGGATGGTCTAATGATAAATTCATCTTTTTTAAATGGTCTTAAAACTCCTGGAGAAGCGATTAATAAAAGTATTGAATATTTAACTAAAAATAAACTCGGAAAAAAAAAAATTAATTTT
Organism: uncultured Pelagibacteraceae bacterium; assembly: GCA_902591755.1. Lineage (GTDB taxonomy): Bacteria > Pseudomonadota > Alphaproteobacteria > Pelagibacterales > Pelagibacteraceae > Pelagibacter. The sequence goes on from CACJBX010000001.1 coordinate 202,816, forward strand.
AGATTAAAAGACTGGGGTATATCCAGACAAAGGTACTGGGGATGTCCTATACCTATTGCTTACGATCAAAACGGAAATATTGTTAAGATACCAAAAAAAATGTTGCCTATTAAACTACCGGAAAAGATAAACCTTAATACAAAAGGCAACCCTTTAGATCATCAAAAAAAATGGAAAGAAATTATAATCAATGGACAAAAGTGTACCTTAGATACAGATACACTTGATACTTTTGTTGACTCCTCTTGGTATTTCTTACGTTTTTGTTCACCGGAAAATAATGAATATGGTTTTGCTAAGGAAGATATTGAGTATTGGATGCCTGTTGATCAGTATATTGGCGGAGTAGAGCATGCAATTTTGCATTTGTTATATTCAAGATTTTTTATGCAAGCTTTAAGTTTTGAAGATCGAAATTTCATTTCACCAGAACCATTTCAAGGTCTGTTTACACAAGGAATGGTATGTCATGAAACGTATAAAGACAATAATAACAAATGGGTAAGTCCAGATGAAGTTTTTTCTGAAAATGGAAAAGATTTTTTTAAAATAAAGGATAAAACAAAAATTTTGGTTGGGCCATCTGAGTCAATGTCAAAATCTAAAAAAAATACTATTGATCCTGAAAAAATTATGGATCAATTTGGAGCCGATGCTGTTAGATTTTTTATTTTATCTGACAGTCCGCCTGAAAAAGATGTTCAATGGTCTGAACAAGGCATGCTTGCGGCCTATAAATTTATTCAAAAGTTTTGGATATTGCATAAAAAAATTACTGAAGAAATTAATAATAAAAAAAGAAACAGCGAAAATGAAAATTTAACTATTTATACAAATAAATTAATTCAAAAATATACCTCCAGTCTAGACAAGTTTAATATGAATGTCTTAATAGCTTATTTACACGAAACTTATAACTTTTTAAGTAAAGAAATTGAAAAATTGGATATTAAAGATTTAAAAGAAAATTACTCGAAGATTTTAATTTTGATGTTTCCAATACTTCCACACCTAGTGTCAGAGTGTTTGAAAGACATTAAAATAGATAAGGACATTATATGGCCAACAACGCAAAAAGAATACTTAGTGGAAAAATACGTCAATATAGTAATTCAAATTAATGGTAAGAAAAAATCTCTTATTAAAATTGAAAAAGATCTAGATGAAGAAATACTTATAGAAAATGTAAAAAAAGATAAAAAAATTTCCAATTTTCTCGAAAAGAAAAGTATTTTTAAACATATAATTGTTAAAAATAAACTGGTAAATTTAATAGTAAAATGAAATCTTTAATATCAATAATAATCTTGTCTATAATATTGGCTAATTGTGGTTTTAAACCAATATATAATTCAAAAAACAGTAATTTTCAAATATTAGAAATTAAAAACAAAACGGAAAATAAAAATTCATTCTCCATTGAAAATATGATTATGACACTTTCAAATAAAGATGCGCGAAAAAAGATAAAATTAGAGATAGACTATAAACAGTCGCTCACAACGATACTCAAAGACAGCAAAGGCGATCCATCAAAAAAACAATTAACTATCGCTGTTAATTTGAGGGTAAAAAATGTAAGGGATGAAGTTTTAACTGAGAAAAATTTTAATGAAGAATTTAGTTATGATGTACAAAGTGAAAAATTCAACACTTCTCAATATGAAAATAGCATTATTAATAATCTAAATAACAAGATTTCTAACGATATAATTTTTCTATTAGGAACAATTGAATGATAATCAAATATTTCGAAATAAATAAAAAAAGATTTGATGAAAACAATTTTTTTTTAGTTTATGGAGAAAATGAAGGTCTTAAAAAAGAAATCATTCAGACACTAAAAAAAAAATTTAATGGAAGTGTAGAAAATTTGGAAGAAGGACAAATCATTTCTAATAATGAACTATTTTATGAAAAATTGTTTAATAGGTCACTTTTTGAAAAAGAAAAAGTTATAATTATAAATCGATGTTCAGAAAAGATTTACGAAATTGTTGAAAAAATAATAGACAAAAAAATTTCTGATACTAAAATTATATTAAACGTAAATATATTAGAGAAAAGATCTAAATTAAGAAACCTATTTGAAAAAGAAAAAGAACTAATAATAGTTCCAACCTATAAGGATACTTCTATTGCTTTAGCAGAAATTGCTAAAAAGTTTTTTTACAATTACAAAATAAGTATTTCTCAGGAAACGATTAATCTTTTGATATCACGATGTAATGGGGATAGAGGACATTTAAAAACCGAATTAGATAAAATTTTGATTTATATCAATGATAAAAAAAAAATAAATTTAGAAGAAATCTATAAATTAACAAACCTCGCTGAGAACTTTAGTATAAATGAATTGGTAAATACATCATTATCCAAAAACTCACAAAAAACATCTGAAATACTTAATGAAAGTAATTATAAATCAGAAGATGGAATATTGATTTTAAGAACATTCCTACAAAAAGCAAAAAAATTACTTAGTCTATATGAAACACAAAGTGGCAATGTCGGTTTTGATAGTCTTATAAATGATTACAAACCCCCAATTTTTTGGAAAGATAAGCCGATAATAAAAAGGCAACTTGAATGTTGGTCAAAATCAAAAATAAAGGATTTAATAATGAATATTAATAGAACTGAAATTTTCATAAAAAAAAACAGTTCAATTAGTTTAATGCTAGTTTTTAATTTAGTTTACGAGACTTCAAATAACAGTTAGTAATATTTCTTAATAATTTCTATCAATCGATTTAGTTGATCTAAATCTCTATAATCAAAAGTTACAGACCCTTTGTTATTTTTCTTATTAGTAATTTGAGTTTTGAGACCTATTTTTTCCATAAGATCGATCTCAATTCTTTTAATATTTGGATCCTTTAAAGTTTTGATTGATTTAGTTGGAGACTTGTAAAGTCTTACAAGATTTTCTGTTTGTCTTACAGAAAGATTTTTTTTAATTATTTTTTTTGCAATTTGATCTGAATTACTAAGTCCAACTAAAATTTTGGCATGACCTGGGGAAATCCTATTTGTTTTTATCAAATCAGTTATGTAACTTGATAGCGTTAAAAGTCTTAAACTATTAGTAATGTGACTTCTACTTTTACCTATAAATTTAGCAACCTGTTCTTGGTCATAACTAAACTCATCGATCAATCTTTTATATCCTTCTGCTTCCTCTATTGAATTTAAATCATGTCTTTGAACATTTTCAACAATACCAAACTCAAGAGCCTTTTTATCGTCTGCGTTAACAACAACTACTGGCACCTCATGCAAACCTGCTCTTTGAGCTGCCAGCCACCTTCTCTCTCCTGCTATTATCTCATATTTATTTCCACTTGATGGCCTTGCAATAATTGGCTGAATGATACCTCTAGACCTAATTGAATTAGTTAACTCCTCCAAGCTTTCTTCATCAAATGTCTTTCTTGGTTGATATCTATTTCTAATTAAATCACTAACTGAAATTTTATTGTTTTTTGCGACTGTTTTTGTATCTCCTATTAAAGATGACAATCCCCTTCCTAAACCTTTTTTATTTTTAAAAATACTACTCATGCTGCTGATACAAAACTCGATTCTTGAGCCAAGAACTCCTCTGTAAATTTAATATAAGATTTACTTCCTGGGCACTGTTTATCATATATTAAAACAGGAACCCCATGTGAAGGTGCTTCTGATAAACGGACATTTCTAGGAACTATTGTTTGATAAACTTTTTCTTTGAAATAATCTCTTGCATCTGCTTCAACTTGTGCAGATAGTCTGTTTCTTTTATCATACATCGTTAATAAAATTCCTCTTACAAATAAATTTGGATTAAGACCCACCTTAATACGATCTATAGTTTTAATAAGTTGAGTTATCCCCTCAAGTGCAAAAAATTCTGTTTGTAAAGGTACAACTAACGAGTCTGATGCCACCAAAGCCATCACGGTTAATAAGCTCAAAGAAGGCGGGCAATCAATCAAGACGTAGTCGTATGAGTGGCTAGAATTGTTTAAATATGAGGTTAATTTTGTCTTTAAAAGATATGCTCTATTTTCGTCATCTGCAGTTTCAACCTCCAAACCAGATAAATCAACATTTGATGTTACGATATCTAAATTTTCAAAATTAGTGTTCTGAATTGAACTTTGAATCTCCTCTTTTCCATTCAAAACTCCATAAATTGATTTGCTAGTATCTGCTACATTAGACAAACCTAATCCTGTTGTTGCATTTCCTTGTGGGTCCAAATCTATAACTAGTATTTTTTTTCCATTTAAACTAAGTCCTGCAGCTAAATTAATTACGGTTGTCGTTTTTCCAACACCACCCTTTTGATTAATGACTGAAATAATTTTTTCTTTCATTTTTTTTTACTCACTTTATTTATTTTTATTATGATAGAATCTTTTTCTGTCACGCTTTTTTTTTCTATAAATTCTAAATTCCAATCTTGTAGACATTGTTTAATGGAACTCTTTCCACTTTTTCCTAAAAACAAAATGATGTCTTTAAAATCATGAAAGTTTTTCGTTACCAAATCTAAAACAACCGGCAAAGGTTTAAATGCCCTTGCTACAATTAAATCAGAATTTAATTTTTTTTGTTCGAAGATATTTTTATTTATTACTTCAGCGTTTAGTTCGAATTTATTAATAACTTTTTTTAAGAAATTGCTTTTTTTAAAACTTTTTTCGTAAAGAAAAAATTTCATTTTCGATTTTTGTTTTTTTTTGATAATAGCGATAACTAAACCAGGTAAACCTGAGCCAGAACCTAGATCAGTGCAAGATAGATGATTTTCGTCAATTAAATCAATAATTTGTGCACAATCAATTATATGTCTGTCTCTGGCTAATTCCTCAGTCTGTTGACTAATTAAATTAATTTTTTTGTTCTCATCCAAAATCATTTCTTTAAATTCATCTAATTCAAGAAATGTTTCACGTGAAACATTCAAAGTGTCTAGTTTTGAGTAATCAATTTTATGCGAATCTATCAAGCTATCTTCTTAATAGACTTTCTTTTAAGATGTGACAACAGAATAAATACTGCCGCTGGGGTAATACCGTCAATTCTGAGTGCTTGACCCATTGTTTTTGGCCTAATTTGTTTGAATTTTGACTTAACTTCGTTTGAAAACCCAGAAAAACTATCATAATTAATGTTGTCTGGGATTTTAAGATTTTCATCTCTTTTAAAAGCTAATATATCAGCGCTTTGCTTCTTTAGATAACCCTTGTAGTGAGCATTAGTCTCCAATTGATCATCTATATCTTTAGATATAAAGCTTAATTCAGGCCAGATCTCCCTAATTTTGTTCATAGTCACACCTTTTTGAGCTAATATGTTGCTCGCAGTCCTTAAAATACCGTCTTTTGCAATTTTTACACCGAATTGAGATACTTTTGAGGGTGAGATTTTTAATTCATCCATTTTGCTTGAAATATTCCTTAAATTTTTACTTTTCAAATTAAAAACTTCAGCTCTTTCTTTCGAGACTAGTCCAATATTTATTCCTATCTCAGTTAATCTTAAATCAGCATTGTCAGATCTAAGAGTTAATCTGTATTCAGCTCTTGAAGTAAACATTCTATAAGGCTCAGCAACTCCTTTAGTTATTAAGTCATCTATCATGACACCTATGTAAGCTTGAGATCTATCTAAAATTAATGGTTCTTTTTTTTGAATCGATAAAGCTGCATTAGCCCCGGCAATCAATCCTTGTGCTGCCGCTTCTTCATAACCTGTAGTTCCATTTATTTGTCCTGCTAAGTAGAAATTTTTAATCTTCTTAGTTTCTAGGGTTGAGAAAAGCTCTCTAGGGTCAACATAATCATATTCTATTGCATATCCAGGCCTTATAATTTTTACATTCTCTAAACCATTGATATTATGACATATTTTGTACTGTATCTCCTCTGGAAGTGATGTAGAAATACCATTTGGATACACTGTATTGTCATTAAGGCCTTCAGGTTCTAAAAAAATCTGATGTCGAGCCTTGTCTTTAAATTTATAAATTTTGTCTTCAATAGATGGACAATATCTAGGACCAACACCCTGAATGCTTCCAGAATACATTGCACTTTTTTTTAAATTTTCAGAAATAATCTCGTGAACTTTTTTATTTGTGTAAGTCATACTACATGAGATCTGACCGTTGTAAACTTTCTTAGTCAAGAAAGAGAAAAAAGAAATATCTTTATCTGCATCTTGTCGTTCAAGATTATCATAATTGATTGTAGTACCATCTAACCTTGGGGGAGTTCCGGTCTTTAGTCTACCTAATTTAAACTCATATTTTCTTAATTGATCGGATAAACCTAGCGTCGGTTTTTCATCATACCTACCAGCTGGCGTTTTTTTATCACCTATATGTATTAAACCATTTAAAAAAGTGCCCGTTGTCAGAATTACCTTAGAACATTTGATTTCTGTTCCATCTACTGCCTTGAGACCTTTTATCTCATTATTTTCAATTACAAATTGATTTATTGACATCGAAAATATGCTTAAATTACAGTAGTTTAAGAGTTTTGATTGCATTTCTTTTTTATAAATAGACCTATCACTTTGAGTTCGAAGTCCTTGTACAGCTGGCCCTCTACTTCTATTTAAAAGCCTAAATTGAATACCAGATTTATCAGCTATGTCTCCCATAACGCCGTCCAAAGCATCTATTTCTCTTACTAAATGCCCTTTACCTAGTCCACCAATTGCAGGATTACAGGACATCTCGCCTATAGTATTAATGTCATTCGTAAACAATGCAGTTGTAACACCCATTCGAGCAGATGCAGCAGCAGCCTCACAACCAGCATGACCACCACCTATTACAACAACATCAAATGAAAAATTATTTTTCATAACTAGAATTTATAGTTGATGACAAATTTTACAAGTTTTAACCAAAAAACACTTAAAAGTTAGCTAATACCAACGGTTTTGTTTAAAAAGACTTAAAAAATCCAAGAAAATTGGATTTATTTACCGATGCAGAAATCATTGAAAATACTGCCTAATATGGCCTCAATGTCGACTTTTCCAACAATTTTTCCTAAACTAACTTGCGCTAGCCTAAGGTCTTCTGCGCCTTTGTCAAAATCCAAAGACTCAGTTTTGTCTTTAAAATTTTGCAAATTAATTAAGCACTCCTTTAAATTATTTTTATGTCTCTCTCTTGTAACAAAAACATCGTCATTAAACTTCATATCTCTAATTAAATTTTTTTTAATTCGGTCTAATAATTCATCTATGTTTTTTTCTTTAAGAAAAGATACCGAAATAGGATTGTATTTATTAAGTCTATCTTTCACATCAAATTTATTAAGGTCTGATTTATTAATAACTAAAATCGTGTTCTTATTAAATAAATCGTTTAAAAACCCATAAAAATCAATGTTTTTTGGCTCTATAACGACTATTCTAAGATCTGCCTCCTCTGCTTTTTTGAAGGCAAGTTTGATACCCTCTTTCTCAATTACATCTTTTGACTCTCTAATACCTGCTGTGTCTGAAATTATAACTGGGTAACCATAAAAATTTAGATTAGTTTGCAAGACATCCCTGGTAGTCCCTGCAACATCTGATACTATAGCTACATTTCTTTTACTTAAATAATTCATTAGAGTTGATTTACCAGAGTTAGGGGGACCAACTATAGCAATTTTATAACCAGTTCTTATTCTTTCACCAACTTCATAGCTTAATAATATTTTTTTGATTTCGTTCTCAATAATTGAAACATCTTTATTAACATCATCAAGAACATTGGAGGGTAAATCTTCATCTGGAAAGTCAATTTTAGCCTCAATTTTTGACAAAACTTTAATTAATTTCTCTCTGAGCTCATTAAATTTCAGAAAGGATTTACCTTTTATAATATTTTGAGCTTGCTCCATTTGAATTTCTGTCTCTGCTGCTATTAAATCACCTATAGCCTCTGCTTGTAGAAGATTTATCTTCCCATTTAAAAATGCTAACTTGGTAAATTCTCCGGGTTCCGCTAATCTGCATTTTTTTGTACTTAAAAGTGTTTCTTGAAGCTCTTTAACTACAGCTTTACTTCCATGAACATGTAATTCTGCCATATCTTCGCCTGTATAACTTTTAGGCCCCGGAAACCATAAAACTATACCCTGGTCGATTAGTCTAGAATTGTTGATATTGTTTAATTCTAAAAGGGTAGCCTCTCTGGGATTTGGTAGCGCCTTATTTGTTAACGACTTTATGAGAAAACTAGTCTCTGGGCCGGATATTCGAATAATAGCGACCCCTGAAGCTCCTATTCCAGTTGACAGTGCACATATCGTCATAAATTTTACAGATTTAAGTCTATTTATGATTTGTATAGGTGTCTAGAATTGATTTCCAAAAATTATCTGCAAATTTCATGGTATTAAAAGTATTGGTTTTCAAAACTTCATCAAAAATAAATTTTCGGGTTTGTTCTAATTTATTTAAATCATTTGCAAACGACACTACCTTGGAAATATAAGCATCTTCATTTTTTGCTACCAGATTTTTTAAGTTTGAATTGATTAAAATACTCTCACCACATCTTGAATTGAAGTTAAATCCTGCCATACTTATAACTGGCACATTCATCCACAAAGCTTCGCAAGTTGTTGTGACACCAGTATATGGAAAAGTATCTAAACAAAGATCTATATCTTTGTAAAGATTTATATGTTGTTCAAAGTTATTTGATCTTTCTTTAAAGGTAACTTTGTTTAATACTCCTTCCTTATCAAATAACTCTTTGAAATGAATTTCAGAATATGAAACCGATGATTTTAATATAAGTTTACTATTTTTAATTTTTTTCAGTATTTTTGACCAAACCAAAATAGTTTCATCCGAAATTTTCGAATAATTATTAAAAGACCCTAGTGTAAAATTACCACTATTTAATGATGGCAATTGGTTGTACTTTCTCTCGATTTTTAATCCTGAATGTGAATTCCAGATTCCATCAAGATAAATAATTTTTTCTTTATAGAGATCTTTTTCCTTTTCTAAAATTAAATTTTTGTCTGCAATTAAATAATCACTATGATTTAAACCTATAGTATTGTTATAACCCAACCACGATATTTGTAATTTACAAACTCTAGAATTAAAGATTTCAACTCTTCCTTTTAAAATATCATTAATGTCAATCAATACATCAATACCTGTCGATCTTAAAAATCTTGCTAATTCGACATTATTCTTATTTGAAATGTAGTGAAAAAATTCGACCTTTCTCTTAATGATTTGAGTTGTATTATCCTCTCTATTTACATCTAAGTCAGAAAAAATATGAATTTCGAAGTTCTCATTTCTATGATAAAACAAATCTTTCATAAAATATGTGACTGGATGATCTGAGACTAAATCTGAGGAGATAAAACCAATTTTAATTTTCTTTTTTTTAGTTTCCTTAATTTTAGGCAAATCTATAATTGGCAGCTTTTCTTTTATTTTATTAGAGAAATTTAAGAAATCATTTTGAGACCAGTTGTATCTTAAATTATTATTATAGATATACTCATAAAATATTAAATTTTTTTCTCTCGAACAATCTTTATCTATCAATTCTTTTAAAACATTTAATCTAAAGTCGACATTTGTACTCTTAAAATTTATTAATGACATAGCGTAAAATAGTTTTTCGTCATACTTAAATACTGATTTCGCCTCAAAAAAGAATTTCTTTATCTCTTCATATTCATCTAGAGATAAAGTTTTTTTTTGTTCTAGTTTTTCACTAACACCGTAAAAATAGTATCTTAAACATTCTAATCCAATTTTACTTTTTTTATCTAATATATAGCCTTCTTTAAAATTTTGTAGTGATGACAAAACATCATCAAAATTACGGTTCGGTGATTTCATTTTAGCTAAACCTAAAATTAATAAAACATGACTGTTAATTTTTTTATCATCAAAATTACTCTCAATTTCAAAAATTATTTTACCGTATTGTTTATTATTAAGTAGAGTTATTAGATCGTTAATTTTTTTTTCATTTTTCATTTATTTAAACTAAGGTCAGACTACTTATAGTCTTTAATCTTTATTTTTTGCATGTTTTCTAAACCTTCACAAAAAACTTTACTAAATCCATTTGTATCAAATAAAGGGGTTTCTTGAATTTTATTAAACAGTCTCTTTCTAGTTTCATCCAATTCGTTAATATTATTTGCATAAAAAACTGCCTTTTCAATGTATTCATCGTTACTTGTGGCAATAAAATTTTCAAGACTCGCATTTTTTAAAATACTTTCACCGCATCTAGAATTAAAATTGTATCCTGCTTTTGTTATTACAGGAACATTTTTCCATAATGCTTCAAATGTTGTTGTCACACCAGTAAATGGAAAGGTATCAAGACATAGATCAATTTTATCGTAAAGATTTATATGGGATAAAAAATCATCTCTTTTCGTCTTTTTTAATATTTCGATTGAATTAGTTAGACCCTCATCTTTGAACCTTTTCTTTAAAACTTCTTCACAGAGATATAGAGATGATTTTAGAATCAATTTTGAGTTCTCGACTTCTTTTAAAATTTTTATCCAAGTGTTTAAAACTTCATCATTAATTTTCATAAAATTATTCAATGATCCAAAAGTAAAATAATTATTTTTTTTGAAGGGCAATTCATTGTAGTGTCTTTTATAATCAAAACCACAATGAGAGCTCCAAATTTTGGGAAATTTATAAATTTTTGTTACATAATCCTTCTCTTCATTCTTTACAGTATTAGTATCAGCCAAAATAAAATCTACTTCTTTAAGACCAGTAGAATTATTAAAACCTAACCAGCTTATTTGAAGTGGGCAAATTCTTGTATTAAAAATATTTACCCTATTAGAGGACCACAGACCAGCAAGATCAATTAGGATATCTATATTTGCACTTTGAATTGCATTAACAATCTCTTGATCAGATTTATCACCGAGGTCAACCCAACTATCAAAGAGATTTGAAAATTTGTCTGTAGTCTCATCATGTTGATTGATCTTTAATAGAGAAAGTCCAAAAGTTTCAAACTTTGTTTGTTTTAAGTCTTTAATAAGATCTTTTATAAAGTACGTTATTGAATGCGATTGCCTGAAATCAGGAGAGAAAAAACCAATTTTTATTCTTTTCTTTGTTAAATCAATTTTTGATGGTTTTTTAGAATTGAGAACAAAAAATATATTTGAAAACTTTTTTTGGAATTCATGAAAATTTTTCTGTTTCCAGTCGCTTAAGTACATTTGTGAAGTAATGTAAGATATACCAAAGGGCTTGTTTAAACCATTTGATTTGAGAATTTTTTCTAACACAGAAATTTTTTCCTTATGCTTTATAAGATACTTATATAAATCGATTCCGTGAGATAAATATCTTGCATTTTTAGAAAATTTTTTTTCTGCTTCTAAATACATTTTTTGTGAAGTAAGCATATTATTTAACAGTTCCGAATCTTTTCGACCCATTTCTGCACATAACTTTATATGATTGCATAGTGACTCAAGGGATATTTCACCAAAATTATCTTTATAAAAAGCTTTTTCAAAATCTTCGAGCGCATACTTGGTATCTCGGTCTGTTCTACCTTTTTGAGACGCTCTACAAACTCCAAGTAAATTGTGTAAAGAAGGGGATCTATTATTTTCTGTTGTTGAAGTTTCTATATCTAGTACAACTTCAGAATATCTCTTATCTTGAAAAAGTTTTTTTAATTTTGACAAATTCATTTCAGACATAAACAAATATTATCAAATTAAAGTCTAATTTAAATAAATTATTAGACTTGTTCTTGTCTAAGAAGGTTTGTTCATCGAGTTAAAAAACTCTGTATTACTTTTAGTATTTTTAAGTTTAGAGTTTATAAATTCAATAGCATCCATTGATCCCATTGGTGCTATGATACGTCTAAGAACATTCATTTTTTGAAGATCATTTTTATCAAAAAGAAGCTCCTCTCTTCGAGTGCCAGACTTAGTGATATCAATAGCTGGAAATATTCTTTTTTCAGATATTTTTCTATCAAGGATAGTCTCACTATTACCTGTTCCTTTAAACTCCTCAAATATGACTTCATCCATTCTGCTACCAGTGTCTATTAGTGCAGTTGCGATAATTGTTAAAGATCCACCTTCTTCAATATTTCTTGCTGCCCCAAAAAATCTTTTTGGTCTTTGAAGAGCATTGGCGTCTACACCGCCCGTCAGGACTTTACCTGAACTTGGAACAACGGCATTATACGCTCTTCCAAGTCTTGTTATTGAGTCTAAAAGTATAACCACATCTTTTTTATGTTCCGTCATTCTCTTAGCTTTTTCAATGACCATTTCTGCTACTGCAACGTGCCTTTGTGCAGGTTCATCAAAAGTTGAACTTATCACCTCACCTTTAACAGTGCGCTGCATATCGGTTACTTCTTCTGGTCTTTCATCTATTAGCAGGACCATTAAGTAACATTCTGGATGATTAGCGGTAATCGAATTAGCTATACTTTGTAAAATCATTGTTTTACCTGCTTTAGGTGGAGAAATAATTAAAGATCTTTGACCTTTGCCAATCGGGCTTACAAGATCAATTAGTCTTGGAGTTAAATTAGGTTTTTTCTCAACTGTGTTTGTTTCAACTTCCATTACTATTTGTTTATTTGGATAAAGAGGTGTTAAGTTATCAAACGCAATTTTATGCCTTGATTTTTCAGGATCTTCAAGATTTATCTTACTAACTTGAAGTAATGCAAAATATCTTTCACCTTCTTTGGGGGCTCTTACCGGTCCTTCAACAGTGTCACCTGTCCTTAAACCGAATTTTCGTATTTGGCTTGGACTAACATAAATATCATCTGCTCCCGGTAAATAGTTTGATTCTAGTGCTCTCAAAAAACCAAATCCATCCTGAAGTAATTGAAGAACTCCCATTCCAGTGATTTCTTCACCTTTTTCGGCAAGTTTTTTTAATATAGCAAAAAGAATTTCTTGCTTCCTAAGTGTGCTAGCATTTTCAATACCTAGCTTCTCAGCTTGTTCAATTAATTGTGCAGGACTGTTTTTTTTAAGTTCTTGGATTTTCATTGAGGGAAGTTTGTAATTTGATTAAATTAATATAATATATATTCAGGATATTTCAACCTCCCAATGGCTTTAAAATTGCAAAAAACACTATTAAAATTAACAATATAGTCGGTATTTCATTAATAATTCTAAAGTATCTAGAGCTTGATTTATTTCTGTCTTGAGAGAACGCTCTTAAACACGATCCCAGATAAAAATGATAAGCTGTTAAAATAATTACAAGAAAGAATTTAACTTGCATCCAAAGTGCACTTAGTAATTCAGCACCGACAGAATGTATCAAAGCTAAACCAAATATCCATGACAACAACATCGCTGGATACATTATGTAGAAATACAATTTTTTTTCCATTATTTTGAAAACGTTACAAACATCAATATTTGATGAGTTTTCTGTGTGATAAACAAATATTCTAGGCAAATATAATAGCCCAGCCATCCAAGATATTACTGCTATTAAATGGAGAGATTTAAATATTAAATAAAAATTCATTTTCTTATACTTTTGTTGATTAAATGAATCAATAATTTTATATGATCCTCGTTATCATTTAAGCAAGGAATAGTATCAAATTTTTCTCCACCAGCCTCTAAAAAGCTTTCTTTTCCCTGAATAGAGATTTCCTCAAGGGTTTCAACGCAATCAGAAGAAAAGCCGGGAGAAATTACCAAAACGTTTTTTTTTCCTTCTTTGGGTAAATTTTCTAAAGTTTTATCTGTATAAGGTTGGAGCCATTCTTGAGGACCAAATCTCGATTGAAAGGTTGTCAAAATAGGTATGTCTTTATTAAATTTTTCTTTAATCAATCTAGACGTTTTATGACAATAACAATGATATGGATCACCTTTGTCAAAATATTTCTTTGGTATACCGTGATAGGACGCCAATATTAAATCGGGCTGCCAATTAATGTTACTCAATTTATGATTAATAGAATTTACTATTGCTTGAATATAAAGTGGCTCCGACTCGTAATGAGGAATAATTTGAAGACTGGGCTGCCACCTCATCTTCATTAAACTTCTATAAACTTCATCACAAACTGTAGCTGTTGTCGCTGCCGCATACTGCGGGTAAAGGGGAAGTATAATTATGTTTTCGCATCCATTTTCCTGTAAATCTAGCATTTTACTTTTAATGCTTGGATTTCCGTATCTCATTGCATAATCAACTATTAAATTTTTATTGGATATAAAAGATCTTACCTTCTCAGTTTGTTTAATAGTATAATAACGTAGAGGCGATATATTTTCTTTTTTCATCCATATTTCCTTATAAGCTTTTGCTGTTTTAGATGGTCTAAATGTAAGTATGAATAAATTTAAAATAATTTTCCACAGAAAAGGATTTACTTCAATTACACGTCTGTCTGACAGAAATTCATTTAAATATTTTCTGATATCCCACCACCCTGTAGAGTCTGGTGTTCCGAGGTTAATTAATAATACACCGGTTTTTCCAAAATTTATTTGGGGATGATTGCTATCCATTAAAACTCCTAACTACTTCAACTAAATATTTAACCATATCTGGGTTTGTATTCGGTAAAACTCCGTGTCCTAAGTTAAATATATATCTTTTTTTATCAAAAGTTTTTAAATATTTTGTCACTTCATTTCTCACAATTACTTTGTTTTGAAGTAAAATTTTTGGATCTGGGCCACCTTGAATAGGAATACTAATTGTATCTCTTATAACTGAAGGATTTACATTATAATCGATACTGATTATGTCAGGGTTTACATTGTCTACAAATTTTTTGTAGTTATTAATGTTTCTTGGATAACAGATTGAGATCTTTTTTTTTTCTCTAATAAAATCTACTAAGCTTTTGATGGGTTTATAAACAAAATAATTTAGGTCTTTTTCTGGCAGAAGTCCTGCCCAACTATCAAAAATTTGAATTATAGATGCACCATTTTTAATTTGAGCATCTATGTGTATTTTTAAAAATTGATCCAGCTTCGTTAAAATATCCTGAACATTTTTATCTTTTGTAAATACACTAAAATTTCCTTCCTTGGGGGACTTCCTGTTAAGCATGTATAATAACAGGGTCCATGGTGCTCCAACAAAACCTATTGTATCTTTTTCACTTGAACACAATTTAGATTTTGTTTCTTTAATTGTTTCATAAACAGGATTTAATTTTTTAAGAAAATCTTCTTTTTTAATGTTATTTAATATTTTAAAATCAATTTTTTCTAAAACAGGCCCATAATCTTTTTTAAAATTTACTTGTTGACCAAGTGCATATGGAACCAAAAGAATATCAGAAAAGACTATAGCTGCATCAAAATCAAATCTTGTAATTGGTTGAATGGTAATTTCTGAAGCTAATTTAGTATTTAAACATAACTGAATAAAATCCTGATTCTTCTCCCGTATAGATCTAAATTCTGGTAAATATCTACCAGCTTGTCTCATTAACCATATAGGTGTTGTGGAAGATTTGTTATTTATGTATTTTTGTATAAGGGTGCTCATATAATTAAATAATATCTATATTGTTTGTAGTATGTATTGTTAATAATGATGGTTAATGTTTTTTAACAAGTTTATAACAGTTTTTTCACATAAGATTTATTAAATTTACCTCAGAATTCTTTATGTTTTAATTAATTATCATTTTTTAATCTAAAAAGTATAATATTTATTAACATGGTTTAAAATGTATATAAAAAAGCACTTATACATTAAAATCTTTGAATAGAGTTTTTGTTTGATTTATGAAGCGACTTATACACACAGATACACTTTTTATACATGATTAATACATATGACATATATCTTATCTCTGACTCAACCGGAGAAACATTAGAAAGAATATTTCTTGCAATTAAAGCTCAGTTTAAAAACTTTAAATATAAAACTCACTTTTATTCTTTTACACGAACAGAAAATCAAATTTCTAAAATTCTCGAAGTCTCAGAAAAGAACAACAACGTCATAGTATTATATACAATAGTTGATAACAAATTAGCTAGACATTTATCTAAGGAATGTAGTTTAAAAAATATTCCATGCTTTGGTATTCTAGGAGATTTAATTATTAGTTTTTCAAAACTTTTAGACCAAAAAGCGCTGAATGTTCCCAGTAGACAGCACATCATGGATGATGAGTATTATAAAAAAATTGAAGCTATACAATTTACAATGAATCACGATGACGGTAATTCAGTAGAGGATATTGAAAAATCAGATATCATCCTTTTAGGTGTAAGTAGGACAAGCAAAACCCCAACTTCAATTTATCTTGCAAATAAAGGAATGAAGATATCAAACATACCGTTGGTTAATGAGAACTCTGTTCCTGATGTATTAAAAAAAGATCCTCAGAAAAAATGTATAGTGGGTTTAACAGCAGAGCCTGATAGGCTTGTAGATTTACGTAAAAACAGAATGCAGTCAATTAGAGATAATGATAACACAGAATATACAAATTTAGATACCGTGCAAAAAGAAATGGAAGATGCTCGTAAATTATTCCGGAAATATAAATGGCCATGCATTGATGTAACAAGAAAATCAGTAGAGGAAACTGCTGCCTCAATTCTGAAGATTCATGATATTTTTAACCAAAAATGAAGTCAATAATTCTGGCATCTAAAAGCGAGGTAAGAAAAAAAATATTGGATGAGAACAATATAATATGTGCTGTTGAACCATCCAATTTAGATGAGGATGAAGTGAAGAAATCTTTAATTAGTCAAGGCGCAACACCAGAACTTATATCAAAAAATTTAGCCGAATTAAAAGCAAATAAAGTAAGTCAAAAAAAAATAGGGGAAATAGTCTTAGGTGCGGATAGTGTAATTGATTTAAATGGCAAACTTATATCAAAACCAATAAATAGAACAGAAGCTTTGAGTATTTTAATTTCGTTGAATGGTAAATCTCATTTTCTAATCAGTTCAGTTTGCATATCTTTAGATGGAAAAATGATATGGAATTATACTGAAAAAGCTAAGATGACAATGAAAAATTTTACCCAGAAAGAACTTGAAAGTTACTTAAGCAAAATCTCAGACAAAAACCTTTACTCTTATAATGTTTATCAAATAGAGGGAGAAGGTAAAAAATTATTCAGTGAAATTAAAGGAAACGTTGATACAATTATGGGGCTTCCAATTAAAAGTATAAAACAATATTTGGAAAATATTAAATGAAAAAATTTTGTGTTATAGGAAATCCAATCGATCATTCTTTGTCACCAAAACTTCACAATTTTTGGTTTGAAAAAAATAAAATCGAAGCAACTTATGAGAAAAAACTTCTTGAGGAAAAAGAAATTCCAGAATTAATCGAGAGTATAAGAAATTCAGAAATAAACGGTGTCAATGTTACAGTTCCTTTTAAAAATTCTGTAATCCCATTCCTAGATGATTTAAGTTCTGAGGCCAAAAAAACCAATTCAGTAAACACTATTTGTGTAGAAAAAAATAAAGTAATAGGTCACAACACAGATATTGCCGGATTTGAGCTAGCACTAAGGTATATAAACTACGATGTGAAAAGAAAAAAGGCACTTATTATAGGAGCAGGAGGTGTAAGTCCTTCGATTATTCTTGCTTTAAAAAAAATGGAATGTGAAAATATTTATCTAACTAATAGAACATTTGAAAAGGCTGAAAAAATCAAAGAAACCTTTAAAGACATTACCATTCAAAAGTGGGGCGATATTCCTGAATTTGATATAGTTATTAATGCAACAAGTGTCGGTTTGAATAATGAGAGTTTTGACCTAGGATTAAATAATGTTGGAAATAATAAATTTTTTTACGATGTAATTTATAATCCAAGTGAAACTAACTTTCTTAAAGATGCAAAACTGAATGGCAATAAAACAGAAAATGGTAGAATGATGTTTATATATCAAGCCCATCAATCTTTTGTGTTATGGAATAAGGTTCTGCCAAAGATTGACGAGGAAACAATAAAAATCTTAAGATGAGAAGAATTGCACTAGTTGGAGATATTGGTTCAGGAAAAACTTTCTTTTCAAAATTATTTAGATACCCAGTTTTTAATGCTGATTTAGAAGTTTCAAATTTATATCGAAAAGATAAATCTCTATTCAGAAAAATTAAAAACAAATTTCCCAATAAAATCAACAATTACCCCTTAAAAAAAGAAGAACTTCTTAAAATTATTTTTGAGAAAAAGCAAAATTTGAATGTTCTAGGCAAAATAATTCATCCAATAGTGAGAAAAAAAATGAAAAGTTTCTTAAAGGCAAATAAGAAAAAGAAGTTTGTGGTGTTAGATATACCGCTATTTTTAGAAAATAAATTGAATACAAAAAAAGATATTATTGTTTTTGTTGAAGCTGATAAAAATAAGATTGATAAAAAATTAAATAAAAGAAAAAATATCAATCTTAAGTTGATTAAAATACTAAAGAAAAATCAATTACCTACAAGATTAAAAAAAAAAAAATCAACCTATATTATAAAAAATAATTTTGTTAGAAACACAGCAAAGAAAAATATAAGATTGATATTTAAAAAAATAAATAAATGAATGAAATTGTTCTAGACACAGAAACCACTGGTCTTTCAGTTGAGAATGGGCATAGAATTGTTGAGATAGGTTGCATAGAACTTAAAGATCAAATTTTAACTTCAAACCGCTTTCACTGTTATTTGAACCCACAAAGGAAAGTTTCAGAAGAAGCCTTTAAAGTACATGGATATTCAGATGAATTTCTATCTGACAAAAAAAAATTTTCAGAAGTAGTAGATGATTTTATCAAATTTATAGGTGATAAAAAATTAGTAATTCACAATGCGCAATTTGATTTATCACATTTAAATAATGAATTGAAAATATTAGGCAAAAATCTTATTCCAAAAGATCAAGTAATTGATACTTTAGATATTGCAAGAGAGAAATTTCCAGGTTCCCAAATTAGTCTAGATGCACTATGTAAAAGATTTAGGATTGATAATTCGAAAAGAAAACTACATACCGCATTAATTGACTGTGAATTATTATCTAAAGTGTATGTAAACTTAATTGATCAAAAAGAGCCAAAATTAAATTTTTTGGAAAAAAAGGAAGATACCGATAGTGATAAAAATTCAACCGTTGATTTTTGTAAAAATATAATAAAACCAACTTCTAATGAGCTTAAAGAACATCAAAATTTTCTTAAAAAATCACTTAAAAAAAACTACTTCTGATTTTTTTCAAATAGCTCTTTAAAATTAATTTTTTTTTCTAATCTAATTTCTGGATAACCTATTGATTTGACTATCTCAAAAAATCTTTTTTCTATTTCGGGATACATTTCAGTGGGTACATCACTCAAGAAGATTTTTTTTAATTCATCTTTATTTACAGCTGATTCCTCAACTCTTATTACCGTAGTATGCAACATTTCAAAATATGCCTTTTTATTTTTTTCAGACTTATTATCAAAAGTTAATTTAATATTCACCTCCGCCATATTACTTTTTAAAGGTATTGAGTTTATGTCGATACCTAAAGAATATTTTGGAATATTATCTTTAAGATAGATATAATTTTCTGTACCAGATATCTTTGATGAAATATCTTTAATATAAGAAGTAAGAATTTTATAATTTTTTGTCATTCTCGTTATCTTTATCTACATATTCCCCTTCAATCAAATCATCTTTGATATGCACTTCACTTTTTGTATTTTTGGCAAATAAATTAAAAATGATTTTTCTTGTAAACGGAAATATTATTAAAAAACCCAATAGGTCTGTTGCAAACCCAGGTAAAATTAATAATAGTGCTGCCACTGCCAAGGCAGCCCCGGACATCAATTCAAATAATGGCATTTGGTTTTTATAAAGCTGAGAAACACCAGATCTAAGAGTGTTTAAACCTTCGTATCTCGCGTAAAAAACACCTATAATAGCTGTAAAGAATATTAAGGAGATTGTTGTAAAAGCACCAATTTGGCTCCCAATTTTTATAAATAAATAAATTTCTAGAATTGGGATCAAAATTATCAATAAAAGTACTGTGTTCATTTGTCTTTAATTTAAATTGCTTGTTGAAATTAAGCAATAGAGTAAATATTATTAAAATATGAATTACAGTTTTGAATATTTAGATATCATTTTATTAGCAATGATAGCTGGTTTTATTTTCCTTAGATTAAGGGGAATTTTAGGTAAAAGATCAGGTTATGAAGACGACATCTCAAATAGCTTTCCACATGAAATGCCAGAAATGAAGACTACAGAAAAGCCAAATTATAAAGTTTTTGATGAAAGTGCTAAAAAAGATTTTATCGAAGGGGCAAAGGTAGCTTATGAAACAATCATTACAAATTTTTCAAAAGGATCTATTAAAGAGATTAAAAACTTATTAGATAAAAAGGTTTTAAATCAATTTCAGGAAGCTATTTCTAATAGAGAAAAAAACGGCATAAAGTCGGAGACAACTTTTATTGGAATAAATTCAGCAGAAATTAAAAACCACGAGCAAAAAAATAATGTACTCGAAGTTACCGTGGACTTTATAAGTGAAATTATATCATGTAATAGGGACAAAAACTCAAAGATTTTAACAGGGGATCCTGAAAAAGTTAAAAAAGTTTACGATACTTGGAGATTTTCCAGAAACTTAAACTCCAATGATCCAAACTGGATTTTAGTTGAGACTAATATTTAGTATTTGAGTAAAAAATTATCAGATAAAGATATTAAAGATTGGAAAAAATTTGTTACAAGTAAGGACAAAATCATCCCAAAAGATGATATTACAAGTCTTTCGGTAAATAAAAATAGATCTTCATTCGTAATAGATTTACATGGTCTTAGTCTTGATCAAGCCAATAAATTTGTTGAAAGAACCATTAATGACTGTTTTGAAAAAAATATTTCAAGAATAAATGTAATTACTGGAAAAGGTATGAGATCTAAATCAGCTGAAGATCCTTATAAATCGTCTGAATTAAGTATATTAAAACACTCAATACCTGAATTTATAAGTTCTAATTCAGATTTAATGAAACTAATAAAGAAAATTGATAATAAGGATGAAAAGAATTCCGGTTCTTTGGATATTTATTTAAAATCAAAGAATAAATTTAGATAAATCGTTATCTTTTACTAATTGCCCAAGATTTTCTTTCACATACTTTGAGTCAATTACAATTTTTTCACCGGATCTGTCTGTTGCTGTGAAACTAATTTCATCCAAAACTCTTTCAATTATAGTGTGAAGTCTTCTCGCACCAATATTTTCAACAGATGAGTTTACTTCGCTTGCTAGATTAGCAATAGTATCAATTCCGTCTTCCGAAAATTCTAAATCAACATTTTCAGTTTTTAATAATGCCTTATACTGTTTAATTAAACTGTTATCTGGCTCTTTTAAAATTCTCTTAAAGTCAGAACTGTTTAATGCATCAAGCTCAACTCTTATTGGTAATCTTCCTTGTAACTCGGGAAGTAAATCTGATGGTTTAGCAAGTTGGAAAGCTCCTGAAGCTATAAATAATATATGATCAGTTTTTACTGGTCCATACTTTGTGCTCACAGTCGTCCCTTCTATCAAAGGCAATAAATCTCTCTGTACCCCTTCTCTTGATACATCTCCACCAACCCTATCAGTTCTTGCAGAAATTTTGTCAATTTCGTCTAAGAAAACAATTCCGTTATTTTCAGTCACATTTTTTGCAGATTTAATAATTTTATCTTCTTCAATAAGTTTATCAGCCTCTTCATTTAATAAGATTTCATGAGACTCTTTTACAGTCATTTTTTTCTTTTTTGATTTATTACCCATTGATTTACCGAGCATGTCACCAATATTAATCATTCCAATATTTGCTCCAGGCATTCCTGGTATTTCAAAGCTTGGCATGTTTCCACTTTCATTAATTGGAACTTCAATTTCATTATCGTCCAAGTCTCCGTTTCTAAGTCTCTTTCTGAAACTTTCTCGTGTTGCTACACTTGCTTTGTTTCCTACCAGAGCATCTATAACTCTTTCTTCGGCAAGTTTTTGCGCTTTTGCATGAACTTCTTTTCTCTTTTTAACTTTTTCCATTGCGATAGCAATTTCAAGCAAGTCTCTTATGATTTGTTCTACATCTCTTCCTACATAACCAACCTCTGTAAATCTTGTGGCTTCAACTTTTACAAATGGGGCTTCTGCTAATTTAGATAGTCTTCTTGATATTTCAGTTTTACCAACACCTGTTGGTCCAATCATTAATATATTTTTAGGTAGAACCTCATCTCTCATTTCACCTTTTAAAGCTTGTCTTCTCCATCTATTTCTAAGAGCAATAGCAACAGCTCTCTTGGCTTTGTTTTGCCCTACGACGTATCTATCTAATTCAGATACAATTTCTCTTGGCGAAAGAGAATCTATGTGATTCTTCTTTTCTTCAGAATTTTTTTTTGGAAATGATTTAATATTTGATTTTTCCATTATATTTTCTCAATTCTAATATTATCATTTGTAAATACACAAATATCAGCTGCAACTTTAATTGCTTTTTTTGCCACTTCTTCAGCATTCAATTCTGTATCCATTAAAACCTTTGCAGCTGCAAGAGCGTAGTTTCCACCTGATCCAATTCCAATAACATCTCCTTCAGGTTCTAAAACGTCTCCGGTTCCTGAAATAATAAAACTTTTTTCTTTATCACCAATTGCCATTAATGCTTCAAGTCTCCTTAAATATTTATCGGTTCTCCAATCTTTAGCAAGTTCGACTGCGGCACGGGTTAAATTTCCAGCATGTTTTTCAAGTTTAGCTTCTAGTCTCTCAAAAAGAGTTAACGCATCAGCTGTTGAGCCAGCAAAACCTGCAATCACGTTTCGTTTCTCAATTTTACGAACTTTGTTAGCATTGCTTTTAATTACCGTATTTCCCATACTGACTTGGCCATCACTTGCCACAACTACGTCATTTTTTTTTCTTACTAATATAATCGTTGTCATGAGGTATAGATGGATATGAATTTCTATTCTTCAAGTGGCAAATTAGTTTTGTTGATATGACTAAATAATATAGATATACGTAGGTATATATGAAGCGAAAAGCATCAATAACAAGAAAAACAAAAGAAACAAAAATTGACGTTGAATTAAATATTGACGGTAAAGGTCAATACAAAATCGATACTGGAATAGGTTTTCTTGATCATATGCTTGAACAACTTTCTAAACACTCATCCATTGATTTAAAGGTTAAAGCAAAAGGCGATACACACATAGATCTTCACCACACAACAGAAGATACTGGAATTGCAATAGGTGAATGTCTTAAAAAAGCATCAAAAAAATTCATTGGAATTAAAAGATATGCTCACGCAATGATACCAATGGATGAAACTTTAACTAGAGTTGCATTAGACGTTTCAAACCGACCGTATTTAATTTGGAAAGTGGATTTGAAAGTAGAAAAACTTGGAGAAATGGACACAGAACTTTTTAAGGAATGGTTTCAAGCTTTTTCACAATCTGCAGGAATTACATTACATATTGAGAATTTATATGGAGACAATAGTCACCACAAAGTAGAGTCGTGTTTTAAAGGTTTAGCAAGATCACTTAGAGCTGCGTTAGAAATAGATCCAAAAAATAAAAAAGTCGTGCCATCTACTAAGGGCTCTTTATAAAAATTAATGAACGTAACAATTGTTGATTACAAATCAGGGAACATAAGCTCTGTTATTAACTCATTTAAAGAAGTAGCCGAAAATAAAATTAAAATCGAGGTAACTTCTGATGTAGGTAAAATTAAATCTGCTGATAAAGTTGTTTTGCCGGGACAGGGGTCATTCAAAAGTTGTGTAAATGCATTGCAATCTATTAGTGGACTTGTGGATTGCCTAAATGATTTTGTAATGAATAAGAAAAAACCTCTTCTTGGAATATGTGTTGGATTACAAATGTTCGCTGATGTTGGATATGAAGAGTCAGAGACAAAGGGATTAGGCTGGATCCCAGGGAAAGTGACAAAAATAAATAATCGAGATGGTAAATACAAACTTCCCCACATTGGTTGGAACGAAATAAATATTGTTAAAGATAGTAAAATATTTAAAAATATAAAAGATAAGTCACACATGTACTTTGTTCATAGTTATGAGTTTGTACCAAACAATCAAAATTCTATTTCAGCAACAACTGAATATTCATCAAAACATGTTTGTGCCATTGAAAAGGAAAACATCTTTGGTACCCAATTTCACCCTGAGAAAAGTGATAAATTAGGTTTACAAATAATAGATAATTTTATGAGATTATAGTTTATGAGACTTTTATTTACCTTCTTCTTTATTATTTTTATGTTTCAAAGTTTTTCATTTTCTCAGGAATGGATAATAAAAAATAAGTGGAAGATTTCGTGTGGATTAGTTAACAAAGAAGCACTTGTAATTAATGGTAAACCAAAAAAAACCTATAGCAAAAATGAATTTAAAGTAGATAGTGCAATATTTAAGTTAAATAAGGGTGATATTGGTAAATGTAAATCTGATAAAAAACCAACAGGGGGGTACAAATACTCTGGTAGACAGGAAATTACGCATAAACTTTTACCTGGTAAAAATATCTTTGAGGCAGAGATTTTAACAGCAGGAGCACCTCAGTATAGATCGCATTTCTTTCAAATACATGATGGTAGATCAAAAGGGAAACCTCCTTCCATGGTTTCAGTTAACAAAGATTGGATGATTAGAAATCAACATAGCATCGATTGTTTTAAACCAAATTGTAAGCAATTATCATACGATTCATACTTAAAACCAGGAGAAAGAAAAAATTTTAAAGCTGAAGTAGAATATATTAATAAAGAAAAAAAAATATCAGCAAAATATTACTTAGATGGTGAATTAATCATTCAGCATTTAAATGTTCCATTGGACACGAAAAAAACGGATGGACCTTATGGACCTAATAGACCTTACATTAAGATAGGTATGTACAGAATAGGTGACACTGGAACAACAACGTTTTCTTATAATAAAATTGTTCTTAAAAATAAAAGATAATGAAAATATTTCCTGCAATTGATATTAAAGATAAAAAGTGTGTAAGATTAATTAAAGGTGATTTTAGTCAAAAGACAGAATACCAAATGTCACCAGTCAAACAGGCAACACAATTTATTGATAAAGGGTTCAAAAACTTGCACATCGTTGATCTTGATGGAGCTTTAGCGGGAGAAACGGTTAATCTTGATATTATTAAGGAGATAGTGAGTAAATTTGATTTTAAAGTAGAGGTAGGAGGAGGCGTGAGAGATTTTGATAGTATTCAAGAATATGCTGATATAGGTGTAGATAAAATAATCTTAGGAAGCGCGGCTATTAAAGATAAAAATTTTTTGAAAAAGGCTTGTAAGAAATTTCCAAAAAAAATTGCATTAGGTTTGGATGCAAAAGATGGGAAACTCTCGTTATCAGGTTGGAAAGAAAGTTCAGGCATATCAACTTTAGATTTTTTAACTGAAGTAAATGACTACGGTATTAGTAGACTAATTTTTACTGATATTAATAGAGATGGTACAAAAGAAAGTCCAAATTTTGAGGAAACATTAAAGGTTGCTGAAATTTCGAATTGTCCTGTATTAATTTCTGGTGGTGTATCATCAATAGAGGATATCAAAAAAGCCAAGACATTAAAAAATATTGAAGGTGTTATAGTTGGCAAAGCAATATACGATGGTGATATTAAATTAGAGGAGCTGGCTAAAGAAGATGCTTAAAAATAGAATTATACCCTGCTTAGACGTTAAAAATGGTCGTGTAGTTAAGGGTATAAACTTTGTTGATCTGAAAGATGCTGGCGATCCAGTTGAACAAGCAAAAATTTATAGTGATGGTGGAGCAGATGAAATTTGTTTTTTAGATATTACTGCTTCAAATGAGAATAGGGATATTATTTATGAGGTTGTCGAGAAAACTTCAAAGAAATGTTTTGTGCCTCTAACAGTAGGTGGTGGAGTAAGAAGTATTGATGATATTAATAAATTATTGAACTGTGGTGCTGATAAAGTTTCAATTAATACTGCTGCAGTAGAAAATTCTAAAGTCGTGGTTGATAGTTCTAAAAAATTTGGTTCCCAATGTATTGTTGTTGCAATAGATGCAAAAAAAAACGGAGATAAGTGGGAAGTTTTCACTCATGGAGGAAGAAACAATAGCGGCATTGATGCATTGGAATATGCTAAAAAAATGGAAGATAGCGGAGCTGGTGAGTTGTTAGTTACTTCAATGGATAGAGATGGAACACAGGTTGGTTACGATATTGAGTTAATGTCTCAAATATCTTCCAAGGTAAATATTCCTTTAATTGCATCTGGTGGTGTTGGAAATCTTGATCACTTAGTAGAGGGTATTAAATCAGGTAAAGCTAGTGCAGTTCTTGCAGCATCAATATTTCATTATGGAAAATACTCAGTGAAAGAAGCAAAGCAATATTTGGAGTCTAAAGGAATTCCTGTTAGAACTTAACATGCTAAAAACTCTGGAAGATATAATTTTAATGGTAAGAGAAAGGAAGACTAAACCTCAAAGCGAATCTTATACAAATAAATTATTAGCTAACAAAGAATTGTCAGTAGAAAAGGTGAAAGAAGAAGTTAAAGAATTAATTGAGGCTGTGGAAAATAATACAAATAAAGTTCATGAGACAGCCGATGTATTGTATCATCTAATAGTTTATCTCGAAGCAAATGAGGTTAAAATTGAAGATGTTATGAAAGAACTAGATAAAAGAAAAAAATGAGCTACGACGACAATAACATTTTTGCAAAAATCCTTAGAGGCGAGATACCATGCAAAAAAATCTATGAGGACGAATTTGTTTTATCTTTTCATGATATAAATCCACAAAAAAAAGTTCATGCTTTGGTAATTCCAAAAGGTAAATATGTTAATTTAGAGGATTTTACTTCTAAAGCCAGTTCAGACGAAATAGTTGGACTTATGAAAGGTATTTCAACTGTTGCAAAAAAGATTGGTATATCGAGCATCGATAATGAAGGATTTAGAACTTTATCAAACGTAGGAGATAATGGTGGCCAAGAAGTGCCTCATTTACACTTTCATTTGTTTGGTGGTGAAAAAGTAGGAAGAATGGTTCAATGATAATTAGTGTAAAAAGAAATTTTTTAGAATTAAAAAATATCAATGATCTAATTAAAAAAGATAAGCCAGAAGATAATTATTCCGTGGAAAAAACAAAACCAGATTTCCAACTGAATAAGTTTTTCTATAAACAAATTGGTAAAAAATATCGATGGACTGATAGATTGATTTGGACAGATCTTCAGTGGTCCAATTATGTCTCAAATAAAAATCTAGAAACATACGTAATAAAGAATGGTAAAGATTTAGTTGGATATTTTGAACTTATACATCATCCAGAAAAAAATGAGACAGAACTTGCATACCTAGGTTTGTTTGAAGATTATTTTGGTAAAGGAGTTGGTGGTTATGCTTTAACAACTGCAATTTTAAAATCCTTTGAAAAAAAAATTAAGAGAATGTGGGTTCACACTTGTACACTAGATCATCCTAATGCGATAAAAAATTATTTAGCAAGAGGGATGAAAATTTTTAAAGAGGAAAATCTCAATATTAGAGCTAGCTAGTTATAAAGATTGAGATTAAAAATATTGTCAGATAATTCTTGATTAATATTTTTTACAATAATATTTGACCTTACCTTGTTGCCATATAAATCAATAGTCTCCCATCCTTTAATTAAATAATTTCTCTTATTAAAAAAAATACTTAATTGATTACTTTGATCATTAATTAATAGGAGAAAATTTTGTTCTTTTTCGACTACATTCTCCGCGATTTTCGAGATTAAAAATTCTTTATTAAGAAGATATTTAAAGTAAGTATTTTCAGTTTTATAAGTATTCGCAAAATTTGAGCTTTTATTTTTAATTAAAAGTGTCTTTCCATTAGATACGATTAGCTTCCCAGTCTCATCGTATTTGCACATCATTTTATTATTGAATGAAATAATACAGTTACCAGTTTCTTTTTTATCGTTAATTAGTTGTTCAAAATCAAATGTAAAATTTTCGATTTCAGAAATTTTTTTAATAATTCTAGTTTCCGTGTAAGCATGTTTTTGTACGAATATAAAAAAAAAGATCAAAATCAGAAAAATTGTTCTCATTACAACAATTCTCTTTTGCCAACATGATTAGCTTTGCTGACAACGCCTCTACTTTCCATAATATCTATTATTCTTGCCGCCCTATTGTAACCTATTTGAAGTTTTCTTTGCAAAAATGAGGTTGATGCTTTTCCTTCAGATTTAACAATTTCCAAGGCTTTATTGTAAAGTTCGTCATCTTGATCTGAGTCATTAGAACTGTCATCAGATGGACTTTCAGAAGACAAATTTAAAATTTCATCAACATATTCTGGATCTCCTTGGGATTTTAGAAAAGAATTAATTTTTTCAATTTCATTATCCGAAACAAACGGCGCATGGATTCTTGTAATTCGATTAGCAGAAGACATAAAAAGCATATCCCCTTTCCCTAATAGTTGTTCGGCACCTTGTTCTCCAAGAATTGTTCTACTGTCAATTTTTGAAGACACTTGAAAAGATATACGAGTTGGGAAATTTGCTTTGATAGTACCTGTTATAACATCAACACTAGGTCTTTGCGTTGCCATTATTATATGAATACCTGCGGCCCTTGCCATTTGAGAAAGTTTTTGAATACAATTTTCAATATCTTTACTGGCTACAAGCATAAGATCTGACATTTCATCCACAATAACTACAATGTATGGCATAGAAATTTTGTGTTTAGCGTTATAACTGTCAATATTTCTAACACCAACTTTTGTCATTAGTTTGTATCTATTTTCCATTTCTTTAACTACCCAACCTAAAACTGAAGCAGCTTTTTTTGCCTCAGTTATCACAGGACACAGTAGATGGGGTATTCTTTCATATGTCGAAAGCTCTAACATCTTAGGATCAATTAAGATGAACTTACAAATTTCTGGTTTGTGTCTATATAACAATGAAAGAATAATTGTATTTATGCATACTGATTTTCCAGAGCCGGTGGTACCAGCAATTAGGAGATGAGGCATTGAAGTTAAATCTCCAATTAACGGTTGACCAGAAATACTTTTACCAAGGGCAATCGGTAATTTTAAATCCTTATTGTTAAATTTTGGGCTGGATATTATTTCTCTCAACATAACATTGTCTCTAAATGAATTTGGGAGTTCAATACCGATTGTACTAGATCCTGGAATTGTAGAAATCCTCGCAGACTCAGAACTTGTATTTCTCGCTATATCTTCAGAGAGGTTTACAATTTTTGAGACTTTAACTCCCGCAGCAGGTTCAAACTCATTGAGAGTAACAACTGGACCAGTACTTATTTTTGTTATTTTTCCCTGTACACCGAAATCCAACAATACTTTTTCCAAAAAATCAGCATCAACTTTTTTTTCTTCTTTTGCATTTTTAACTTTCTTCTCTGGAGCCTTGAGGAAATCAAGTGACGGAAGTTTGAAAGTACCAACTTTTTTGGGTTCAGAAATGGACTCATTGAGATTAAAAGTGTCTTGAATGGTTTCTTTTTCTTTATATTGTGAATCCTGACTTATGATTTGATCTTTAACTTGATCACCTTTTTTTTTTCTTATGAATATTTTAATCCAATAAGAATTTGGATTTAAACTCAATACAAATAAAAGAAGAAAAGTTATTAAAGAAAAATAATAAGTAATTTTATTATTCAAGAACTCAAGTTTTAAAAAAACTGTCTCATTTAAAAAATTACCAACAAATCCACCATTTCCATTAATGTAAAGAAAGTAGGGCGATTTTAAAAAAACACTTAAAAAGAAAGTTCCGATTAAACTATAACAAACTACTAAAAAAATATTATTTACAATTATACTTGGCGTCTTTTTAAAAAAAATATTAATTGCTGAAAAGATAATTGTTATAGGAATGAAATAACTTATTAATCCAACCGATTGAAAAAAAAAGTCTGATATTATACTTCCATTAATTCCGAGAAAATTTTTAACTTTTTGTCCCTCAGAAAATATAAAATTTGGGTCATCCGGTGTATAAGTTACCACTGCCAAAGACAGTAAAATTGCTAACAGAAACAGCCCAATTGCAAAAATTTCAATTAAGCGATTAAATATAAATGCTTTTAGATCGATATTCTTAATTTTTAAATTCATAAAGAATCAAATTTATCACTTTGTATCATTTAATATTTATTGTTAAAATTAAAAATATTTATGAAAATTTGCTTATTTGGAAAAAACTTAACGAACTTAATTTTATCTCAAGTTTTAATTAAAAAAGGGATATCAGTTCATCTGTACCATCAAAAAAAAAATAAGTTAGCAAAAATTAACTATAACAGGACTATTGGATTATCTTTTGAAAATATTAAGTTTTTGAAAAAGTACGACTTAGATGTTGAAAAAATTGGTCAAAAAATAAGTAAAATTTTTCTTTATAAAAACGACTCCAAAGAAACCTTTTTAAAGTTTGATAATAAAAATTCGCTTTTCTTCATAGTGAAAAATCACCTTTTATTTGACAGTGTTTATAAAAAATTAAAGAGAAGAAAAGATTTCAAAGAAAGCAATATCAAAAAGGACTCTGATTACTTAAAATTATTAAAGAAAAAAGATTTTCAATTTTTTGTTAATTCAGAAACAAATAACATTATTAATAAAAAATTCTTTTTTCAAAACATAAAAAAAGATTACAAAAGCACATCCTATATTTCTGTGATTGATCATCAAAAATTAAAAAATAATACATCAGTTCAGATTTTTACAAAAAGGGGCCCCTTAGCTTTCTTACCAATTTCTAATTCGAAAACTTCCCTAGTTTATTCGGTAACCGATAAGCTAGATATAAATGAAAATGAATTTAAAGAGCTTGTTAAAAAATATAACAAATTTTATAAAATTAAAAAATTTTTTAATGTAGATAAGTTTAAGTTAAATTTCTTTTTATCAAAAAAATATACTCATAAAAATATTTTATCTTTTGGAGACACTCTTCATAAAGTCCATCCTTTAGCAGGGCAGGGATTTAACATGACAGTAAGAGATATAAAATCTTTAACTGATCAAATTCAAAAGAATATTGATCTAGGTTTAGAGCTATCAACTGTTATCCTATCCTTTGAAAAAGAAAGAAAACATAATAATTCCCTTTTTGCATACGGAATTGATTTTCTTCACATTTTTTTCGAAAAAGAAAATAGATTTAAAATATTAGATAACAAAAAAATTTCAGAGACTTTAGATAACAGTTTTTTCTTAAAGAAAATTTCAGAGAAATTTGCAAATAAGGGATTTAATTTTTAATTACTGAATAGTTTTATTACTAAAGTTATCTTTAAGATATGTGTTAATAATTTGCTCTAATTTTTCTTTTCTATAATTAAGATTCTTTGTTTCCAACAGCATTTGCTTTTCCTCAAGTGTAAAAGGTGAGGCCATTGCTAGAGTGTTTATAGTTTGACTTAAATCTTGTTTTTCGAATTCTTTCCAATTAATCAAATAACCCTGCTTTTCAAATAATGATCTTAAATTATCAAAGATAAGTCTTAAATCTGAAAATTTAATAGGTTCTTTTTTTTCATTAAGGTCTTGTTCAAAATCTTTATGATCGACTTCACACATTCTATATGATTTATCACTTTCAATTTCGTTGATAATTTTAAATCTTATTAAACCATTTAAGATTACTATATACCTTCCATCATCAGTCTCATTAAAACTTGTAATTTTTCCCATACATCCAATTTTAAATAGATCAGGTTTTTTTGTATCCCCAGATTTTTTTGGCTGTATCATTCCAATAATCCTGTCACTCTTCATGCTGTCGTCTATCATTTGAATATATCTTGGTTCAAAAATATTTAGAGGAGCGCTTGTATTTGGAAAAAATATAAAATTTGATAAAGGAAAAACTGGTATTTTTTTTGGTAATTTTGTTTCGTTATTCATATGTAAATTGTAGCAAAGAGTTTAAATAATATCTATACCAAAGCCTAAAGAATTCTTAATTTAGACTAATCAATTTGTCGCTTGCTTAATTTTTAAAAAGCCTTTAACTTCAATTTAATTAAATAGGCGGGCATAGCTCAGTGGTAGAGCGTCTCGTTGCCAACGAGAAGGTCGTGGGTTCAAGTCCCATTGCCCGCTCCATTTTAAGTATTATGAGTGATTTAGCGGAAAAAAAATGTATTCCCTGCGAAGGTGGAATTCCAAGTTTTAAGATTGATGAGATACATAAATATCTTAAAAAAGTTGACGGTTGGGATGTTAAACCTGATGAAAGTAAAAACTATTATTTAATTAAAGAATTTAAATTTAAAAATTTTCTTGAAAGCCAAAAATTTGTCAACAAAGTTGGAGACATTGCTGAAAGCGAAGGTCATCATCCTGATATTTGGTTTGGTTGGGGATATGCAAAAATTAAAATTTTTACTCACGCCATAAACGGTCTTGCCGAAAGTGACTTCATTCTTGCAGCTAAAATAGATAAAATTTCTTAATGTTTAAAATGTCTTGTCTTGGAAAAGACAAGAATAGTATTTGTTTTATTTGCAAAATTAATAATTTCTTTATCTCTAATAGATCCACTTGGTTGAATTATAGCCTCAACACCAGCTTGGACTAAAGTTTCAATTCCATCTACAAAAGGAAAAAAAGCGTCAGATGCAGCTACAACTTTTTCTTTATTATCTATTTTTCTTATCTTTTTCATTTTACTAACAGCAATCTTGCAGCTATCTAGTCTACTTGGTTGTCCTGATCCTATCCCAATAGTTGCGTTATTTTGCGAGATTACAATTGCATTTGATTTTACAAATCTGCAAACATTAAACGTAAATAAAAGATTGTTAAGGATTTCATTTGAAGGTTTGACTTTTGAAACAATCTTAAAATCACTTCTATTAAACATCTTAGTATCAGAAGATTGTGAAAGAAAATTGTTCATAATTGATGTATTTTGTTCAAAATTAAGTTCTTTCAATGAACTAGAGTCAATCAACCTTAAATTTTTTTTCCTTTTTAATATTTTTAAAGCACCACTCTCAAAGCCGTTTGCAACAACTACTTCATAGAATTTTTTTGAAATTTCTTTTGCAACAGTTTTATCAACTTTATAATTACATGAAATAATACCTCCAAAAGCACTTGTAGGGTCACATTCATATGCTTTAAGATAGCTATTGATTTTTCTTTTATCTAATGCAACTCCACAAGGGTTTGCATGTTTGATAATTACTGTCGAATAATCTTTAGTAAATGATTTTGATAAGGATATACCTGTAAATATATCGTTATAATTGTTGTAACTTAATTTTTTTCCATTTAGTTGTTTTATATTTATTTCTTTGTTTATAGAATAAACACTTGCGCATTGGTGAGGATTTTCCCCATACCTTAAATTTTCAATTAAATTTCCACCAATTAGTTTCTTTTTTGGTGGTGGAGAGTCATTGTTAGCTTTATTCAAATATTCAGTAATTTTTGTATCGTAATATCCAGTTTCAAGAAAAGCGTCTCTTGATAATATTTTTCTAAAATTAAGACTTGTTGATCCTCTATATTTGTTCATTTCATTTTGAAGTGCAGTATATTGACTTATGTCTGTAATGACCGTTACATCCTCATAATTTTTTGCTGCTGCTCTAACCAAAGTTGGTCCACCAATATCGATATTTTCAATTATTTCTTTATCATTTCCTGTTTTAACTGCCTCTTCAAAAGGGTAGAAATTTACAATAACTAAATCTATCTTTTTGATATCAATTTTTTTAATTTGTTTTTGGTGCTTCTTATTGTTCCTTTTGAATAAGATTCCCCCATAAAGTTTTGGATGTAAAGTTTTTACTCTTCCATCTAATATTTCTGGAGAACTAGTAAAATCACTTATTTCAATACTCTTATAACCAAGTTTCTTAATCTTTTTATAAGTACCTCCAGAACTTAATATTTCAACTTTAAATTTTTTAAGAATTTTTAAAATTATTGTAAGCTCAGATTTGTCAGAAATTGAAATTAGGGCTCGATTAATTTTTTTTAAATTCATATTTTTTCAATCGACCAATTTATTTCTTCCTCTTCATTCGAGATAAATCCATTAATAAAAATATTTAGATTTTCTGAAAAAGAGTTTTTTCTTCCAAAATAAAGACCTTTTTCGATATCAAATATTTCTTTATCACAAGTAAATTTCCAACCAGATTTATTCAGCTGTATTAATATAGATTTTTGATCTTGTGTTTTAATTGCATTTGTTCCGGGCATAAGATGAAATCGAATTTCATATTCTAAATTTTGAAAGCCTCTTTTGGATATAATCTTATCAGTTCCAACTAATTTGTTTTCATTTTTGAAAAAAAGTAGATCTCTTTGAATATTAAGGCCATATTTTTTTTGGTAACCATCATGTCTAGCCGAGATATGCCATTTATCTTGATCGTCCTCTATTTTTTTATCGAATATTTTTAGGTTACTTTTGAGAAAATTTTGACCATTAGGATTTTTTGAAAAAGAACATGAAGAACTGTCATCAATTGAAATAGTTGAATGTGATGCCGTTGATTTTGAAATAATATTTAATTTATGTTTAAAATCTTGATAGTACCCACAATTAGTAATGAGTTTTTCATTGTCATAAAAAAATTCAAAAGATAATGCCCCAGATTGATACTCCGATGAATTTTTCTTTTCTGGGGATGAGCCAACATCCATTGCTAAACAATTTTTTTTATGTGAGAGAATTGCGTAACCACCTAAATTATTTAAGTTATTTTTAAATTTATAATCATGGATTTTAAGAAAATTTTGAAAATCACGGTTATTTATTTCTTGATTACCATTAAATAATAATTTCTTTTCATTTTCTTTAAAGAAAAATGCATAACATTTTCCTAAGTAATAGATAATTTCATTTAGATATTCAGGAATCTCATTCTGTGAGTCTCTAAGAAGTTCCCTTATAAATATCAAATACTTCATGTAAAAAAGCAATTGCCTCGGACTTCTTGATTTTGGAAATCCATCTAATTCAAAAGATGAATTAATAATTTTCTTCAATAAATTTAATCCAAAGTCTAGATATTTTGTTTGACCATTAAAAGATAAACTGGCAAGAATTATCGCAGCACACCCCAACATTTTGTCGTTTAAAGTTGAAGAGTTATCAATCTCATTAATTAAATGATTTACTTGTTTTTTAATGTTTCTAGAAAATAAAATTTTATAATTTTCTGTCGCGTTTTCATAAGTAATCTGGCTATTAGCAATCCATGAAATAATTCTTTTTGCCAACGTATCAGTTTCCCAACTTTTAGGTGAATAGCTTTCAAAATTTCCAATCCAGTTTGATATTATATTTTGAGTAATTTTTTTTGATGATTTTAAGTTAATTGTAAACAACCAATAAAAACTATGAATCTTTTTAAAATCTTTATCATTAAGATCAATTTTATTCCAAACATCTTCAAGACTAAAATCTTCAATCCTAAAATTTCTCTCTTTCGATTTAATAATACAATTTAGTAAACTCAAATTTGGAACATAATTCAAGCCTCCATCAAATACTCTAGATATCTTTCGGTTATAAATATTTGAGTTGAGATATACTTTTCTAATTTGTTTATAAAGATAAGAAAGAGAATTATTTAAAAATTTTTCTTTAGCTATCATGATAAATCAAATCGATTTTAGAAAATCTATATTCTTTTTTATATCTCCATTGTTTTCTTTAAAAATTGTAGTCCCTGACACTAAGACATTTGCACCAGCATCAATTACTGATTTGAAATTTGAAAAATTAATTCCACCATCAACTTCAATATCAAAATTTAATTTTTTTTTATCTTTTAAATTTTTTAAGCTTTTAATTTTTTCTAAAACATCAGATATAAATTTTTGACCACCAAAACCTGGATAAACACTCATGATAAGTATTAAATCTACTTTATCTAGATAATCTTCAACAATATCAATTTTAGTATCTGGATTTAAAGATATGCCTACTTTTTTTTTAAAACTTCTTATTTCATCAATGGACTCTTGTAAATTAGGAGTAGCCTCTGGATGAATTGTAATAATATCTGCTCCTGCATTTGCAAAATCCTTTATATATTTATGAACTGGACTAATCATTAAATGAACGTCAAATGGAAGTGAAGTTTTGCTTCTCAGCGCTTTAATAACAGGTGGTCCAATAGTTATATTTGGTACAAAGTGACCATCCATCACATCTACATGAATCATGTCTGCTCCTGCCGTTTCAAGTTTCTTTATATCTTTTTCTAAATTACTGAAATCAGCTGAAAGAATTGATGGAGATATTTGAATTTTTTTCATTGATACTTAGAATACTAGTATCAATTTTTGTTTTTTTTTTGAATCAATTTTTACCGAAAATTTGGTATATCTGAATAGCAATTTCACTTTCTAATGGAAATGACAACATTCCCATTACAGAATAGCCTAATAGATAAGGCATTAAGTAAAATCTAAACATATAGAAGAACCAAGCAACATAAAGTGGTACCAAAGGCTTTATGATGAAGGATGGAGTGATAAATGCAAATATTCTTATAAATGGATCAGTCATCTTCACAAATATCTTCATAAAGAAGAAATTAGAGTCCTCTCTTTGAAATATGTTCATCGCAACTCTACCAATAAGCGTCCACATAATTACGCCCATGACGTAATCGATTAAATAAACCATTGGATGAAAGTTTGCGTACATGATTTTAAAAAGATTGAAGGGGCGAAAATTCGCCCCTTCGAAAGTAATTATTTAGTGTTGTTTACCAAGTATCGCTTTACCGCTAGGTATTCGTACTTCGTCAACCATTCTTTGAGTAGCAGCATCAGGCGCTTTAGTCATCAAGCTGACTACCACCATTAATACTAAGCTTACTAAAGATCCAACAATACCAAATGTTAATTGAGTAACTCCCCAGAATCCAGGGTAACCACTTCTTACAGCAATTAGATATGCTGAACCAGCGATTAAACCACCTAACATTCCAGCGACTGCTCCTTGAGCGTTAGCTCTCTTCCACCATACTCCTAATACAAGTGGGAAGAACAATCCTGACATTGCAAAGTCAAAAGCCCAGATGACTGAACCTAAGATACCTTGAATCTCAAGAGCTGCAATTGTTGCTCCTGCAAAACCAATTAATACAAGTAATACCCTTGCAACGATAAGTCTTTTCGCTGTCTCTGCTTTAGGGTTAATCATCTTATAGTAAATGTCGTGCGATAGAGCATTTGATATCGCTAACACTAATCCGTCAGC
The DNA here is from genome assembly GCA_902591755.1 of uncultured Pelagibacteraceae bacterium. Classification (GTDB taxonomy): domain Bacteria; phylum Pseudomonadota; class Alphaproteobacteria; order Pelagibacterales; family Pelagibacteraceae; genus Pelagibacter. The sequence goes on from CACJBX010000001.1 coordinate 240,210, forward strand.
TGTTGACATGGCAGCAGCCATACCTCCAGCAGCAACTAGACCAGAAATTACATATGGTAATCCTGCTATCTCTGGAGTAGCCAATACAACGGCTTTACCACCCATGAAAAACTCGTTTAATTCAAGTGTTCCATTTCCGTTAAAGTCGCTTACAAACATTAAGTTTGCTTGGTTCCAGTTTTGATACCAGTCAATCGCTTGAACTTCAGTGATTGATTTACCAATAATTCCAGTAGCTAAGTTTGGATCCATTAGTGATAGTTTAGACAAAGTCGCTAACATTGGTGCTGAAGAGTAAAGTAGGAATATAAAGAATAGTGACCAACCTACTGATCTTCTTGCAGCTTTCACACTTGGAGTTGTGAAATATCTCATCATAACGTGTGGTAATGAAGCTGTTCCAGCCATCATACAAACCGCTAATGAAATAAATTTCCAAGGTGTTGTGTTAACTTCTGCGTGCGCTTTAGTTATACCAGATAGTCCTTTTGGTACCTGTTTTAGGTCAGCTGCAGAGTTTTTAACTTCACCAAGACCGAATTGAGCTTCTAACTCAGCGATCCTTGCTACTTCATCTGCTAACATTAGGTGTGGAAATACTCCTGCACCCATTTTGTTACTGATCCAGAAAACTGGTAACAAGTATGCTATAATCAGTACAATGTACTGAGCAACTTGCGTCCAAGTAACTGCTCTCATTCCACCAAGCATTGAACACATCAATATACTTGCAAGACCAACGTACACAGCAATCTCGAAAGGAATATCAAGTGCAACTGATGCAATTGTTCCTGTCGCGTTTATCTGCGCAGTCACGTATGTGAATGATGCAACTGTTAAGACTATTACCGCAGATAGTCTAGCCATGTTTCCACCATATCTAGTTCCGATAAAATCTGGAACTGTGTAGCAACCAAACTTTCTCAAGTACGGTGCTAATAGCGAAGCAACTAGAACGTATCCACCCGTCCAACCAACAAGCAATGCCATATAGCCGTAACCTTTAAAGTAAATTCCTCCAGCCATCGCAACGAATGAAGCACCAGACATCCAGTCTGCTGCAGTAGCCATTCCGTTGAATACCGTTGGAACCTGTCTTCCAGCTACGTAATATGCATCTGTTTGCATTGTACGTGATAGGTAACCAATTAACGCATAAATTAAAACTGTAAACGCAACAAAGAAAATACCAATTAACTTTGCTGACATTCCAGCTTGTTCAGCAATCGCCATCAAGATTATGAAAACGATAAACCCGCCGGTATATGTTCCATAAATCTTAGGAAGATTGTCTATAAATTTACCTTTAAACATTAGTCATCCTCTCTTTCAGTGTAGCCGAACTCTTCGTCAATTTTTTCTTGTCTATTCGCAAACCAGAAAATCAGTATTACGAAAATTCCAAGAGAACCTTGACATGTCATGTAATAAGACAACGGATATCCCAGTGGTCTTATTGATGACGCTTCCATCTCGGCGCCGAAGAAAAAGATGCCAATAGAGAAAACAAACCAGATTGCTAATGTTATAAATAGCAACATTCTAGTTTTTTCCCAGTGTTGTTGTTGTTTTGACATTTTTTTTCCCTCCCTATAGGTTAAAAGACGAAACATTACCCAAAATGACATAGATTGGAACCCCTAAAAATGTTACAATTGAGTGTGTTTTTACATAATTAGACAACTTGTAGTAGAAAATAATGCTAAAATACAAATTCAATCTAAAAGATATAAGTCTTGCTGATTTTAAAGTCTATTTAGGAGCAATGTTCAAAGCAGTGCTCCCTAAGAGCAAATTAAGGAATTTAGAAGACCTAAAAAAATTTATTCAAGAGAAATCAGCTTGGGTAACACAGGTTACTCTTTATAATTATTTAAAAACCAGAATGGGAACAAGATACGTTTTGCATTTTGATAATGAAGAATTTTTATCTTCAATAAATAAAGCAAAATGGAATATTTATTATGTGGCCCTTCAAGATCTTACTTTCTACAGCTTCTCGTATTTGAATTATTTCTTTAAATACGAAGACATAGCTAAATCCAAAATGATTTATGAAGAAATCTTGCACGATGAACTTAAGAATGGAATGCCAGATGATATAATTGCAAAAGGAAAAGCCACTTTTGACAAAAGATTAGAAGAAATTGATTGGAAAAAATATTTTAGCTCTTTGCCATTTAACAAAAGTGCTTTGGCATTGTATGAATGGGCGCCAATTGCTGAAGAACTAAAAACTTTAGATAGAAAAATTGTTTTAAACTCTATGATACTGAAGTGGGATAATATTAAAGAAGAATTCGAAAAAAGAATTAATTTTTAAATATTTTTTCTTTCATCAACAAGGCTTTTGACAACACTAGGATCTGCCAACGTTGTAGTGTCACCAAGTTGATCGTGTTCATTTGCTGCTATCTTACGCAATATCCTTCTCATTATTTTTCCAGACCTAGTTTTAGGAAGTCCTGGTGAAAAATGTATTATGTCCGGTGTAGCTATTGGTCCGATTTGTTTTCTTACCCAAAGCTTTAAATCTCTTTCTAAATCACCATCAGGAGTTTCACCCACATTAAGAGTTACATAACAATACAAACCATTTCCTTTAATGTCATGAGGATATCCTACAACCGCAGCTTCCGCTACTTTTGGATGAGCTACGAAAGCACTTTCTATTTCTGCAGTACCAAGATTGTGACCTGAAACGATAATAACATCGTCAACTCTTCCAGTGATCCAATAATAACCATCTTTATCTCTTCGACATCCATCACCAGTAAAATATTTTCCATCAAATTGAGAAAAATATGTTTCAATAAATCTATTGTGATCCCCGTAAACCGTTCTCATTTGCCCAGGCCATGATTGAGCAATACATAATCTACCTTGCGCTTCGCCTTTTAAAACATTTCCATCTTTATCAACTATTACAGGTTTTATTCCATAGAAAGGTTTAGTAGCTGAACCTGGTTTAAGATCTATTGCTCCAGTCTGTGGACTAATTAATATTCCACCAGTTTCTGTTTGCCACCAAGTATCGACAATTGGACACTTACTATCACCTACTGTTTTATAATACCATTCCCACGCCTCAGGATTTATTGGTTCCCCAACAGTACCCAAAAGTTTTAAGCTTTTTCTTGAAGTTTTTTTAACAGGCCCTTCTCCTTCTCTCATTAAAGCTCTTATTGCAGTAGGAGCTGTATAAAAAATGTTTACTTTATATTTATCGACAATTTGCCACCATCTTGAGCTGTCGGGATAAGTTGGAATTCCTTCAAACATAATTGTTGTTGCTCCGTTAGCTAAAGGTCCATAAATGATATAACTATGTCCTGTGATCCAACCGATGTCTGCGGTACACCAATAAATATCTTTTTGTTTATAATTGAATATATACTGATGAGTCATCGAGGCATACACCATATAACCACCTGTTGTATGAAGCACACCTTTAGGCTTACCTGTTGAACCAGATGTGTATAAAATAAAAAGAGGATCTTCCGCATTCATTTCCTCAGGTTCACACACAGTAGGAACATTTTTTGTTATGTCGTGGTACCAGACATCTCTGTCTTCATTCCAATTAATTCTATTCCCTGTTCTTTTAACAACAACACATTTTTTTACGTTCGTGCAACTTAACAAGGCTTCATCTGTAATTTCTTTCAATGGAATCGTTTTTCCGCCTCTGACCCCCTCATCAGCAGTTACAACATAATCTGAGTTACAGTCATTAATTCTACCCGCAATACTGTCGGGTGAAAACCCGCCAAAAATTATTGAGTGTATTGCACCAATCCTCGCACATGCTAGCATCGTGTATGCAAGTTCCGGAATCATAGTCAAATAAATTGTTACCCTGTCACCTTTTTTAACACCAATATTTTTAAGTCCGTTTGCAATTTTAGATACTTCCAAGTGGAGTTGTTTGTAACTTATTTTCTTTTGAACTTTTGGATCATCCCCAACCCAAATTATTGCGGTCTTATCCTTATTGTTTTTAAGATGTCTATCTATACAATTTGCTGAAGCATTAAGAGTTCCGTCGTAGAACCATTTAATATGCACATCAGATTTACTATACTTGACGTCCTTAATCTTAGAATATGGCTTAATCCAACTTATTCTCTTTCCTTCTTTTCTCCAAAAAGAATCATTTTCTTTTAAAGATTGATTGTATTTCTTTTCATATAAATTTTTTGTAACTAATGCTTTTTTAATCCATTCAGATTTTGTCTTATAAATTTTTTCACCATCTTCTTTTGACTGACTAACAGATGTTTTTACTTTTCTCTTAATTTTTCTCTTTTTAGGTTTTAAAGACCTTCTCTTTTTTGTTTTACGAGAAACCTTTTTTTTCCTCTTTGTAGGTTTTCTTTTTTTAATTTTTTTACTTTTTTTCTTTTTTCTAGATTTTTTCGGCATACTAAATATTACCCATTTTATTTAATATTTTCCAGCTTTTAGAGTCAATTGGCATTACTGATAATCTGCTTTGTTTAATGAGGGGTATTTCAGTTAAAGAGCCGTTTTTTTTAATATCCTCTAATTTTATGGGTTTTTTTAATTTTTGTTTAAATCTTACCTTAACGGCCACAAACATCTTTTTTTTATCTGTTGGATCTAGGAAAGCTTCTTTTATCACTTCTACTATACCAACAATTTCTTTTCCAATATTAGAATGGTAAAAAAAACAAAGATCACCGTTTTTCATTTTTTTTAAATTATTTCTTGCTTGATAATTTCTTACACCATCCCATATCGCTCCTTTGACACCTGCTTTTTCCTGTTGGGTGAGTGACCATACATCTGGCTCTGACTTTATTAACCAGTACTTCATCTAATTGTTTCTCCAATGATTTAGAAATTTTTGAATCATCGGTGTTTCATTTTCCTTGGTTTTTCAAATTCGTATTATGCAAAGCACTATACATTTTAAAATTCAAGATAATAAGTTTTATCTTTTATCTTTTTTAAAGATATGTAGTCACGACCATAATTTCTTAAAGTATCTATTGTGATTGTTTCTAATCGCTCAAGATGTCCCTCACGTTCTAATTTTCCCTTAATGTATTCACCTAATATTTCTCTATTATCTTTAGTAGTAATTGCCTTGAAACCAGCTGAAGCAGTAATCATATTTAATTTATAATATTTACTGTCGTCAACAAGGTAGGCAGTAAATTTCCCTTTTGGATAATCTTTTGTTCTTTCATCTTTTTCTGATGTAATTTCAACTTCATACCATGGCCTTGGGCTATATTTTCCAGTCTTAGGATTTTTTCTACCTTTTTCAAAATATAGATTTAGAGATGATCTTGGTTGCTCATCTACTCTAAGTTTAATTTTTGTTTCGCTTAATGATTTTAATTTAGGAAATAATGATTTTGATATTTCATATTTAGATAATTTTTCTTTAATTCTTTTTTTCTTTCTTTTTTTTAAGGTAAGTTCAACATTATCAAGATTTTGACATACCTCTTTAGTGGCAAAAAGATAATTTAGAAATTTTGAAATTTTATTTTTGCTCTCTTTATCCAAAACAGAAGTATTACATTCTAAATTTCCATACATTCCAGTTCCTGAAAAATTAGATGAACCTACAAAGATTAGATCTTGCTGATCTTTTTTAAACTTATAAATTTTACCATGATATTTTCTTAAGGTTATAAAAACTCCACTTTGTTTATTAATTTTTTTTAAATCTTTATTCAATTCCTCTAAAGTTTTCTTTTGAGTTTTACTAACACCTTCGTGATAAATCATACCTATCAAAATTTTTAGGTATCCTCTCTTCGCGATTTGAATAAGTTTTTCTCTATTTTTTTCAATTGTTTGAGGGTCAAAATATCCACTAGCTATTTCTAGTGAATTAAAATTATCTATATTTTTCAGTATTTCTTTACCAAATGCACCACCAAAGCTTTTTTCGTTAGTAAACATAAATTACATACTTGATTTTATATAATCATATTCAATTTTGGAGAAAGTTTTAAGTATTGAATCAAATATGATTTTAGCGCCTTTTACTGGTACAGCCATTCCAATTTGTTTACGAACGCTTTCTTTTGAGCCTTCAAAAATAAAATTATCTGGAAAAGTTTGTAATCTTGCCCTTTCTCGATTTGTTAAAGCTCTATTTTCCTTCCAATGATAAACATGGGTTCCACCACCACCACTTCCAGTGACTGTGTAGGAAGGTTTATTAGGATCTAATCTTCTATAGATTTGACTTATCTTTGCTCCTTTTACATTTAGTCTTAATTTCTTTGGAATATTAGAATTAAAAGCACTATTACCTGGTTTAATATACTTTAATCTCTCAATTACTTGTTTTGAGTTTTTAGTTAATTCATTGTTATGGGCATTTGCAGGAATGTTGCTTAAAGCTTCTTTAGCAGTCACTGTTTTGTAATTTGGTTTTGGAACTTTAAATATAAGATTTAGTTCTTTTTTAATTCCAACAATAATAATTCTATGTCGAGCTTGAGGAATTCCATATTCTTCGAATTTATATTTGTGAACAGTTAAATTGTATCCTTTTCCAGCTTTCTCTAAATCGGATAGTATTTTTGTAAACGCCTTTCCTTCGTTTGAACTACTTATTCCTCCGACATTTTCTGCAACAAACCACTTTGGATGGTATCTTTCAATTAATTCAACTCCATAAGAGTACAAAGGACCAAACTTACCTTTAAAACCTAAGTGCTCACCAACATTACTAAAATCGTTGCAAGGAAATCCGTAGGCAAAGCAATCAAATTTTGGGAGAATAATTTTCTTCTTATCAACTAGATTAAAAAAATTTTCTACTTTTTCACAATAAACAGCTTTTGTTTTAATGTTTCTTTTATAGGTATTACAGGAGTCCTGGTCATAATCTGATGCCCAAGCATGTTCTATTAAGCTTCCCTTTACCTTACTTAATCCTGCACCGTAGCCCATACCACCAGGCCCACTAAAAAATTCTGCAAGTTTGAATCGAAACATAAAGTATTTATTACACTAAACAAAAAAAATTTGCAGCTTAAATTTTCACTCCTGCGCCCTTTAGAAATTTTGCTTTGTTATCCAATGGCCATCTTGGATTTACTTCAAAATTATGTTTGTTAAATTTTTTCTTTTTAAATCTTTCCAAACCTGCTAGCGCTATCATAGCTGCATTATCGGTACATAATTCTAAATCAGGAAAATAAACTTTAAATTTTTCTTCTTTGCATAACTTTTCTAAAGTAATTCTGATTTGTCTGTTAGCAGCAACACCACCCGCAACTACTAAAATTCTATTTTTCGGATAAAGCTCCAAATGTTGCTCAATAGCTTTTTTTGTCTTTTTATACAAAATATCAAGAACAGTTTTTTGAAAACTTGCAGCAAGATCGTTTTTATCTTTGTCTGTCTTTATGAGTTCTTTTAATCTTAAGATAGCTGTTTTCAGACCAGCAAAAGATAAATTTGATCCACCCCTATTCAAAATAGGTTTTGGTAGTATGAATCTATTTTCCCTACCTTTCTTAGCCAACTCCTCAATCTTTGGCCCCCCTGGATAACCTAAGTTTAAAAGTTTTGCTGTTTTATCGAATGCTTCCCCAAGCGCATCATCTATTGTTGTACCAAGTCTTTTGTAATCACCTAGTTTTTTCACAGTTAAATATTGTGTATGTCCACCAGAAATTAAGAAAAGTAAATATGGATACTTTATATTGAAATTTAATTTTGGACTTAAGGCGTGGCCTTCTAAGTGATTAACGGCAATAAAAGGTTTTTTTAATGACAAAGACAAAGCTTTTGCAAAATTTAAACCAACTGATAAACAAACAATCAAACCTGGTCCAGCAGTTGCCGCAACAGCATCTATATCTTTCAGATTTATTTTACTGATTCTCAAGGCTTTTTTTGTCATGATATCAATTTTATCAAGATGTGCTCTTGCTGCTAAATCTGGAACAACACCCCCAAATTTTTTATGAATTTTGAATTGACTTGAAACAACATTTGATAAAATTTCAGGTCTATTTTTTCCATTATCCCTCAATATGGATACAGCCGTTTCATCGCAACTTGTTTCTATACCAATAATAATTGTTTTTTTTTTCATAAAAGGTTTTTATTAATGTAATTTACTCTAAAAATAAAAAAATTAAATAAATGGAAAAACTTATAATTGGTTCCCGAGGAAGTAAATTAGCATTAAAATATGCTGAAATTGCAAAAAAAGCTTTACTTAAAGAACTTGATATTGAAATAGAAATAAAAAAAATTACCACAGAGGGAGATTTAATTTTAGATAGAAGGACCAGTGAAATTGGAGGCAAAGGAGAGTTCATTAAAAATATTGAAAAAGAACTTATAAGTAAAAAAATTGATGTAGCTGTTCACTCTTTAAAAGACGTTCCATCCATTAAAACCAAGGGTCTCAAGATGGAATGTTTTCTTAAAAGAAATGATCCTGAAGAAGTATTAATAAATAAAGAAAACTTAACACTTGATAAAATTAAAAAAAATTCAGTGATTGGTACTTCTTCATTAAGAAGAGAATTTCAATTAAAACATTTAAGACCAGACTTAAAATTTAAATTAATAAGAGGAAATATAGACACCAGAATTAAAAAATTAGATGAAGATCAATACGATTCGATTATTTTAGCAAAGGCTGGGCTAGTATCTTTATCTTTAGAAAATAGAATTTCAGAAGTTTTTGAATGTAGAAAAATAGTTCCTCCAGCTGGCCAAGGAACAATCGTTCTTCAGTCTAGAGAAGACGACGACAAAATAAATAGCATACTTTCAAAAATAAACCATTTTGAAACTTCAATTGAAGCAAAAGTTGAAAGGAAAATTTTAAGTGTTTTAGAGGGTGATTGTAATACAGCAGCAGGTATATATGCTAATATAAAAGGCAAGAATGTAAACATTATGGCTGAATTATTTTCTGATAGTGGTGATAAAAAATTTACTTATAAAGATGAAAGTAAAATAGATGAGGCTTTAAAAATTGCTGAGAAAGCTGGCAATGATTTAAAAAAACAGTTTGAGATGGCTTAATAAATGCATGTTTTGTTAACTAGACCTTTAGAAGACTCAATAGATCTTATAAAGAGATTTAAAGACAAAGATATTACTGTATCCCATCTTCCGTTATTAAAAATAAATAAATTAGATTACCCAAAACTTAAAAGTTCAGAATATAATGTAATTGTTTTTACTAGCTCAAATGCAATTAGAAATTTATATACAAAGGATTTTAATAAAAATATTCTATGTTTTTGTGTTGGTGACGCAACAGAAAAAACTGCAAAACAAAAAGGTTTTCATAATACATTTTCTGCTGGTGGAAATGTGAGAAATCTACGAGAATTAATTTTACAAAATTTAGAAAAAAAAACTGAGAAAATTTTGTATGTAAGTGGTGAATTAGTTTCATATGATTTAGATAAAGATCTAATTAAAGAAGGGTTAAATGTTAAAAGATTAATTAACTATAGTGTTTCACATGTCAAAGATTTAAGTTCTGATTTTTTAAGTGAATTAAAAAAAAAAATTCCCGATATTATCTATATCTATTCTCAAAATAGTGCAGTTAGTTTTTTAAATTTGATCAAAAAATATGAATTGGATGAATATTGGATGAAAACTAATTTGATGTGTATAGGTGAAAAAACTTCATCTGTATTAAATGAGCTAAAATGGAAGAAAATCTTCTTATTTAATCCTGGTGAAGAAGAATTTTTATTATATAAAATTTAGATATGGAAGTTTTTATAAATTTTAAAGATCTATTTCTTTCTGTTTGGGACCAGGGAATTCTCGGTATTGATATTGGTCAAATTCTTATTGGGCTAGGAATTTTTTTAATATTTTTAATTTTCAGAGGTCTTATAAGCAAACTAATTTTAAAAAAATTGGAAATGATTTCTAAAAAAACAACCAATAAATTAGATGATACATTCGTTAAATCTTTAGTTGGTCCAGCTAGATTTTTGCCAATAGTATTAGGTTTCTTTTTTGCAAGTTATTATATGACATTCAGCGATGAAACCAGCTCGTTTGTTGATACTGTTAATAGAACATTAATCACAATACTATTGTTCTGGATTATTCATCAGATTATAGAACCAATTTCTTATATTTTAAGTGGACTAGATAGGATTTTAACACGCGAATTAATTGGCTGGATCATCAAATCTTTAAAAATACTTATTTTTATACTTGGAGCTGCAGCTGTTTTAGAGCTGTGGGGAATAAAGATTGGTCCAATTATTGCAGGATTAGGATTGTTTGGTGTTGCAGTAGCATTAGGTGCACAAGATTTATTTAAAAATTTAATTTCAGGAATTTTAGTTCTAGTTGAAAAAAGATTTAAAATGGGTGACTGGATTTTAGTTGAGGGAATTATAGAAGGCATTGTTGAGAAAATTGGGTTTAGATCGACTACAATAAGAAAGTTTGATAAGTCACTAGCAATTATTCCAAATTTTCAGTTTGCTGAGAATGCTGTAATAAACATAAGCCAAACTACAAACTGGCAAATAAGCTGGACAATTACACTTCAGTACGACACTACTATAGTACAATTAAAAAATGTGCGAGATCAGATCGAAAACTTTATCAAAGAGAGTGAAGATTTCGATACAAAAGTTGGTTTAGCTGTAAGAGTAGATAAATTTTCAGATAGTTCCATAGATATGTACGTACGGTGCTTTACCCAAACAGATAGCTGGAATGAGTGGCTCAAAGTAAAGGAAAGATTAGCAATTGGTATTAAAGAAATTGTGGAGAAAAATAAAGCATCGTTCGCGTTTCCTAGTCAATCAATTTACGTAGAAAAAAAATGATAATAGTTTACATAGTAACCATGACAATTCTTAAGTATTACTCTTATATAGTAATTGCTAATGTTGTTTTAAGTTGGTTGGTTGCTTTTAATATTATTAATACCGGAAATAGATTTGTTTATTCTGTTTTAGACTTTACATATCGAATGACAGAACCTTTTCTCAATAGAATTAGAGCTTTTTTACCAAATCTTGGTGCATTTGATATCTCACCAATAATATTACTTATGTTGATATGGATTATGCAAATGTGTATGGAGTATTATATCAGACCAATTTTATAAAATGATTTTAATAGATGGAAAGAAAGAAGCAGCTTCACTTAGACTTTCACTTAAGGAAGAAGTTAAGGAGCTGAAGAAAAAATTTAATAATGTTCCTGGTTTAACTGTCATATTAATAGGTGAACTTGCACCAAGTCAAATCTACGTAAGAAATAAAGAAAAATCTGCTAAGGAAGTTGGATTAAATTCGGATGTAATTAAATATCCAGAGAATGTGGATGAGAAAACTGTCTTAAAAAAAATTAAGGATTTAAACGAAAATAAATTAATATCTGGAATTCTTGTGCAATTACCCTTACCAAGACATATTGATAAAAAAAAAATAATAGAGTCTATTAGTCCCAGCAAAGATGTTGATGGATTTCACCCAATGAATGTAGGAAATCTGTCCTCGGGTTATGATAGTTCAGTGCCTTGCACACCCCTTGGGTGTTATCTCCTACTAAAAAAAGTCGAACCTAATCTAAATGGTAAAAAAGCAGTAATTATAGGCAGATCTAACTTGAATGGAAAACCAATGGCGCAACTACTCCTAAAGGAAAATTGCACTGTTACAATTACTCATTCTAAAACAAAAAATTTAAAATCAGAGTGTCTAGAGGCAGACATCATAATTGCAGCAGTAGGTATTCCTAGATTAGTAAAGGGGGATTGGGTTAAAAAGGGCTCAATAGTTATCGATGTCGGTATTAATAAAACTGACAAAGGAATTGTTGGAGACGTAGATTTTGAGGAGGTTTCAAAAAAAGCTAAAGCATTAACGCCAGTTCCTGGAGGTGTTGGTCCAATGACAATTGCATGTCTGATCAAAAATACAATAGACTGCTTCAAAAGAATTAGGTCAAATTAAATAAATTAGTTAAAATTTTATTAAATTCTTCGCCTGCTTTCTTAGTATTAAATAACTTTTTTTCAGCAGCATCTTTATAAGTATTTTTCAACTTTCTAATGTCGTCTCTATTTGCGTATTTAACTGCTAGTTCGATATAATTCTCAATACTGGCGGCAATTGGAGGATACTTAATTTCCATTTGCTTATATGCGCCTAAAACTAATCTTGATTTGATGTGATCGCTAGGAAATGTAATAGATGGTGTTCCAAAAAGCATAGATTCAAAAAAAGAATTTCCAGCACCGTAATATATTGGATCGAGCAAAACAGAGGATCTTCCGAGGTGCAGAAGATAGTCCTCATAATTCAAAGGATCCATAAAAATAATTTTTTTTGAATCGTATTTCTTATTTGTACTAAATCTCTTAATCAACTTTTTGTACAAAACCTTATTTGTATCTTTTATCAGATAAACAATACCATTCTTGTCTTTTTCAAGTATATCAAAAATTATCTGGTCAAAGTCAGGATGAATTTTAAATAAAGTTTGTGGACAAGAATAAATATTTTTTTTACTAAGTTCATCGTCAGAGAGTTTTTTTTTAGTATGTGGTTTAGGATAAATCATTGGTAAATAGTCCATTAAAAGCAATTTTTCTGAATGGTGTTTTTGTGTATTATTGTTTACACAATTTTTTGAAATTAAATAAAAATCAATAGAGTCACTTCCGGTCGTTTCTGGATGACCAAAAGTGGTAATTTGATACTTTGCTAATCGCATTAACGCCAGATAATAAAATTCTATAGACAAACCTATGTCAGGATAAAAGATCACATCTAGTTTAAATTTTTTGATATTATCAATTTTTTCTGAAAGTTTAATCGGAAGGATTTCATTTTTTAAGATACCCTCTTTTTCTTTCTCATTAAATTCATTAAATATATCTCCCGCATTAGTTTTTTTAGAGTGAAAAATGAAAGTTTCAAACTTATTTTTATCGAGACTAAAGATAAGATCTTTATAAAGTTTGCCAATTGTATGATCTGTAAAAAACTCCGATATTATTCCAATTCTTATTTTATCTTTTATTTCTATTTTTAAATAAGATTCTTCATTTAAAATTTTAAACAATTTTTTAAATGCCTGAACACTTTTTTTATTTAACTCGAGATTGTCCCAATCACTATACGAAAGATCAACGTGCGGTGGAACAATAATTTGATCATTATCATAATCCAATTTTTTTTTAAAATTTTTATCTAATATTTTTTCAACTTCTTCTTCTATTTTTTTTCTATATTTTATTATATCTTTTCTGTCTGACGGAATTTTTGGGAAAAATAAATTTTTTTGTACTTCCCATTTTTCATTAATTATTCCTTTTTCTAAACCCTCTTCAACAATCAAGATTGCTTCCTCAACTTTATCCTGATCCTTTAAAATTGAAGCAAGAGATTGATATGCAAAAGGTTCATTAGGATTAATATTAATTACTTTTTTTATACAATCTTCTGCTTTTTCGAATTCTTTTATAAAAACATAACAGTGTGATAAGTTTTTCAATATCGATAGATTTTTTGGGTAGTCTTTTAAAAGCTTTTCAAAAAGTCCGGCAGATTTTCCGTAGTTCCTTTTTTGTAAGTGGTCATAAGCTATTTTAAATAGTTCATCTGCTGAATATTTGTTCACAATACTATGAAGAATATATTATTTTATCGAAAATGGTATTTTAATAATCTTAATCAAGTTAGTTTTGATCTTCCACCATCCACACCAATAATTTGGCCAGTTATCCAAGAACTTTCATCAGTCAATAAAAACTTTGCCATTGCAGCAGCATCTTTGCCCTCACCAATTCTTTTCATGGGATGAGCTTTTGCTATACCTTCTGCGATAAGTTTATTTTTCAGCATTGGTTCAGCAATTTTGGACTTAGTTAAACTTGGAGCAATACAATTTACTCTTATGTTTGGGGCAAATTCAGCAGCTAAAGATACAGTCAATCCCTCTAAAGCTCCTTTTACAGAAGCGATAATGCTATGATTGGTAAATCCTCTTCTGACTGCTACAGTTGAAAAAATTACAACAGAACCTTTATTTTTTTTTAAACTTTCTTGGAAATTTTTAATTGTATCTACAATTGGGTAAAAATTTAAATCGAAACACTTTTGAAAGTCCTCTTTTTTTACCATTCTTAGTGGTTTAAGGTCTATTGAACCTACACAATATGCAATTCCTTTTATTTCCTCATTTGCAAATTCATTTTTTAAACTTTCTATTTTTGCAGTGTCAAGAACATCTACGACAGTATATTTACAACCTGTTTCAGAGGAAATATTTTTTAAATTTTCTTCATCTCTTCCAATTAGTTGAACATCTTCATTATTTTCGGCCATCATTTTTGATAAATTTGAACCGATAGAACCTGTCGCACCAAATATTAAATATTTTCCTGACATATCTTATAATAGTATTTATAAATAGATTATGAAATTGTTTATTACACTTGGAAATCAACTATTTCCATTAAAATACTTAAGCCGCTTCAAAAATGACCATCTTTTTTTTATGGCAGAAGATTATGGCCTATGTACTTATGAAAAACATCATAAACTAAAAATATTACTATTTTTATCTTCGATGCGATCATATGCAGACAATTTAAAGAAAAATAGTTTTAAATTAATTTATTCAAAGATTGATAGCGCTGATTTTAAAAGTGATTATTTAACAAAATTACAAAAGATTTTTAAAAAGAATAAAATTAAAGAAATTTCTTTTTTTGAAATAGAGGATAAACCGTTTGAGAAGAAAATTTTAGATTTTGTAAAAAAAAATAAAACAAAATTTAATATAATCAAAACACCAATGTTTTTAAATTCTAGAGATGATTTTAAAAAATATTTATCTAAATCAAAAAAACCCTTCATGGCGGTGTTTTATAAAGAAACAAGAAAAAAAATGAATATTTTAATGAATGGTGAAGATCCTGTTGGAGGAAAATGGAGTTTTGATGAAGATAATAGAAAAAAACTTCCTAAAGGAACTAAAATTCCAGCCTTCCCAAAAATAAATGAAACTTCTCATACAAAAAATTTAAAAGAGATTATAGAAAAAAATTTTTCAAAACATCCTGGTTCAACAAAAAGTTTCTGGTTTGCAACAGAATTTAAGGATGTAATAAAATTATTAGACTTTTTCATTAAAGAAAAATCAAATTTGTTTGGGGATTATGAAGATGCCGTTGATCAGAGTAATAATATATTATTTCATAGTGCACTTAGTCCTTATTTAAACTTAGGGATAATTACACCTGAAATTATCTTAGATAGAATTTTAGCCAGTCATAAAAAGAGAAAAATAAGAATTAATTCTTTGGAAGGTTACATTAGACAGTTAATAGGTTGGCGTGAGTTTATGAGAGGAATTTATCAAAATTTTGATAATAAATTAGAAACCGGAAATTTTTTTAAACATAACCGTAAAATGAAACCTTCATGGTATGAAGGAAACACAGGTTTGCCCCCTTTAGATTATGCAATTAAAAACGCTAACGATCATGGCTGGTCTCACCATATAGAAAGACTAATGATTTTATCAAATATAATGAACCTTTGTGAGATCAAACCAATCTTTGTTTATAAATGGTTTATGGAAATGTTTGTTGACTCATCTGATTGGGTAATGTCACCGAATGTATATGGAATGGGATTGTTCAGTGATGGAGGAATATTTGCAACTAAACCATATATTTGTGGTTCCAGTTACTTTATGAAGATGATGGATTTCAAAAAGGGTGAGTGGTGTAATATCATGGATGGTTTATACTGGAGATTTATAAACAAAAATAGATCTTTCTTCACGAAAAATCCACGATTATCTATGATGGTAAGAATTTTTGATAAAATGAATAGTTCCAGAAAAAAAATTATTTTAAAAGAAGCTGATAAATTTATTAAACAAAATACTACTTAGAAAATCTTTTATTAAAAGATAAAAAAAATAAATTTTTTAAAGTTCTAAATATTTCTACTTTAGGTATTTTTGAAACACCTTTTTTTCGATCATAAAATGTGATGGGTATCTCTTTTATCTTAATATGATTTCTTTCTAGCTCAAATAATGTTCCCATCATAAAACTATACCCCCTAGACTTTACATTATTTAGATTAAAATCTTTTAAATTTTTGACGTCAAAACCTCTAAAAGAAGTTGTGAATTCGCTAGATTTAATTCCAGATACTATTTTAATTATTTGATTTCCAATTTTACTCATAATTAATCTTGTACCTTTCATTAAGCATTTTCCTCCATTTATATATCTTGAGCCTATTACAAAAGGAGAGTTTTCCAAATTTTTTACAAATTCTGGCAATTCTTTAGGATCATGGGATAAATCTGCATCCATAGTTATTAAGTAATCAAAATTATTTTCAATTGCATATTTAAAAGCAGCTTTATGTGCTGTGTCTAAACCTAGTTTTTTTTCTCTTTCTATGAGAAATAGATTTTTATTATTCTTCTTTAATTCTTTTAAAACTTCTTGTGTCTTGTCTGGTGAATTATCATCGATAATAAGAATTGAACTATTAGGTAGATTTTTTTGTATGCCACTTATAAGCTCTCTGATATTCTCTATTTCATTGTAAGTTGCTGAAAATACTAATATTCTTTTATCATTACTCATTTAACAATTTATATCTATGAAAGATAAAATTTCAATTATTGCTGGTGGTTCTGGCCAATTTGGTGTTTATCTATCACAGTTTTTGTTAAAAAAAGGATACAAAATAATAATAACTACTAGAAATGTAAAACTAGCAAAAAAAAAAATCAATTTTAAAGATAAAAATTTAGTTTTGACGAAATTGAATGTTTTAAAAAAAAAGGAAATCAAAAAACTTATTTTTAAATATAGTCCAAAGCTTGTTTTTTATTTCGCAAGTCAAAGTTCACCAAAAATATCTTTTAAAAAAAAAAAAATCACATTAAATAGTAATTATGAAGGTTGTAAAAATTTTTTGGAAGTCATTCAAAAAGAAGGAGTAGATTGTAAGTTTATAAATGCCACTTCTAGTGAAATATTTTCTGAGACTAAAAGAAAAATAAACCTAAAATCTAAAAAAAAACCTATAAGCCCTTATGGTAAAGCTAAATTAATGTCGTTTAATAAAACAAAATATTTTAGAGAAAAAAAAAACATTAAAGCTTACAACGCAATTATCTTTAATACTGAGTCTTTTTTAAGAAAAAGGGATTTCTTAATTCCCAAAATTTGTTTAGCTGCTATAAATGCCTACAACTTTAACACAAAAACTGCTTTTGGAAATTTAGGTATTTCAAGAGAGTGGAATTGGTGCGAAGAACAAGTTAAGTATTTAATACATTTTATTAGAAAAAAACCACAAGACTTTATTTTGTCTAATGGTAAGCCCTACACTGCAAGAAAAATGCTTAATTTTGCTTTTGGATATTTTGATTTGGATTTTAAAAAATTTGTTTCATTCAAAAAAAATTTATTAAGAAAAAAAGACTTTAGGCTTAAACATTCCGATCATATTTCCTGTTTAAAAAGAAATAATATAATCAGAGAACCTAAGATTTATGGTAAAAGGCTTATACATACCTTAATAAAATATTATTTAAATGAAAAAAGAAATTAACAATCAATATATCTTACTTTACCTGGCAATATTATTAGTTCTTTCATATTTTTTTTTATATTTTAAACATCAAGTTGGAAATGACTCAACTATCTCTGAATGGTTAATTAATTATGAGGGTGGCTTTACAAAAAGAGGCTTTATTGGTCAAGGAATAATTTTATTATCAAGGTTTTTTGATTTCGATTTGAGGTGGACAATTTTTTTGTCCCAGTCTTTTTTTTGCACATCCTATTCTCTTTTATTGTGGTATTTGCTTAAAAATTTAGAAACTAATAAAATTATAAATCTATCTATATTTACCCCAATATTTATTCTATATCCAGTAGCAGAGATAGAAGTACTAGGAAGAAAAGAAATTATAGTTTTCACATTTTTTTTAATTTACTTAGTGATTCCCTCACACCATAAATTTAAGAATTTTTCTATAATTCTATTTTCCTTTTTTTCTGTTTTAGTTTGGGAACCAATAATATTTTTTTTCCCTCTCATATTTTTATATTTTATAATTGAGAACAAAATCGAGAAACTTGATATTAATTTTGTTAAATTAATATTATTTGTAACTCCAGGAATTTTACTATCATTTTATATAGCGACCAATCCTTTAAGTGCAAATGAATGGAAAGTTATGGCAATGGTTCTAAAAGATGAATTTGGCGAGACATGTTACATGTCCTGCGGATTACTAAAATCCAAATCTACTATACTTCAACAATTTCAAGGTAATGTAGGCAAATATTCTTTCGAAGTAATATTTAGATATTTATTGATAGTTCTAATTGGATTTTTTCCATTATGCTTACTGCTTAAAAATTGCACAACAAAGAGCAAAAAATTATTTTTTTTCCAAAATTTTAGAAATCTTTTAACACCTTTCTGTATTGCTATTTCTCCCGTAATTTTATTGTTTGCGATGGGTTATGATTGGGGAAGGTGGGTAAATATTTCTTATGTAATCTGTGCATTGATAGTATTTAGTTTGTTAAAAAACAAAAAAATAAACCTTAATACAACGTCACTAAAACGAAATTTTTTATATAAAATCAAAGGAAAAATGTTTTTTATTCTATTCATAATTTTTTGTTTTGGTTGGAATCCAAAAACAGTGATGACAGGTGATATAGCATCATTTCCTGGTTACAGAATTCCTGTAAAAGTGATAAACAAAGTGTTTACTGGGGAGTTTTAAAAATGAAAATTAAAGTTTTTTTCAACAATTCATGCAATATCTGCAAGATGGAAATCGACCATTATAAAAAAATTTCTGATGAAAACTTAGAGTGGGTTGATATCACAAATAATCAGGAGGCAATTAATTTGACCTCAAAATCCCAAGCAGAACTTTTAAGAAGATTACACGTCATCGAAAATGGAGAAGTTATAGGTGGAGCAAAAGCATTTGTAATAATTTGGTCTAAAATTCCAAAATATAAATTTTTAGCTAAAATATTTAGTTTCAAACCTTTATTTATAATTTTTCATTATCTTTATGAATTTGTTGCCTACTTTCTTTTTTTGAAAAACAAACATCAACTTAATGAAGAAACAAAACCTTCCAACTAAAATTTGTCCAGTTTGTCAAAGGCCATTTAAATGGAGAAAAAAATGGAGATTAAATTGGGATAAAGTTAAATACTGTTCAAAAAGATGTTCTTCTAAGTGAACATTGTAATAATTTTTGGAATATAATTTTTAAAATTAAAAAAACCTTTATTGCAATACTGCCAGGAATACTGATCAAGCTTTCTGTGCAAGAAGTTAAGTTTAATATTATTTGAATTTAAATAATCTAAGTTTTCACCAACTGTTGGATATAAACCAATAATATTTTCACTTATTTTTTTGACCTCACTTATATCTATTATCTCACACTCAATTGATTGATTCTTTATTCTTTGTTCTTGGTCTTTAATCAAAAGGGATTTAAATTTGATTACTTTATCACTTAATTTGATGGACCTGTTTTCATTTTTGTTTGATACTAAATAAATCTTTTTAAATTTAAAATTTTTAAAATCAGTGATTTCAAAAGATAGGTTATTTTCAAAAATTAATAAATTTTCAGAATGGATATCTTGAGGATTAGCAAAATTTTGTTTTACAATTGAGTATGTCTTTTCAGAAACTTTTGGTGGCGCGTTTTGATTTAATTTAATATTGTTAAATCTATTATTAGTAAATTTTTTGATATTCCATTCACTAGCTAGATAATGTTTTCCTTGTGTTTGTACTCCAGCAACCCATCTCCATCCAAGTGTATTTGATGCAGCATCACCGTCATAAAGATGTTGCATAAAAAATTCTGCACCAAGCTGCCAAGGCAAATCCAATGTGAATATCCAGATACTTGCAAACCACATTCTTGTGTGATTATGAAGATAATTGTTTTCTTTTAATTCTTTTACCCATTCATTAAAGCACTCGATGTTAGTATTTCCCTCTATCGCATTTAAGTATTCTTCATTATTTTTAAATTTTTCTCTTATACTGTTTAAGCTTACCAAATAATCGGTCCATACGTTTGGTCTTAACTCAAGCCAACCTTTCCAATAAGTTCTCCAAAGAACCTCCTGTATAAACTTTTCATTTTTTGAAAATGAAAACTTCGCTAATGATTTTTTAATAATTTCAATTTCATTAAGAACCCCATGAGTAACATAGGGCGATAAGCATGAGACGTTATCTCTTTTATCAGGCCCAAAATCGAAGTTTCTCAACTTTGAATAATCCGAAAGATTTTTTTCTACAAAATTATTTAATTTATCAATAGCTTTTTCTCTAGAAGCTTCAAAATTCATAACTTTTTACTTTAATTTTTTTTTATGGAGATTTATAAATCTTTCAACAATATATCTGTTAAAAGTTTTATTTTCTTCAAAAGAAACTTTTTTCATTGAGTAAGCACTACTTTTTGTCATTCTCGATTGAATTGTAACATTCCCTTTGTAAAGTTTTAGCTTAACACTTCCATTTACCTTATTTTTTTTTAGATCCACTATTTTTTGTAATCTAAATCTTTCTTTTGAGAACCAATAACCGTTATAAATTAATTCTGCATATTTTGGCATAATAGAATCTTTTTTATGCATTGTATCTTTATCTAGTGTCACAGACTCCATTGCTCTATGAGCGATTAAAAGTAATGTACCACCTGGCGTTTCATAAACGCCTCTTGATTTAATTCCGATAAATCTATTCTCAACTAGATCAACTCTTCCAACTCCATTTTTTCCACCGAACTGATTTAACTTTTCTAAAAGTTTTTCTGGGGTTAATTTTTTTCCATTAACACTAACTGGATCACTGTTTTTGAAACCAATGGAAACATATGTAGGTTTATTAGGTGCCTTTTCAGGTGAAGTTGTTCTTTGAAAAATAAATTCAGGAGCTGAAATTTTTGGATTTTCTAAAACTTTACCTTCAGTTGATGTGTGAAATAAATTGTCGTCTACTGAAAAAGGTGGTGCACCTTTTTTATCTTTTGGAATAGGAATATTATGTTTTTTAGCATAATTAATTAAATCAGTTCTTGATTTTAATTTCCAAATTCTCCAAGGAGCTATCACCTTTATTTTTGGACCAAAATAATGATATCCAAGTTCAAATCTAACTTGATCATTTCCTTTGCCTGTTGAACCATGCGAAACAGCGAAAGCTTTAAATTTTTTAGCAACTTTAATTTGATCTTTTGCAATTAACGGTCTCGCAATTGAAGTGCCAAGAAGATAAACTCCTTCGTAAATCGCATGACCTCTAATCATTGGGAAAACGTATTCTTTTACAAACTTATTTTTTAAATTGTTAATTATTATTTTTTTAACCCCAAGTTTTTTTGCATTTTTAATAATTTTTTTTCGGTCCATTTCTTGACCGATGTCTGCAGTGTAAGCAATTACTTCGCTATCGTAATTTTCTTGTAACCACTTTAGAATTATAGATGTATCAAGTCCGCCTGAATAGGCTAAAACAATTTTTTTGTTTTTTTTCATTTAAGATATTAAGCGCAACTTTTTTTCGCAGTATTATAAGCCTTTGTGAAACCCATTAAAGAATAATGATCAATCGTTTGAGATCCAGATTGATTATATCCTGTGATCATAATTCTTGATCCTTTTTTCATAACATTAACCATCTTTCTTTCTAAACCTGTGTCGCCTATCCAAGCAAAGTTTTCTTTTTTAATGTCGAACTTAATTTTATTTTTTCCGGATTTAGCTGTAATTGAATTTTGTGTGTTATATTGGTAACCAGAGGTAATACTTACTTCATCTTTAATTTTATCAGCTGGTCTGAAGCTAATAAATAATCTTGCCTCTCTTGGATTTTTTTTTGGTGATTGTAAAACTGGTTTTGATTGAGCAAAGCAAAGTTTTTTTGATCCATCAGTGACTACTATCGTTTCCCAGTCTTTGAATTTGCCAACTTTTTTAATTTCCTGAGCTGAGGCTTCAGAGACAATTAAAAGACAAAATAATAATACTGTGATTTTATTTATTAAGGACATGGATTTGGATATATTTTCTGAACTTCGTTAATTTCATTAATAATTTCATTATTTAAATTTACATTTACACTTTCTACATTTGTTTTCAACTGTTGCATAGTCGTAGCACCAATTATTACACTCGTTACAAATGGCTGAATTTCACAAAATTTTATGGACATTTGAGCAAAATCCAAATTAAATTTTTGTGAAATTTTGTAATATTCCTCAATAGCTTTAATGCTATTTTCATTATTGTAGCGAGTGAAATCTTTAAAAAGATCTATTCTTGAACCTTTTGGCATATTATTGTTTCGATATTTTCCTGTGAGGTAACCAAAAGCTAATGGAGAATAAGCCAACAAACCACTTTGTTCTCTGACTGAGATTTCCGCAAGGCCAACTTCATAAGTCCTATTGAGTAAGTTGTAAGGATTTTGAACAGCCATCATCTTGGGTAAATTTTTTAATTTTGAGAGCTCAAGACATTTTGCCAAACCCCATGCAGTTTCATTTGAAAGACCTACATATCGAATTTTACCTGCATCCACAAATTTTTTTAAATTTTCTAAAATCTCCTCAAAAGCAATCCAATTTTTTTCATTTGAGTCGTGTTCGTATCCTTGCTTACCAAAAAAATTAGTATTCCTTTCTGGCCAATGTAATTGATATAAATCGATATAATCGGTTTGCATTCTTTTTAAACTTTTCTCTAATGCCTCTGACATACTTTTTTTATCATAACTGCATCCACCACCTCTGATGTATTCTTTACTAGTAGGACCCGAAACCTTGGTAGCTAAAATGATTTTGTCTCTCTTTTTTGTTTTTTTGAACCATTCACCTATGATGTTTTCTGTCTCACCATAGGTTTCTTCTCTCATTGGTATTGCGTAAATTTCTGCTGTGTCCCAAAAATTTACCCCATTATCAATTGCATAATCCATTTGCTCAAAACCATCTGCCTTTGAGTTTTGCTCTCCCCAAGTCATGGTTCCGAGACAAATTGTACTCACATCGACGTCTGTACTGCCTAGTTTCTTATAATTCATAAAAATATAATATTTTGGTACCTTTAGACCATTGAAAAATTTTGTAAAATTAATATATTCGAATTATGGATTTTAACAGACAAAATATTTTCCAAGCGACATCTGCAAAAACTGCAGTTTGGGATGCTGGTTTAAGAGCTTACATGTTGAAAGTGTATAACTATATGGCGACTGGAGTTCTTTTAACTGGAATCATTTCATTAATTTCATTTAAAATGTCTGTAGTAACAGATTCTGCAGGAACGATTGCTTCATTTACAAGTTTTGGTAATGCAATTTTCTTTTCAGGTTTAAAATGGGTAATAATGTTAGCACCTTTGGCAATAGTTTTTTATATGAGTTTTGGTATTAACAAAATGTCAGCAGCTAAAGCACAAACGGTTTTCTGGATATTTGCTTCTTTAATGGGATTATCATTATCATGGATACTTTTAGTTTATACAGGAGTAAGTGTTGCGAGAGTATTTTTTATTACATCAGCAACTTTTGGAGCTATGAGTATTTACGGTTACACGACTAAAAGAGACTTAACTAAGTTTGGTTCATTTTTAATGATGGGCTTGATAGGAATTATAATTGCTTCACTAGTAAATATTTTTCTAAAATCTGCAATGATGTATTTTGTAATTTCAATCTTAGGTGTTTTAATTTTTGTTGGTCTAACTGCATATGACACACAAAAAATTAAAAATATGTATTCAGCATCAGATACAATCGAAATATCTGGCAAAAAAGCAATAATGGGTGCATTAACACTTTACTTAGACTTTATAAATCTATTCATTATGCTTCTAAGACTTTTTGGTCAAAGAAGATAATTAAAGTTTTTTCCAATTTATTTTATTAATCAAATTTTCAAGGTCGTCTGAGTTTTTTAATATGCGGCCCCTACTATCAGTAATACAATACTTTAAGTTTTTGCTATTTGGTTTGAAATTTTTACAAATATTATAGATTGCGTTTTCAGCAGCATTTTTAAAAACACTAAAACTCACTTGTTTGTTTGAAATATTAAGACCATAATCTTTCCAAGAACCGTTTGAGACCATTTTTGCATATAAATTTAAAATAATCTTAAGCTCTTTTTTTTCAAAAAAAAATTTCTCTTCGTATTTTTTAATTGAGTTATTAATAACTAATTTTAAATTTCTATTCATTTTGTGAATACTTCTTAATTAATGGAATTTGAAAAGCCGTAAAGATAAAAGTAATTGGTAGCATACCCCATACTTTAAAATTTACCCAAAACTCCTCAGTTTGTGTTCGCCATATAAGTTCATTCAGAATAGCTAAGCCAAAGAAAAACCATATCCATCTAAAATTTAAAATACTCCATCCTTCATCATTTAAAGGCAATGATTTTCCCAAAATTAATTTTAAAAGAGGCTCTTTGGTAAAATATTTTCCAAAGAAAAGTGTCAAACCAAACAAAATATTAATTATCGTTGGCTTCATGTAAATAAAAATTGGGTTGTTGAAATAGATTGTTAATCCCCCAAAAAGAGTTATGAGAACTCCTCCCGCAAGCGGAACCATAGGAATTTTTTTTTCAAAAAACCAAACAATCAAAATAGAAATTATTGTCGCAACTATAAGAGGCGGTATAGCTACTTGAAGATCTTTTCCAGAATTATAGTAAAAGTAAAAGAAAATTACTAATGGACCAAAGTCAGTTAAAAATTTTATTAGCGACTTATTCACAACTTTATATTATCAGATTTACAAACTTTTAATAATTTTTTTATTGATTTTTTATTCTAAATACCCATATTATTTAGTGTGAGTGTTCAAAAAGCAAAATTTTCGATTGGGGATGTAGTAAAACATAAACACTTTGATTTTAGAGGTGTTATTTACGATGTAGACTTTGAGTTTAATAATTCTGAAGAATGGTATGAGTCTATACCTAAAAATGTAAGACCTAGAAAAGACCAACCATTTTATCACTTGTTAGCAGAAAATGAGGATGTAACATACGAAGCTTATGTTTCTGAACAAAATCTTCTTAAAGATGATTCAAAAGAACCAATTAAGCATCCATTGATTAATGAGATATTTTCTGGAAAAAAAGGCTCTTCATACTTCAAACAGTCAAATTAATTCGCAAGGTCATCATTTAAACACAATTCTCTCAAATCTTAGACATACCTTTGGTCTATATTACTTTTACTGATCAAGGATGTTAAATATTTCCCAACATTATCTCCCTCAACGTTCTTGATCAGTTTATTTCTTTATAATAAAATCCTTACAATTACATAAATGTTTAACAAAATTTTTGAAATACTAAAAATAATTTCACTCTCAAAGTTAACGAGAGTAATTGTATTCTCACTTTTCGTTATTTTCCTTACCCTGGGTCTTTTAGAGTCTCTAATATTATCTCCAGAGGATTATCTTCAGAGCGATGCAGTGAGAATTATGTACGTTCATGTACCAGCAGCATGGATTTCTTTAGGAATATTTTCATTCATAGCTTTCCTATCTTTAGGTATTTATATTTTTAAAAATAAAAATTTTGTAATCATTGCAAAAAGCTTTGCGCCATCAGGTTTAGTTTTTAACCTTATTGCTTTAGTGACAGGTTCTATATGGGGCAAGCCGACATGGGGAACATGGTGGGCTTGGGATCCAAGAATTACTTCAATGTTAGTGCTGTTTTTATTTTATATTCTTTATATCGCATCGTGGAGATTATTTGAAAATGATAAAGCTGAAAAAATTTCGAGTTTAGTCGCCATTGCTGGTTTTGTTAATGTGCCTATAATTAAATTTTCTGTAGATTGGTGGGCGAGTCTTCACCAACCGTCCTCAGTCAAAATCCTTTCCGAGACTACAATTCATTCCTCGATGTTGACACCATTATTGCTCATGACTGCGGCATTTGCTCTATTCTCAGTATTAATTTTTTTAATGAAATATAATATAGAATTGATAAAAATTAAGACTAAAGGATTAGATAGATTGTGATAGAATTATTATTAATGAATGGTTATGGATTGTTTGTATGGTCGGCGTTTGTATTCACGCTAATCAACTTTTTTACACTATATATAATAATCAATCGACAACTAGTAAAAGAAAATAAAAAATTTGAATTAAAATTTAATAATCTAGAAAAAATTAAATACAAAGAAGCTTACAAACAGAGAACTAACCAGGTATTAGTTTCAAGTAACGCTGCACAAAAAATCTAATTTAAATTAATGTACAGCAAAAAAGTTAAGTTGAGATTTGTATTCGTCATAGTATTTTTAATATTAATTGTTCTCACAACCTTTACAGTTCTTAAAGTTTTAAAAGATAATGTCGTATACTTTAAATCCCCAAGCGAAATCAATCTTTTGTCAGAGATTTCAAACAAAAAGATTAGAGTCGGAGGTATGGTAAAAAAGGACTCGGTTATGATGAATAATAATAAAATCAACTTTATAATTACTGATTTTAAAAATGAGTTATATGTAACCTTTTCTGGGACAGTTCCAAATTTATTTGAGGAAGAAAAAGGAGTTGTTGCGGAAGGATTTCTTAATGATAAAAAATTTCTGGTAGCGGATAAAATTTTGGCCAAGCATGATGAAAATTATATGCCACCAGAAGTTAAAAAATCTTTAGGAGAATAAATTGATTATTTCACAATTAGGATACTATTCATTAATTTTCGGCCTGTTAACATCAATATTTATTTTTTTAAATTCCTCAATTCAATTAAAAAAAAACATCTTAGTTATTTCTGATAAATCAATTGGTCTAATTGGTTTTCAGTTTTTTTTTGTTTTCATCTCTTTTATTTCTTTAATTTTTTCTTTTATAATTTCAGATTTTAGTAATGAGACAGTTTATAATAATTCTCACACAACAAAGCCGTTGTTTTATAAAATAACTGGAACCTGGGGAAATCATGAAGGGAGTTTACTTTTATGGTTGTTGGTTCTAACTGGAGTGTTGTTAGGATTTGTTTTTAAATCTAGAAATGAACCAAACAATTACAGACTATTAACTATATTATTCCATCAAATTACTGTAATCGGTTTTTTTATTTTTGTTTTAAAAACATCGAATCCTTTTAATGCAATTTTTCCAGTTCAAATGGAAGGACTTGGTCTTAACCCTATTTTACAAGATCCTGCATTAGGTATTCATCCTCCAATTTTATATTTGGGTTATGTTGGAACATCGATAATTTTTTCAGCTGCATTAGCTTCAATGATTTCAAATTATGTAAATAAAAGTTGGGCTAAAAATATAAAGTTTTGGATTTTATTTTCTTGGATATTCCTAACAGGTGGAATTTTATTAGGTTCTATTTGGGCGTATTATGAACTTGGCTGGGGTGGATTTTGGTTTTGGGACCCAGTTGAAAATGTATCTTTAATGCCATGGTTAAGTTTAACTGCATTGCTTCACTGTATTGTAACTTTAGAAAAAAGAGAACTATTTAAAAAATGGACAATTGTTTTATGTATAATTACTTTTGCACTGAGTATGGTTGGAACTTTCTTAGTAAGATCCGGAATTTTAAATTCAGTTCACACTTTCGCGAATGATCCATCTAGAGGAATTTATATATTAACATTTATATTAGTCTTAGTTTTATTATCTTTTGTAATATTTGTAATTTATGAAAATAAAAACTTTACTCAAAAAAGTGAAATTTTTACATTAAGTAAAGAAACTGCAGTTTTAATTAATAATTGGTTCATATTATATTTTTTAAGCGTTGTTTTAATTGGTACGATTTACCCGATATTTCTTGACGTTATATTAGATGAACAAATTTCGGTAGGGCCACCATTTTATAATAAACTTATTTTACCTTTCCTGATTCCATTCGTTCTTTTTATGTCTATTGGCCCTAGCATGAAATGGATTAAAACAAACTTTAAGTTTGGAGCTAAAAGTTTTTTTGTAATCATTTTTACGCTAATTTTATCTTTCATTACCGTTTATTACATCGGGGAAAAAAATATATTTATTCTTTTGTTGTTCATCGGGTTTTTTTATTTGCTTCTCAA
Organism: uncultured Pelagibacteraceae bacterium; assembly: GCA_902591755.1. Classification (GTDB taxonomy): domain Bacteria; phylum Pseudomonadota; class Alphaproteobacteria; order Pelagibacterales; family Pelagibacteraceae; genus Pelagibacter. The sequence continues at coordinate 268,378 of CACJBX010000001.1, forward strand.
AAGTTTAGATCAATTTAGAGAGAAAACAAAAAACTTTGCACAAATATTTTCACATACTGGATTTTCATTACTTTTAATATCAATATTATTAAATAGTTTTTCATCAAGAGAGATAGTTAAAAATATTCAAGTCGGTGAGAGTTTTACTCTAAAAAATGAAAAGATAATTTTTAAAAAAATCGCAATAGAAAAAGAAAAAAATTATGAGTCTGTTGTTGGTTTTTTTGAAATACTTGATGACAAAAATACAATTATTAATCTTCAACCTGAGATTAGAATTTATAATGAACCAGAAATGGCTACTAGTGAAGCATCAATAAAAACAACATTATTTAAAGACCGATTTATTACAATTAACATAATTAAAGATCAAAATTTTTTTAATGTAAGGTATCAACATAAGCCTTTTATGATTTGGATCTGGATTTCAACTTTAATAATCATGCTAGGAGGGATGTTTGCAATTTTTAGAAAAAATAAAGAAGTCAATATTTAGTTTAATCATATTAATTTTTTTAATAATATCGTTTTTTGTTTTTAAATTTGCACTTCAAAAAGAAAAAATTTATTCTCCGAAAATAAGTGAAAATCAAATTTTTACTGATTTTGAAGTTGTAGGATTAATTGAGGAAAAGCAAATAAATTTTTACGAAGTGCTTTCAGGAAAAAATTTTTATTTGATAAATATTTGGTCTTCGTGGTGTGAACCTTGTAAGGATGAAAGTGAATATCTTTTAGAATTGAAAAAAAATACTCCTGTTATGATGATTGGAATAAATTATAAAGATAATAAGAAAAATGCATTAAACTTTTTAAAATTATATGGAAATCCATTTGACCAAATCTTTATTGATAAACAGGGAACAATATCAATTAATTTTGGTGCTTACGGAGTTCCAGAAACATTTTTAATTAATGAGGAAAATAAAGTGTTGAAAAAATATATAGGACCATTAAATGACGAGGATGTTTATGAAATCAAAAATATTACTAACAATTAAAATTTTAATAATTTTTATTTTAATTTCTTTTAATTTAAAAAATATCACTATGGCATCAACTTTTTCTGAAGAGCAAACTATAAACATTACTAAAAATTTAAGATGTTTAATTTGCCAGGGTCAAACTATTCACGAGTCTAACTCAGATTTTGCCGAAAGTATGAAAAAATATATTAAAGGCGAACTACAGAATGGGAAAACCGATGAGGAAATATTTTCGTCTCTTGTCGAGAAATACGGTCAGTGGATAGTATATGATCCAGGTATATCAAGAAATACGCTTTTATTGTGGGCTTTGCCCTTATTGTTATTTTTAATTGGAGGTGCCATAATAGGTAAAAGAATTTTTAAAAAAATATGAATAAAACAATAATTAGAATTTTAACGTTTATTATAATATGTATAATTATTGCATTCAGCAATGGTAGTGATGCCGATGAATTAAAAACCAAAGATAATCATCAATTTAGTTTTTTTTCAGGAGTGTTTGACATGACCAACGAGGCAAAAAATTCAGAATTATTTGGTGTGCAACATTCCAACGAAGATTTATTCAAGGATACCTTTTTAGGAAAGATTAGTCCAATTACTGGTTTTATGATCACTGATAACACAGACACGTATTTCTATACTGGTGTTCAAGCTGAATATAAAATTGGTAAGTTAAACTTAACACCAAGTTTCTCACCTGGCATATACACTGTGGGTGATGGAAAAGATTTAGGTTCACCCTTAGAATTTAAATCTGAGGTCCAACTATCTATAGATCTTTTACCTGGCACTACTCTAGGCTATTCGCAAAGCCATATATCTAATGCTGATTTAGGGGATACAAATCCTGGGGCAGATAGTTACATGTTTAATTTTATGAAAAGTTTCTAATATAATCCTATGAAACTTTCAAATTGTCATAATTTTCGAGATTTTAGGAAACTAGCTAAGAAAAAACTTCCGTCACCGATATTCCATTACATTGATGGGGCGGCGGATGATGAAATTACTTACGCTAGAAATACAAGTGCATTTGACGATGTGGATTTAGTTCCAAATGTCCTAAGAGGTGTAGAGAATGTTGATCTATCAACAACTATATTTGGAAAAAAACTTGATCTACCTTTTTACTGTTCACCAACAGCTTTACAAAGACTTTTTCACTATGATGGAGAGAGAGCGGTTGGAAAAGCAGCCCAAAAATTTAATACAATGTTTGGAGTTTCTGCCTTAGCTACAGTCAGTGTAGAGGAAATATCATCAATGATAGATACTCCTAAGATGTTTCAATTTTATTTTCATAAAGATAGAGGATTAAATACCTCATGTTTGGAAAGAGCAAAAGCCGCAAAATTTGATGTTATGGCCTTAACAGTTGACACAATAACAGGTGGAAACCGTGAAAGGGATTTAAGAACTGGCTTTACATCTCCACCAAAATTAACTTTATCAAGTTTATTTAGTTTTGCTACTAAACCAATGTGGGGAATTAACTATTTAACAAAAGGCAAGTTTGAATTACCTCATCTTCAAGATTTTGTAAAGGAAGGGACAAGTACAAACTCTTCGATTGGAAATTATTTTTCTACCATGTTAGATCAATCTATGAATTGGAAAGATGCAGAAAAACTTTGCGCTCAATGGGGAGGTCATTTTGCATTAAAAGGTATTATGAGCGTTGAAGATGCTAAAAAGGCAGTTGATATTGGATGCACAGGGATAATGGTTTCAAATCATGGTGGAAGACAACTTGATGGTTCAAGATCCCCTTTTGACCAACTTTCAGAAATAGTAGATGCGGTTGGGGATAAATTAGATGTTATCTGTGAGGGTGGATTTCAAAGAGGAACACATATGTTAAAAGCTTTATCTCTTGGTGCTAAGGCCTGTGCAGGAGGGAGATTATATCTATACGCTTTAGCTGCAGCTGGGCAAGCGGGTGTGGAAAGAGCATTGGGACAGTATAAAGCTGAGTTACAAAGAAATATGAAATTGATGGGGTGTACAAAAATTTCGGACCTTAACAGAGGCAATTTAAGATTTAGAAGATAGTGAGTCTTAAAAATTGTTATAACTTTGAAGATTTTAGAAAAATAGCAAAAAAAAAACTTCCTTCACCAATTTTTCATTACATTGATGGTGGGGCAGATGATGAGACTACCCTAAAAAGAAATACAGACTCATTTAATGAATGTGATCTGGTTCCAAATATTTTAGCAAGTGTCGGAAAACCAGATTTAACTACAACAATTTTTGGAAAAAAAATAGATATGCCAATTTTTTTATCTCCATGTGCGATGCAAAGACTTTATCATCATGATGGAGATAAAGCTTCTGCAAAAGCGGCAGACAAATTTGGAACTTTTTACAGCATGTCAACAATGGCTAACAACACAATTGAAGAAATTTCTAATATTTCTGGTGGTCCAAAATTGTTTCAATTATATGTTCATAAAGACCAATCAATTACTGATGATTTAATTGATAGATGTAAAAGGTCTGGATTTGATGGGATGTGTTTAACAGTGGACACTCTGGTTGCTGGTAATAGAGAAAGAGACCACAGAACAGGCTTCACCACACCTCCTAAATTAACTTTTAAAAGTTTAATGAGTTTTGCAACACATCCAGCATGGGTATTTAATTATTTAACACACGGAAAATTTAAATTAGCGAATGTAGCAACGAAAACTGATAAAGGAACAAACATAGCTAAATCAGTTATAGAATATATTAATGAACAATACGATCCAAAGATGGATTGGAAGGATGCTGCCTATTGTGTAAAAAAATGGAATGGTCCTTTTGCTCTCAAAGGAGTTATGTCGGTCGATGATGCCAAGAGGGCAATAGACATTGGGTGTTCTGCAATAATGATATCAAACCATGGCGGTCGTCAATTAGATGGTTCAAGATCTCCATTTGATCAGGTCAAAGCAATTTCAGATGCAGTAGGAGATAAATTAGAAATTATTCTTGATGGAGGAATTAGAAGAGGCACTCATGTTCTTAAAGCATTAGCAGCCGGAGCTAAAGCTTGCAGTTTTGGTAAGATGTTTTTATTCTCATTAGCCGCGGGTGGTCAAGATGGTGTTGAGAAATTATTGGAAAATATGCATAATGAAATTGAAAGAAATATGGTGCTTATGGGGTGTAAAAACTTAAAAGAGTTGAATAGTTCAAAATTAATTTATAGAAATAAGGTATAAAGTAATTTTTTATGAAACTGGCTAAGAGTTTAGATAGATTAGGAACTGAGTCTGCATTTAGCGTACTTGCTGAGGCAAAAAAATTAGAGGCTCAAGGTAAACCCATGATCCATTTAGGATTAGGTCAACCTGATTTTAAAACTCCAAAACATGTTGTTGATGCAGCCAAGAAAGCACTTGATGACGGACATCATGGATATGTAATGTCAAATGGTATTCCTGAATGTCGTCAGGCTGTTACTAGGTGGATTAAAAAGCGTTACAATGTTGATATAGATTTTGAAAGAATTCTCATCATGCCAGGTGGGAAACCTACAATGAGCTATGCTATCCAATGTTTTGGTGAACCTGGAGCAGAAATAATACATCCTACGCCAGCATTCCCAATATATGAGTCGATGATAAATTATACTGGCTCAACATCTGTACCTTATGATTTAACAGAAGATAAAGATTTAAAATTTAACCCAGATAAAATATTATCTTTAATCACTGACAAAACTAGATTGTTAGTCTTAATTAATCCAAACAATCCAACAGGAAGCTTTGTTGAAAAAAAAGATATTGATTTTTTAGCCGATGGTTTAAAAAAATATCCACATGTAACAATATTAAGTGACGAAATTTATAGTAGACAAATTTTTGACAATAAAGAAATGCCATCATTTTTTCATTATCCAGAATTAAGAGAAAGACTCATAGTCTTAGAGGGATGGAGTAAAGCTTATTCAATGACAGGTTGGAGGCTTGGTTGGAGTTTTTGGCCTCAACATTTAATTGAGCATGTTAATAAATTATTAATCAATAGCGTTTCATGTGTAAATGCTGCAGCTCAGTTTGCAGGTATTGCCGCATTAGATGGACCAGATGACTCAATCAATGAGATGATGGAAAAATTTACTCAAAGAAGAGATTTAATTCATAAAGGGTTAAATGATTTACCAGGTGTCGAATGTAGCTTACCAGGTGGAGCATTTTATGCATTTCCAAAAGTAATTGGAACTGGCATGAACGGTGCTGAATTTGCGAGGAAGGCTATGCATGAAGCTGGAGTAGCAATTGTTCCCGGATCAGCTTTTGGCGAAACTTGCCAAAATTATGTTAGATTCAGTTTTGCTGCATCAAGAGATAATATCTCTCAAGCATTAGAAAATATCAAAAAAATGCTTAAATAGTTTTAATAGTATTTCCAAAAAATATTAGATAATATCAAATCTTATGAATACCATTCTTCAACAAGAATTAAAAAAAATTTTGAATGGCAGATTTTCTCAATCAGAGTCTACACGTTTAAATTATTCTAGAGGAGAAGATACTTATGATCCAATCTTATCTAAAGCAGTTGTTTTCCCAGAAACAAACGAAGAGGTATCTAAAATACTAAAGCTTTGTAATGAATATAAAGTACCAGTCGTACCTTTTGGTACCGGCACATCACTTGAGGGAAATGTGGTTGGCAATGAGAAAGGAATTACAATTTCGCTTGAAAAAATGAATAAAATATTAACTGTTAACACCCAAGATTTTGACTGTAGAGTTCAGGCATGCGTCACAAGAGAACAACTAAATGATTATCTAAGAGAGGATGGAGTTTTTTTTCCAATTGACCCTGGTGCCAACGCTGCAATAGGAGGTATGGCCTCGACATCTGCGTCTGGAACAATGGCAGTTAAATACGGTACAATGAAAACTGTTATAACCGGTTTGACTGTAGTTCTTCCTAATGGTGAAATAATGAATACAGGAGGAAGGACAAAAAAAACTTCAGCCGGATACAATTTAACAAATTTATTTGTTGGATCAGAAGGAACCTTAGGAATTATAACTGAAATTCAATTAAGATTGTCTCCTATTCCAGAAAGTATTATGAGTGCTGTTTGTCATTTTTCGTCTTTAGAAGATGCAGTAAAAACTGCGCAAGAAGTTATTCAATATGGCATTCAAATTGCTCGAATTGAAATGCTTAACAAAGATCAAATGGAAATAAGTATAAATTACTCAAAATTAGAAAATGTAAAAGCACTCCCAACATTATTCTTTGAGTTTCATGGTTCAGAAGCATCAAATAAAGAGTCTATTAAAATTGTAGAAGATCTATCAAAAAATAATAATGGAAGTTCATTCAAGTGGGCAAAAAGTTTAGAGGAAAGGAACAAATTATGGAAAGCAAGATGGGATGTATACTATTCGGTCAAAGCTTTGATAGATAATGGTAGGGTTTATTCAACAGATGTATGTCTTCCAATCTCAAAAATAACAGAATGTGTAAAATTTGCTGAAGAAGAGGTTAAAAAATTTGGATTAAGGGCCCCAATGGTAGGTCACTTAGGAGATGGAAATTTTCATGTTTTACTTCCTTATAATCCTGAAAAAAAAGAAACTTACGAAAAGATAAGAAAATTCAGCGACATTTTAATTGAGAAAACATTAGAACTTGAGGGAACAATTACTGGAGAACATGGAGTTGGGTTACATAAAAAAGAGTATCTTAAAAAAGAACACGCAGATAATCTTCCAACAATGAAATTAATTAAAAGAACTATGGATCCAAATAACATAATGAATCCTGGTAAAATTTTTGACCTAAATTAGTTAATTTATGAAAAAAATATTAGTCACTAGAAAATTGTTAGACTCGAATGAGGAGAAATTAAAAAAACTTTATGATGTGAAACTAAATTCAAATGATGAATTATATTCTCAAAAAAAATTAATAGAAATGAGTCAAGGTTGCGATGGTATTCTTTCTGCACTGACTGATAAATTAGACAAAGAAACTATAAATTTGTTACCAGATAGTGTGAAAATTCTTTCCAACTTTGCAGTTGGATTTGGCAACATTGACCTTGATGCTGCAAAGAAAAGAAATATTACTGTTACAAATACACCAGAAGTCCTAACAGATGCTACAGCAGAAATAGGCATTCTTTTAATTCTTGGGGCATGTAGAAGAGCTTCAGAGGGAATAATGGGAGCGAGAGCTGGAGACTGGAAGTGGTCAGCAGATTATTTAATTGGAAAACAACTGACAGGATCAAGATTAGGTATTTTGGGTATGGGAAGAATTGGTCAAAAAATTGCTAAAATTGCAAAATCTTTAGGAATGATTATTCATTATCACAACAGATCAAAATTAAATTCTGAAAAAGAGCAAGGCGCAATCTATCATGAAAAATTAGAAAGTTTGTTGTCTGTTTCAGATGTCCTCTCAGTTTGTTGTCCTGCTTCAAAAGAAACAATCAACTTAATAAACAAAGATAGTTTAGAGCTTTTGCCAAAAGGTGCGGTTGTTACCAATGTTGCAAGGGGAGATATTGTAGATGATGAAGCTTTAATCGATGCATTAAACAGACGAAAAGTTTATGCAGTTGGTTTAGATGTTTATAAAAATGAACCAAATTTAAATCCTGGTTATCTAAAACATAAAAGTGCTTTTATTCTTCCCCATTTAGGAAGTGCTACTAAAGAAACTAGAACCGCAATGGCAAATCTAGCGATTGATAACATTAGCGAATTTTTCCAAACAGGTTCATGTAAAAACAAAGTAAACTGATAAAGTAATACCACTCATAGTTGTAAATAAATTACCTACGCGCGAATTAACAGTAGGACTCTTTTTCATTATTGTGCTTAAATAGTCGCAAGTTAATTAACTTAACAAGAGGAGAAAATAATGATTAAAGAAAAAAAAGCGTTGAAGGGAAAAATTCCTTCAAGACGTAAGTTCTTTAAGGCAGCGGCGGCAACTGGTGCAGCAGCAACAGCAGCAGTAGCAATGCCAAATATTGCATTCGGAGCTCCACAAACTCTAAAAATGCAAGCTGCTTGGCCAAGTGGTGCTAACATCTTTTTTGAAATGGCAGGAGACTATTGCAAAATGGTTAGCGACATGTCTGGCGGTTCTTTAAAAATCGATCTTCAACCAGTTGGAGCAGTTGTAAAAACTAGTGAGATCGGTCAAGCTGTAAGCTCAGGTGCTGTTGATATGGGACACTGGGTAACTGCTTATTGGTATGGTAAAAATCCAGCCGCATCTTTATTCGGAACTGGACCATCATACGGAATGTCATCTCAAGAAGTTATGGGATGGATGGAGTACGGTGGAGGAAGAAAACTGTATGAAGAAACTTTAAAAAAAGTTGGTTTCGATTACACAGGTGTTTTCCATATGCCTATGCCAGCTCAACCTTTCGGTTGGTTTAAAAAGAACGTAACAAAAGTATCTGACGTTAAAGGTATGAAGTACAGAACAGTTGGTCTTGCTACTAACGTTCTTACTGCAATGGGAATGGTCGTAAGACAGTTGCCAGGTGGTGAAATCCAGCCAGCTATGAAGACTGGTTTGATTGAAGCAGCTGAGTTTAACAACCCAACTTCAGACTCTCAGTTTGGTATGCAAGATGTTTCTAAGCATTATCACTTAGGAAGCTTCCACCAATCACAAGAGATGTTTGAAATACCAATTAACAATAGAACGTTTAATGGTCTGTCTCCAGCAAACAAAGCAATATTGAAAAATGCTGCTTATGCTGCGAACACAGATAACTACTTTAAAGCATTAGTAAGATATTCAGCAGATTTATCTAAACTAATGAATCAACATAAAGTAAACGTTTACCAAACGTCTGATGAAATTTTAGCTCAACAATTAAAAGGTTGGGATAAAGTTATCGGTGATTTCAATAAGAAAGATGCTTTCTTTAAGAAAATCGTCGATTCTCAAAAAGCATACGCTAAGAGAGTAATGAAGTACTTGCTGATGAATCAGCCTAATTACAGATTAGCTTATGAAAATGAGTTCGGACCTTTAGGAAAAGTTAAAATCTAAAGATTTATCTTAATTAAATTAAGGGGGCCCTTTGGCCCCCTTTTTTTTGTTTGATTAATAGGTAGAATTTAACATAAAGTAGAATTATGAAATCTTTCATAAAATTTGCAGACACTTTAAGTGCATCAATGGGTAAAGCTTTTTCATGGTGCATAGTAATTTTAATGGGTGGAACATGTTATGAAGTAATAATGGCCTATGCTTTTAACAGCCCAACTTTATGGAATTTTGATTTTAGCTTGCAAATGTATGGAGCAATTTTTATGATGGCAGGTGCTTACTGTTTATCCACTGAAGCGCATGTCAGAGGAGATGTTATTTACAGATTATTTCCAACAAGAGTTCAAGGCTGGATTGATTTAGTTTTATATTTCATTTTTTTCTTTCCAGGTATTTTAGCTTTAGTATTTTACGGATATGAATACGCAGCTCTGGCTTGGAAAATAAAAGAAACTAGCTGGAATAGTCCAGCACAAATACAAATTTATATGGCAAAATCTATAATACCTTTGTCTGGATTGTTATTAGCAATTCAGGGTATTAGCGAAGTGTGTAGAGCAATTATATGTATTAAAACAGGTCACTGGCCAGAAAGATTATCAGCAGACGCTGAAGAAACAGAAAAAGTATTAATGAGAACTTCTCAAAAGGACGATCAAGCAGATGTTATTTGAACTTACAAATCCTGAGATAGCAATTTTAATGATGAGTTTATTTTTATTTGCTGTCTTATTAGGTTTTCCAATTGCATTCACTTTATTAGCGATGGGAGTCGGCTTTGGTTATTATGCTTACTTTGATCCAAGTAGGATGGATCATTTACTCGATAATCGGATATTTTCTTTATTGGTGCAAAATACCTATACAATAATGGACAATACTGTTTTAACTGCAGTCCCCTTATTTCTTTTTATGGGCTATCTCGTAGAAAGGGCAGGAATTGTAGCAAAATTATTTTTTGCGATAAGATTAGCATCACATCGGTTACCGGCATCAATGGCTGTCGCAGCACTTGTAACTTGTGCTTTATTTTCTACAGCCACGGGTATTATTGGTGCAGTTGTAACTTTAATGGGACTTCTAGCTTGGCCAGCTATGATAAGAGCTGGGTATGATAAAAAATTCGCATCAGGAGTAATTTGTTCAGGAGGTTGTTTAGGAATACTAATTCCACCAAGCATTATGTTAATTGTTTATGCTGTTATAGCTCAGCTGTCGCCTTTAAGACTTTTTGCAGCTGCAATATTTCCAGGCTTAATGTTAGCTGGATTGTATATTTTATATGTAATCATAAGAGCATATTTCAATCCATCTTTAGCACCTAGACCTGCCGCTGAGGAAATACCTCCTAGAGCGGAAATTTTAAAAGAGGTGTTAGTATCTTTTGTTCCATTATTTTCTTTGATAATTTTAGTACTCGGTACAATTTTGGCAGGACTTGCTACTCCAGCTGAGGCTGCAGCAGTTGGTGCTTTTGGAGCACTAGTGCTTTCATATTTTTATAAATCTTTAAAATGGAAAAACTTTAAAGAGTCAGTTTTTCTTACCGCAAAAACAAGTGCGATGATAATGTGGTTGTTTGTAGGTTCATGGACCTTTGCTTCTGTATTTTCATATCTTGGTGGACATGAGGTTTTTGAAACTTTCTTTAAGTCAATGGATATTCAACCATGGCAATTTTTAGTAATTACCCAAATAATAATCTTCTTGTTAGGATGGCCTCTTGAGTGGACAGAAATTTTAATCATCTTTGTTCCAATATTTTTACCACTTGTTGAGTTTTTTGGAGTAAACCCTTACTTCTTTGCAATGCTTATTGCTTTGAATTTACAAACTTCTTTTTTAACACCACCCATGGCAATGTCTGCTTACTACTTAAAAGGTGTTCAGAGTAGAAATGTAGAGCTTATGCAAATATTCACTGGAATTATGCCTTTCTTAGCAATAGTAATTCTTGCAATGGTTTTGATGTACATATTTCCTGGTATAGCTTTATGGCTACCTGATGCGTTATTTGCAGAGTAAATTTAATGTCCAATATCTTTTCATTATCAGTTTCCGAAATTGCGGAAAAAATTAGAAAATCAGATTTGAATTCGGTTGATTTGTGTAAATCATATATTGAGCAAATAAATAAATTCGAAAAAGATGTAAAGGCATGGGCACATTTTGACAAAAAACTTCTTTTAGAAAAAGCTGAAGAGGCGGATGAGCACAGAAGATCCGGAAAGTCGGTTGGACCTCTTCATGGTATTCCAGTGGCTCTTAAAGATATAATAGGAACCTACGACATGCCTACCGAATGTGGTACTGTTTTAAGAAAGGGTAAAACGGAGTCCCAGAATGCTGAAATAGTAGACTTATTAAAATCTGCCGGAGCACTTATAATGGGTAAAACAAATACATCGGAACTAGCATTTCTTGCTCCTCCAGAAACTAGAAACCCTCATGATTATTCTAGAACACCAGGTGGATCTTCAAGTGGTTCTGCTGCTGTTATAGCATCTCACATGGCACCACTATCAATTGGATCACAAACTGGAGGTTCAGTAATAAGACCTGCATCTTACTGTGGAGTAGTTGGTTATAAACCAAGTTATGGTTTAATTTCACGAAATGGAGTTTTAAGAACATCTTATCATTTGGACCATATTGGAGTATTTGGAAAAACTGTAGAAGATGTTGCGTTATTAGCTAAAGTTTTAATTAAAAAAGACTCATACGATAAAGCAACCATTCATTATTCATCAGAATTTATGTTGGAGGAGTGTAAAAAAGGCCCAATGTTTGATCCAAAATTTATATTTTATAAAACTGAAAGTTGGAAAAAAATTGATAAAAAATCGAGAGAGTCTTTTGAATTTTTTATAAAATCTTTTAAAAAAAATATAGAAGTATTTGATACACCCTCTTATTTTAAAGATATTGATAAATATCACCGGATTGTTCACGAAACTGATTTAGCAAATAATTTTCAAGTTTATTACAAGAAATCTAAAAATAAACTTTCAAAAGAAATGCAAACAGCAATTTCTCGAGGAATGAAACATTCTGCAAAAGAATACTTGGATGCAGTTGATTTTATGAGCAGAAGTTATGAGTCATATAAAGAAGTTTTTGAGGACTATCATGGAGTATTAAGTCCTTGCAGCACGGGTGTGGCTGATAAGGGTTTGAAAAGCACTGGAAGTGCTGATTTCAACAGAGTTTGGTCCTTTATGCACACACCTGCAATTTCTCTTCCTTTACTTCAGGGAGAAAATAATTTACCATTAGGACTTCAGTTAATTGGTGACAAATATGATGATCAAAGATTTTTAGGTGTTGCTAATTGGTTAGAAAAAGAAAGTAAAAAATTTAATGAATAAAATTACTACACTAGTTGGACTATCTTTTGCGATCTTCTTTTTAATAGGACTAGCTACCACATTAACAAGATCAATGATGATTGGTTTTCTTGATGTATTGCCTGTTTACATATTAATGGGCTGTGCAATTGTCATGATGATTTACGAAGCTTTTTTTGACAAATCTAAGTAATAAGTGAGAAAAAAGGATTTTTTACCTTACACCTTACTTTTCATACACCCTATTTTCATGGCCAGTAATCTTATTGTTGCAAGAGGGGGTGTAGAACATGTTCCACCAATATCTTTAGCTTTTTGGAGATGGTTTTTTGTTTTTTTATTATTAGCTTTATTTAATTACAAAATTTTTAGTAAAAAAATAATTTTATTTAAAGAATACAAAAAACTACTTTTTTTAGGAATTATGGGTTGTGGGGTATGTGGTGCCTTTCCATTCATTGCAGGACAAACAACAACGGTAATAAATATGGGTATTATATATACCTCTTCACCAATTTTTATTATTTTGATCTCATATTTTTTCTTCAAAGAAAAAATGAGCTTTTTCAAATTTATTGGTCTTTTGTCATGTTTCATAGGAGTTTTAATAATTATCATTAAGGGTGAATATTCAACTTTGATATCCTTAAAATTTACTAATGGAGATTTATGGATGCTAGGGGCGTCAATTGGTTGGGCATTATATTCAATATTTTTATTTAATTGGAATTCATCTTTAAATGTTTTTGAAAGATTAACAGCTGTATCTTTTTTTGGAGCCTTGAGCTTATTACCATTTTATCTTTTTGAGCAAAACTTTATAGCCAACACATTATTTGATGCAAAATTTTTATTCTGGGTTTTATTTGCAGCAATATCACCAGGAATTATTGCTTTCATATTGTATACTTACACTCAAAAGTATCTTGGGGCTACTACAACAGGATTTACTTTATATTTATATACGGTGTATGGTGCATTTTATGGGATTTTGTTTTTTGGTGAAACCCTTGAAATTTTTCACATTTATGGAACACTCTTAGTTTTTCTTGGAGTTTATCTGGTAAGAAAAAAGGCTTAGAATGTTTAATAAAAAATTTATGTTAATTTTCAATACTCTAATTGGTTTAATCACTATTTATGTAATTATTTGTTTGGTAATTTTTCTGTCGCAGAGAAAATTATTATATCATCCTAACGAAAATAATTATTTAGACGAGAACAAACTGACACATAAGATTGAAAAGGTGTTCGTTGAGTCAGATAATAAATTAATTGGTTGGCACCATTTTAAAGACAGGAAATATAAGACATTATTATTTTTTCATGGGAATGCAGGAAATCTACAAAATAGAATTTACAAATTAAACGAGATAGCCGAACTAGATGTAAATTATCTAATTATCGCTTACAGAGGTTTTAGTGGAAATGAGGGAAAACCCACAGAGGAAGGTTTGTACAATGATTCAATGGCAGCGAAAAAGTGGTTAAATTCAAACAACATTGGTGATAACAATATCATTCTTTATGGAGAATCTCTAGGAACAGCTGTTGCAGTGGACCTTGGTTCTAAATTTCCATTTGCTGGAATAATCTTAGAGTCTCCTTTTACTTCAATGGTAGAACTTTCAAAAATTTATTATCCTTATTTACCAGTGAACTTACTGTTGAAAGATAAATATGATTCCATTAATAAAATTACCAAAATAGCTTTTCCCAAACTGGTTATGCACGGAGATAAAGACAACATTGTTCCATTTAGAATGGGAAAAAGAATGTTTGAAAGTTTTTCAGAACCAAAATTTAGTTATTTTAAGTCAGGCGATGATCATATGATGGATTTTGACCAAGAACTTTTAGGGAATATAAAAAATTTTATTAATGAATTAAATTGATTTTTCTAAACTTAAAAAATTTTCTGCAAAAGTTTCAGCATCAAAAGATTGTAAATCGTCCTCTTTTTCGCCAAGACCAATTGCAATTATTGGAAGTTTAAATTTTTTTGCAGCAGCAATTAGTATTCCTCCTTTTGCGGTTCCATCAAGTTTTGTCATGACAAGGCCAGTTAAAGGGATAATATTATTAAATTCTGTTACTTGATTTATTACATTTTGTCCTGAGGTTGCATCCAAAATTAGAACAACATCATGAGGCGCATTGTTATCAACTTTTTTAACTACATTTGCAATTTTTTTATACTCATCCATCAAGTTTTTCTTGTTCTGCAATCTACCAGCGGTATCTATCAAAACTGTATGAATTTTATTTTTTTTTGAATATTCCATTGCTTTAAAAGCGACAGACGCAGGATCACTTCCTGCCTCTGATTTTATTATTTCACTTCCAACTTTTTTTGACCAGTTTTCTAATTGATCTATTGCTGCAGCTCTAAATGTGTCACAAGCAGCTAGCACTGTTTTATTATTATTATTTTGAAATATTTTAGACATTTTCCCAATTGTGGTTGTTTTTCCTACTCCATTGACACCTGAAACTAAAATTGTTCTATTATCATTGGATTGATGAAAAAAATTTTTATTTTCTAAAGGTTTCATTAATGAGAGAATATATTCTTTAAGAATTTTGTTAATCTCATCCAATTTATTTTTACTTGGATCAATTCTGCTATTAGCTATTTGCTGTCTAATCTCTGATGAAGCCTCAATCCCAACGTCTGATTGAATTAAAAATTCCTCAATTTCTTCTAAAGTTTTATCGTCAATTTCTTTGTTAACTACAATATCTTTTATACCTTTTGAAAAATTTGACGTAGTTTTTTTTAAGCCATCCTTAAATTTTTGAAAAATATTAATCATATATTTATTTTAATATGTTCAATTTCTGAGACTGAACCTTCCATAATAATGTTTCCTTGTTCATCTTTATTGATTTTAATTTTTCCTAATTTAAATTCTATTTCAGTTGGAAATTTTGAAATACCATTAATTTCACCAGCTACAGCAGTTGCACATGCTGCAGTTCCACATGCTTTTGTAAGACCAGCTCCTCTTTCCCAGTGCAATACTTTAAAATGATTTTTACTTTTCTCTTTTGCAAAAGTAACATTAACTTTTTCAGGAAATAGTTCATGATTTTCTAAGATCGGTCCAACTTTTTTAATTTCGATCTTTTCTAGTTCGTTTATAAAAAAAATAATGTGAGGATTTCCAACATTAATTGCTGTCCCTAAAAACTCAATATCACCAACCATAACTTTTATTTTTTTTGTATCAATTTTCTTGTTAAGAGGTATTTGATCCCAATTAGTTTTTGGTTTTCCAATATTTGTTTGAATCAAATTATTTTTTAATATTTTCGACTCTAGTTTTCCTGAAGAAGTTTCAACAGTAATAAAGTTTTTTGAACTTTCTTTTGATAACAAGCTAGCTACACATCTAGTTCCATTTCCACATGCTGAGGAATCCGAGCCATCTGAATTTTTAAAAGTTAAAAATGCATCAAATTTATCACTTTTATTTATAAGAATTAGTTGATCACAACCAATATTGCCTCTGTCACAAATTTTTTTTATTTGAGAATTGTTTAGATCATATTTTTTTTCACGTTGATCAATTATGACGAAGTCATTTCCAAGACCATCCATTTTATAAGCTTTAAAATCCATATAATAATACTTAACTTATTTATTGACTTTTTGAACCTCTATTATAGTTTCTCACATCTTCCGCAAAAACAGCATTTTGCGGTGTCTTTGGAAACAAAGAGATCGACACCAGTCAGCGAGGGTTCGCCCACTGGTGCGATTGCTGCTGGAAGAAATTATGTTTGAAAATTTGACAAATAAATTCGAGGGAATACTCGATACATTTAAAAAGGCGCCATCTCTAAATGAAAAACAGGTTGATGAGGGTCTTAAGCTAATTAGACAAGCTTTATTAGAGGCAGATGTATCGCTAGAGGTAGTAAAAGACTTCGTAACAAAAGTTAAACCAAAATTATTAGGAAAAGAAATAATAAGATCCACAGCTCCAGGACAAATGGTTGTTAAAATTGTTCACGATGAGCTTGTCTCATTTTTAGGTGATAGCAATCAAGAAATTAATTTAAAGTCTAATCCACCGGTAACAATAATGATGGTTGGTTTACAAGGTTCAGGAAAAACAACCACAACTGCAAAACTCTCAAAATTTTTAGAAAAAAATAATAAGAAAAAAATTATGATGGTAAGTTTAGATATTTATAGACCAGCTGCTCAGGAACAACTAAAAATTTTGGGTGAACAAAATAATATCCAAACCTTGCCAGTGATAAAAGATCAAATTCCAGCTGACATTTGCAGAAGGGCCCTATCTGTAGCTAATTTAAATGGTTCTGATGTAATTATTTTTGATACCGCTGGAAGAACTCAAATAGATCTACAGATGATGTCTGAGATAAAACAAATCGAAGAAGTAATAAAACCAATAGAAACTATAATTGTTGCGGACTCATTAACCGGACAAGTAGCAGCGAGTGTTGCAAAAGAATTTTCCAATACAGTAAAAGTTACTGGAATAATATTAACTCGAGCTGACGGTGATGGTAGAGGTGGCGCTGCATTGAGCATGAAACATATTGCCAATGTTCCAATTAAATTTTTAGGTATTGGAGAAAAAATAGAAAATTTTGAAAGTTTTCATCCTGATAGGATTGCTAACAGAATTTTAGGAATGGGGGATATCGTATCCCTTGTAGAAAAAGCAGCAGACGAAATTGATGAGGAAAAACTAAAAAAAACTGAAGAGAGTTTAAGGAAAGGTCAGTTTTCTTTAGAAGATTATCTTTCTCAATTAAAACAAATGAAAAAAATGGGAGGACTAGAGGGGGTGATGTCTTTTTTACCTGGAGTTTCAAAAATAAAATCACAAATGGACCAAGCTGGGGTTGATGAAAAAATAATTACACAAAATGAAGCGGTAATACTTTCAATGACTAAAAAAGAAAGAGAAAATCCAAAAATTATCGATGGTTCAAGAAAAAAAAGAATTGCTAATGGCTCTGGAACAGACATTGCCACTATCAATAAATTGTTAAAACAATTTAAAATGATGTCTGACATGATGAAAAAGATGTCAAAAGGAAACACAAAAGGCTTAATGGAAAAAGGGATTCCACCTGAGCTATTCAATCAACTTAAATAAAAAGGAGAAACAAATGTTAAAGTTAAGATTATCAATGGGAGGAACAAAAAAAAGACCAGTTTATAAAATTGTGGTTGCAGACAGTAGATTCCCAAGAGATGGGAGATTTATAGAAAAATTAGGTTTTTTTAATCCCCTTATGCCAAAAGAAAAAAAGGAAAGAGTTGGACTTCAGTCAGAAAGAATAAAATATTGGCTTAGCCAAGGAGCAAAACCTACAACTAGAGTTGCTCGATTACTTGGAGAAAATAATTTAATGGAAATGCCTAAACCAGGAAATAATCCAAATAAAGCTATTCCAAAAAAAGACAGAAAGAAAGATGCTTCTGAAGCACCAAAAGAAGCAAAGAAAACGGATGCACCTAAAGAAGAGAAAAAAGCTGAAGCACCAAAAGAAGTAAAGAAAGCGGATGCACCTAAAGAAGAGAAAAAAGCTGAAGCACCAAAAGAAGTAAAGAAAGCGGATGCACCAAAAGAAGTAAAGAAAGCAGAGGCCCCTAAGGAAGAGAAGAAAAAATAACTATGTTTCAAGCGAAAATTTTTACTTTGTATCCTGAATATTTTCCAGGACCTTTCGAAATAGGTATTTGCAAAAAAGCTTTTGAAAAAAAGCTTTGGGATTTAAAACTTATAAATATTAGAGATTACGCAGATGATAAACATAAAACTGTTGATGATACTCCATATGGCGGTGGTGTAGGTATGTTAATGAGACCAGACGTAGTAGCAAAATCTTTGGACGCAAATTTGGATGAAAAAGAAACAGTTTATTATCTAACACCAAAAGGTAAAATTTTTAATCAAGATATTGCAAAGGATATTGTTAAAAAAAACAAAGTTAATATTTTATGTGGGCACTTCGAGGGAGTTGATCAACGAGTTCTAGACTCAAGAAATGTAGAGGAGATAAGTATAGGTGACTTTATCCTTTCTGGAGGAGAGATGGCTTCTTTTGTTGTTTTAGACACAGTTTTAAGATTAGTGCCTGGAGTATTAGGAAATCTAAATTCTACAAAAGATGAAAGTTTTGAAAATGGGCTTTTGGAGTATCCACAATATACCAAACCTCAAATATGGGAGAAATTAAGCGTTCCTGATATACTTTTATCTGGAGATCATAATAAAATTAAAAGCTGGCGTTTATCACAATCTGAGGCTATAACACGGCACCGAAGACCAGATTTATGGCAAAAATATAAAAAGGATTAACATTGCAAAATTTAAACATGAAAAATATAGAAGACATAAATAAAGCAAACGTCAAAAAAATTTCAGCTGAAAAAAAACTACCAGAATTTTTTCCAGGAGATATCATAAAAGTTGGTGTAAAAATTACTGAAGGAAAAAGAGATAGAATTCAGTATTTTGAAGGTGTTTGCATAGCAAAGAAAAATAGAGATTTAAATTCATCCTTTACAGTTAGAAAAATTTCTTTCGGAGAAGGTGTTGAAAGAACTTTTGCTCTTTATAGTCCAATAGTTGACACAATCAAAGTTATTAGATCTGGTAAAGTAAGAAGAGCAAAATTATACTACCTAAGAGAAAGAACCGGTAAATCAGCAAGGATTGCAGAAAAGATCAAAAAGAAAATCGGTATTGATATTGAGGCTAAGCCTGAGCAAGTTACAGAAGAAAATGTCTTACCAGCAACAGAACAAAAGAATATTGAGGAAAAAGCTGATACTAAAGTCGCTGACTCACCTAAAAAACTTGAAGAGAAAAAAGAAGATAGTAAGATTTCACCTGAACTTAAAAAATAATCTTTTTTTAAATGCCAAAGACTTTATACGATAAAATCTGGAGTGATCACTTAGTCCACCAACAGGATGATGGAACATCTTTGCTATTTGTGGACAGACATTTGATACATGAGGTGACTAGCCCACAAGCCTTTGAAGGAATTCGAAATAGCAAAAGGAATGTAAGACATCCAAACTTAACTCTTGCTGTTGTTGATCACAACATACCTACAACTGATAGATCTAAAGGAATTGATGACAACGACTCAAGAATTCAAGTAGAAACACTTGAAAAAAATTGCAAAGACTTTGATATCAAACTTTTTGGAATGAATGATAAAAGACAAGGAATAGTTCATATAGTAGGGCCCGAGCAAGGCTTTACTCAACCAGGAACAGTTATTGTTTGCGGAGACAGTCACACTGCAACCCACGGCGCTTTTGGGGCTTTAGCGTTTGGAATAGGAACCTCAGAAGTTGAACACGTTTTAGCTACACAAACTCTTGTTCAGAAAAAAGCAAAAAATTTTAGAATAAATGTTAGTGGAAAGCTTCCTTTAGGAGTGACTTCAAAAGATGTAATTCTCCAAATTATTGGCAAAATAGGAACAGCTGGAGGAACGGGATGTGTATTAGAATATGCTGGTTCAGTCATATCAAATCTTTCTGTCGAACAGAGAATGACTATTTGTAATATGTCTATAGAGGGTGGAGCAAGAGCAGGATTAATCCAACCCGATGAAAAGATTTTTAATTATCTAAAAGATAGACCAATGTCTCCAAAAAAAGAAAACTGGGAAAAAGCTCTTGATTATTGGAGTAAATTAAAAAGTGATAGTGACGCAGAATTTGATAAAGAAATTAATTTAAAAGGTGATGAAATAGCGCCTATGGTTACATGGGGAACTTCGCCTGAGGACGTAGTTTCAATTAATGGAAAAATCCCTAATCCAGAAAATGAAAAAAATATTGATAAAAAGAATTCAATAAATAGATCGCTTGATTATATGGGGCTTAAACCTGACGTGAAAGTTCAAGACATTAAAATTGATAAAGTTTTTATTGGAAGCTGTACTAATGGAAGAATTGAAGACTTGAGAGAAGCTGCGGAAATATTAAAGAATAAGAAAAAAGCTTCACATGTACATGGAATGGTCGTTCCTGGTTCTGGTTTAGTCAAAGCGCAAGCTGAACAAGAAGGTCTTGATAAAATATTTATAGAGTCTGGTTTTGAATGGAGAGAGCCTGGATGCTCAATGTGTTTAGCAATGAATGCTGATAAATTAAAACCTCAAGAAAGATGTGCGTCTACTTCGAATAGAAACTTCGAAGGAAGACAGGGAAGAGGAGGAAGAACACATTTGGTTAGCCCAGGTATGGCAGCAGCTGCAGCTATCGCCGGAAATTTAGATGATGTTAGAAAATATCAAAACTAATGAAAAAATTTACCTCACTTAAAAGCATTCCGGCCTATTTACCAATTGTAAATGTGGATACGGATATGATTATTCCTAAACAATTCTTAAAAACTATTAAACGTACGGGATTAGGAAAAAATTTATTTCACGAAATGAGATACGATGATGATGGAAAAAATATTGATAATTTTATACTTAACAAATCTCCTTACAACAATTCAAAAATTTTAATAGCTGGAAATAATTTTGGCTGTGGATCATCGAGAGAGCATGCACCGTGGGCACTTTTAGACTTTGGAATAACGTGTGTAATAAGTTCTAGCTATGCAGACATTTTCTATAATAATTGTTTTAAAAATGGGATTTTGCCGATAATTCTCGGTGAAGAAAAAATAAAAGAGCTAGCTGAATATTCAAAAAGAAAAGAAGAAATTGAAATTGATTTAAAAAAAGAAAAAATTCTTTTTGGAAATAACGAATTAAAATTTAAAATAGATCCTTTTAAAAAGAAATGCTTGATCGAAGGTCTAGATGATATAGCTTTATCATTAGAAAAATCATCTCATATCAACGAGTTTGAAAAAAAGGTTAAGTCAGTAAGGCCTTGGATTTTTAATGATTAAAGTTAAAAAAAGAAAAATTCTTCTTTTACCAGGAGATGGAATAGGTCCTGAGGTTATTGCGGAAGTTAAAAAAATTATTCATTGGTTTAACAAAAACAAATCCCTAGATTTTGAAATTGATGAAGATCTTGTTGGCGGAGCTGCATACGATAAATACAAGACACCTATAACAGATGAAGTGTTTTATAAAGCTTTAGAGAGTGAAGCAGTAATACTTGGTGCTGTAGGAGGACCTAAATGGGACAAGCTAGAATTCTCAAAAAAACCTGAGAGAGCTCTTCTTAAACTTAGAAAAGAATTAAAACTTTTTGCTAATTTAAGACCTGCCATTTGCTTTAAGCAATTAGTAGATGCTTCAAGCTTGAAACCAGAAATTGTTTCAGGTTTAGATATTATGATTGTAAGAGAATTAACGGGTGGAATATATTTCGGGGAACCAAGAGGGATCAAACCAATAGATAATGGTGAACGAAAAGGAATTAATACCCATACTTATACGACAAAAGAAATTGAAAGAGTTGCACGTGTTGCTTTTGATCTAGCCAAAAAAAGAGATAATAAAGTTACATCATGTGAAAAATCCAATGTGATGGAAGCAGGTCAGCTTTGGAAGGAAGAAGTTCAAATTTTACATGACAAAGAATACAAAGATATAGAGTTAACCCATATGTTAGCAGATAATTGTGCGATGCAATTGTTAAGAAATCCAAAACAATTTGATGTAATTGTAACTGATAATTTATTTGGAGACATCTTATCAGATGAAGCTGCCATGTTGACAGGCTCTTTAGGTTTGTTACCATCTGCTTCATTAGGAGCCAAAGACAAAGATGGAAATATGAGATCAATGTATGAACCTGTGCATGGTTCAGCTCCTGATATAACTGGTAAAGGAATTGCAAATCCTATTGCAACTATATTAAGTTTTTCAATGGCATTAAAATATTCATTAAATTTAGATAAGGAATCAAAAGCTTTAGATAGCGCTGTTCAAAAGGTATTAGATGATGGATTAAGGACAAAAGATATTATTTCTAAGGGAAAAAAAGAAGTTTCTACTTCAGAGATGGGAGATGCGATTATTGCGTGTTTGCAAAAATAAATAAATTAACTTACCTTAGATAATTAAAAAAATATGACTATTTATACTGCACCAGTTGAAGAAATGATGTTCCTCTTTGATAATCTTAAAGATAATCAAAGATATAAAGAAATTGAAAAATACAAAGAAATAAATTCGGAACTTGTTAAAGGGATTTTGGAAGAAGCAGCAAAAATAAACCAAGAGCTGATTTTACCATTAGCTAAAGCAGGGGATGAAAATCCTTGCGTGTATGAAAATGGTGTTGTCAGAACACCTCCTGGTTATAAAGAAGTTTATAAAAAATTTATAGAAGATGGCTGGACTTCTCTTTCTTGCGACCCAAAATATGGTGGTCAGGGTATACCAAAAACAGTAAGTACTTTTTTTGAGGAAATGCTGTCATCGTCAAGTTTAGCATTTAAATTATATAGTGAACTTAGTATTGGGGCTTATAATTGTATACTTACTCATGCTGAGCAAAGCATAAAAGATAAATTCCTTCCAAAAATCGTAGAGGGAAAGTGGAGTGGTACAATGTGCTTAACAGAACCACAGTGTGGAACCGATTTAGGTTTATTAAAAACTAGAGCAGTCCCAAAAGGTAATGGAACCTATGAAATAACTGGACAAAAAATTTTTATCACTTCTGGAGACCATGATTTAACGGAAAATATAATTCATTTGGTTTTAGCAAGAACAACGGATGCGCCAAAAGGAACAAAGGGAATAAGTTTATTTCTTGTACCAAAATTTGAGGTCAGCGACGATGGAGTTGTAGGTTCTAGAAATGGTGTCAGTACTAACTCAATTGAGAGCAAGATGGGAATTAAAGGTTCTCCAACTTGTGTTCTAAATTTTGAAAATTCAAAAGGTATTATGATTGGACCTGAAAATAAAGGTTTGAACTCCATGTTCACAATGATGAATTTAGAAAGAATTGTAGTTGGTGTTCAAGGTTTAGGAATTGCAGAAACCGCGTATCAAAATTCTGTTGCATATTCTAAAGAA
Organism: uncultured Pelagibacteraceae bacterium; assembly: GCA_902591755.1. GTDB lineage: Bacteria > Pseudomonadota > Alphaproteobacteria > Pelagibacterales > Pelagibacteraceae > Pelagibacter. The sequence continues at coordinate 291,767 of CACJBX010000001.1, forward strand.
AGAAAACAAGGAAAAGCAAACAATAGTAAGAATGGCGAAACAGATTTAATAATAAAACATGCAGATATAAGGAGAAGCTTAATGAACATGAAATCAATTATCGAGGGTCAAAGATCCTTTGCTTTTTGGTTATCTCAACAAATTGACGTAAGTTTATCTCATGATGATAAAGATGTAAGAAATGATGCGTCAAATATGGTTGCTCTACTTACACCTGTTATAAAATCATTTTTCACGGACAATGGTGTAGAAATTACTAATGATGCTATTCAGGTGTTTGGTGGATACGGCTATACAAAAGATCAAGGGATAGAACAATTATTTAGAGATAATAGGATAACACCGATTTATGAAGGTACAAACTCTGTACAAGCAATTGATCTTGTTTACCGAAAAATTTCTTCAGAGGGCATATTTGAAAACTTTATAAAATCAATGGATAATGAAATCAAAAATTATAAAAATGAAAAAAACCTAGTGAGTTTTTTAAATATCTTTGAAAAATATAAAGAAATCTTAATATCTTTTACAAAGTGGACGAGAGAAAAAATCAATTCAAATAAGGATGATGCAAGTGCAGCATGTAATGATTATTTAAAAGTATTAGGTTACACAGCCTTAGCTTTTGCTTGGATTAAAACTTTAAAAGTAAGTTTTGAAAAACAAAATACAAATAAAGATTTTTATGAGGATAAAATAAATACAGGCAAATATTATTTTGAAAAAATTTTACCAAGAGCACAGTCACATTACGTAGTTGGAACAAGTGGTAGCCAAACAACTATGAATGCTAAATTTAATTAATGAACAAATACAATCAAAATTTAGATAAAAATAATGCTAATTTTGTACCACTAACACCTTTAAGTTTTTTAGAAAGGGCGAAAGATATATATCCAAATTATGAGGCACTGGTATACGAAAATCGTTCTTATACCTGGTTACAAATTTACAATCGCTGCATTAAGTTTGCTAGTGCGCTTGAGAAGATAGGAATTAAAGAGGGAGATACTGTTTCGGTAATGGCTTTCAATACTCCTGAAATATTTGAAGCTCACTATTCTGTGCCAATGACAGGAGCAGTTCTTAATACTATTAATACGAGATTGGATGCAAAAACAGTTTCCTATATATTAGACCACGCAGAGGCAAAAGTTCTTATAGTCGATAGACAACTTCACTCAGTAATAAACAAAGCTTTAGAAAGCGTAAAATCTAAGCCTTTAATAATCGATATCCAAGACGATAAAGCAGATCAATCTTTGCTCAAAAAAATTGGTGATAAAGAATATGAAGATTTTTTAAATACAGGAGACGAAAATTATACCTGGAAAAAACCAAAAGACGAGTGGCAAGCAATTTCATTAAGTTATACTTCGGGCACAACAGGTAATCCAAAAGGTGTAGTTTATCATCATCGTGGTTCTTATCTAATGTCAACTGGGAGTGCAATTGCTTGGAATATGCCTAATAGATTAAATTTTTTAACAGTCGTTCCAATGTTTCATTGTAATGGATGGGGATATCCTTGGACAATTCCAATGTTGAACGGAAAAACTATATGTTTAAGAGCTATAGATATTAAAAAAATTTTTGAATTAATTGAAAAACATGACATCAGTCACTTCGGGGGTGCACCAATAGTTCTTAATATGATCACTGGTGCTTCAGAATCTGAGAGGAAAAAGTTGAAGAAAAAAGTTTTTGTTTTAACCGCTGGTGCCCCACCCCCAAGTATTATTTTTAAGAAAATGGAAAATTTGGGTTTTGAAGTAATGCATGTTTACGGATTAACCGAAACGTATGGTCATATTTTACAATGTGCTTGGAATGACGACTGGAATTCTTATGATGAAGATAAAAAAAATGAAATTAAAGCCAGACAAGGTGTAAGATATCCAAATACAGAGGACACAAAAGTAATTGATCCAGAAACTATGAGTCCTGTGCCCAAAGATGGCAAAACGATTGGCGAAATCATGATCAAAGGAAACATAGTTATGAAAGGTTATTTTAAGGATAAAGAAGCAACTGACAAAGCTATGGCTCACGGCTGGTTTCACTCCGGAGATTTAGCTGTAGTGCACCCAGATGGCTACATAAAGATTAAGGATAGATCAAAAGATATAATTATTTCTGGTGGTGAGAACATATCTTCTATAGAGATAGAGAATACTTTGGCCAAACACCCTAGTGTTTCAATAGCAGCAGTAGTTGCTAAACCAGATGAAAAATGGGGCGAGGTTCCTTGTGCATTTATAGAAAAAGTAAAAGATAAAGAAACAAGCGAGAAAGAACTTATGGATTTTTGCAGAGAAACATTAGCTGGCTTCAAAATTCCAAAAAAAATCGCTTTTTGCGAATTGCCAAAAACTTCAACAGGAAAAATTCAGAAATTTGAGTTAAGGAAAAAGGCCAAGGAATTAACTTGAATCTTGAAATAGATAAGAAGCAGGTATTTGCATCCACAGCAGGTAAAGATTTTGATCCAGAAAAACAAACAGTTTTTCTTTTGCATGGAAGTGGACTCTCACATATTGTGTGGTCCCTTACAGAACAATTTTTATCTAATAAAGGTCTAAATATTTTATCTTTAGATTTACCTGGTCATGGAAATTCAGAAGGTCCTTGCATTGATTCAATTGAAAAAATTGCAGATTGGATCGAAAGTGTAAGACTTTTTTTAAAAATTGAAAAAGTTTCAATAGTAGGACATTCTCAAGGGTGTTTAGAGGCTTTAGAGTATGGTTCCCGTTTTAAAAAAAGTATTTTTAAATTAGTTTTTCTAGCGGGCTCCTACAAAATGCCTGTTAATCAAGATTTAATAGATCTAGCAGATTCTGGGGATAAAAAGGCAGTTCATTTAATGATGAAATGGGGTTACGAAGGTTCAAGAAAATTTATAGGAGGTAATCCTGTCGAAAAAATTATTAATTCTTCTAGAGAGGTAAAGGAAATATTGGCCACTGATTTAAAAGCCTGTAATAATTACAAAAATGGAAAAGAGGCATCAGCCGCCTTAGAATGCCCTACTTTATTAATTTTTGGGGCTTTAGACAAAATGGTACCATCTGAAAATGGAAAAAAATTCGCAAATTTAATTAAAAATTCAGAGACACAAATAATAAATGAGTGTGGACATATGATTATGTTTGAAAAAGCTTTTGAAATGAGAGAAAAGGTAGCAGAATTTTTAAAAAAATGAAAAATTTTTCTATTATAAAATCTAGAAGATTAAGAAGCACTCCTTATACTGATAGGATCGAGGCCCACGGAGTAAGCGGATATACAGTATACAACCACATGTTATTACCAGTCACTTTTAAATCTGTAGAAGCAGATTACGAGCATTTAAAAAAGTTTGTTCAAATTTGGGATGTTTCTGCAGAAAGACAAGTTGAAATTTCGGGTAAGGACTCTGCTAAACTTGTTCAATTAATGACATGTAGAGATTTATCAAAATCAAAAGTTGGAAGATGCTATTATGCACCTCTGATTGACGACGGCGGCTGTCTAGTCAATGACCCAATAATAAATAAATTGGCAGAGGATAAGTGGTGGCTTTCAATAGCAGATGCTGATGTAATATTTTTTGCAAAGGGCCTAGCTGCAGGGCATAAGTTCGATGTAAAGATTCACGAACCTAACGTAAATATACTTGCTATCCAAGGTCCCCTTTCAGATGATTTAATGGCTAAGTTATTTGGTGAGGAAATTAGAAATCTTAAATTTTTTAATTTTAAATACTTTAATTTTAAAGGAAATAATTATTTTATAGCAAGATCGGGATGGTCAAAACAAGGAGGCTTCGAAGTTTATGTTGAAGACAATAAGGCAGGTCAAGATTTATATGATTACTTGTTTGAATATGGTAAAGAATTTAATGTAAGAGCTGGTTGTCCTAATTTAATTGAGAGAATTGAGTCAGCTTTATTGTCTTACGGTAGTGATTTTGACAATAGAGATAATCCATTTGAAGCAAACTTTGACAAATTC
>CACJBX010000002.1 GCA_902591755.1 uncultured Pelagibacteraceae bacterium
ATGGAAAGCTAATTGAAAAAAGTATGATGATAAGCATTAGAGATGAAGGTATTGGTATTCCTCAAAAATATATTTCTCGGGTAACTGAAAGATTCTTTCGTGTAGATATCGAACAAAGTAATAAAACTGGTGGTACTGGTTTAGGTTTAGCAATAATGAAACACATCGTAACTCAGCACAGAGGTGATTTCGAGATTCTATCTAAGGAAAATAATGGTACTGAAATCAAAATTTTTTTACCATCAAATCAAAATTAAAAAAGGCTATATAATATAGTGTTATTTAAGTAAATTTTAACATTTCTCTTATTGATTAATATTACAAATTTATTAAACTTAGATATGGTTAAGATATTAAAAAATATTTTAATTTTTCTTACACTGCATTTACTAATCATTAGTAATGTTTTTTCACAAGACATGACAACTTTATTAAGAAACCAGCAACTTACTGTCTTTGATATTGGTATTTTTAGATTAAAGGAAGATTTAAAAAGCACTTATCCAGCAATTAAAAAACATAAGGATATACCTTATGAGGATATTTACATCGATGTTGTAAGTTCTTTTTGGAAAAATACTGTTGACTTAATTGTTTCAATTCCAGTTAACAAAAATTTAAAAGAGGAAAATTATATGTCTGACTCTTTTAAATGTAGAAATATATTTAATTCAGTCAGAGACCATTTATTAAGAAATGAAAATTTAAGTAATTATCGGTTTACTATGGCAACGAGCTACTTAACATCGATTTTCTCTACTCCAAGTAATTGGCCAAGATGGCGTTATGATCAAAGTGCTCTAGAGGAATTGGTAAATTTAGTCAAATTAGAAGTTATTCTAAGACCTACTACAGAATTAGCCTTTAAGGAAAATGTTAACCCTGTTTCCTGCAAAGGTGGTCTAGAAACAGAAAATGAAGAGATTATAATCTCTATGAAGTACAACTAAAAAGTTAGTTTTTTTACAAAACTGTAACATTTCTGTAATAAATAAGCATCACAAAATTTATACGAGTCCAATATCTTTTAATTATTAAAGAAAGGATTAAAGATAATGAAAAAACTAACTATATTAATTGCATCAATAGTTGCTCTATCTATTGCAACTGTTGCTCAAGCAAGAGATCAAATTAAAATAGTTGGTTCTTCTACAGTATTCCCTTATGCGACTGTTGTTGCTGAAAGATTTGGTGGTTCAGGATTTAAAACTCCTGTTATTGAATCTACTGGTACTGGTGGTGGAGCTAAACTATTTTGTGCTGGTGTAGGTGAACAACATCCAGATATAACAAACGCATCAAGAGCTATGAAAGATAAAGAAAAAGCTCTTTGTAAGAAAAATGGTGTAAATGAAATTGTTGAAATCGTAATTGGTAACGACGGTATTACATTAGCTTACAGTAAAGATGCAAAACCAGTAAACTTTACAAAAGAACAATTATACTTAGCGCTAGCCGCTCATACAGTTGTTGATGGTAAATTAGTTCCAAATATTTATAAAACTTGGGACCAAATTGACCCTAGTTTGCCAAAACAAAAAATTTCAGTGATGATTCCACCAGGAACATCAGGAACTAGAGATGCTTGGAATTCTTTAGTAATGAAAAAAGGTATGACTAAAGAAGCTAAAGCTCTTTATAAAGCTGGTTTTGAAGCTGGAAATAAAAAATACAAAAAACCACAAAAACTTTACAGAGAAGATGGTGCTGCTATTGAAGTTGGAGAAAACGATAGTTTGATCATCCAAAAGTTAACTCAAGATAAAGAAATGTTTGGTTTCTTTGGTTTCAGTTATTTCCTAGCTGCAAAAGATAAATTGCAAGCAGCAAGTATTGATGGTGGACAACCGTCATTAAAGTCTATTCAAGACTACAGTTATGCTGTTGCAAGACCTTTATTCTTTTACGTGAAAAAAGCTCACGTTGGAGTAATTCCAGGCTTACATGAGTTTGTGAAAGAATTCACAACGAAGAAAGCTATAGGAAAAGGTGGTTACCTAGCGGACATTGGTTTAGTACCATTAGACTCTAAGTTGTATAAAACAACAAGAACTAATGCTACAAAGCTAGTTGCTATGGGTAATTAATTATTTCTTGATTAACAAATGTTTAAAAAGGGGTCTTTTAAGACCCCTTTTTTTTGAAATAAGAGTAAAGTCCTCAATAAGGGAGATTCTTTGAACTTAATATTATTTACATTTATTGTTCTTTTAGGTTTCACAAGTTACTATTTTGGACGGAGAAAAGCATATACAATTCAATCTTCAAAAAAAAGATTAACTGCATTACCACAATTTTATGGTTATTATCTTGCAATCTGGTGTGCAATACCAGCCTTTATAATTTTTTCTTTATGGGCAATTTTTGAGCCTACAATAGTAAAACTATTAGTCTTAAGTGATTATTCAAATCAAGGTTATCTTGATGATGAATTAAATTTAATATACGAAAAAACAAAATCCTTGTCTCGGGGACAATTTACTGGAGAAATTACACCCTTTATTGAGGCTTCAGCAGAAAAATATTTAAGTCTTCGATCAATAGCTCAAAGTTCAAAAGCTGTTATAGTATTATCTATAATTATTGCTTCAGTTGCTTACGCTTATAAAAGAATTTCATCTAATTCTAGAACAAGAGAACCAGTTGAAAAATTTTTGAACGCAGTTTTATTTACAGCTTCTTTAGCTGCAATATTAACTACTCTTGGGATAGTTTTTTCACTTATATTTCAAACAATAGATTTTTTTAAAGTAATTCCATTATTTGATTTTGTATTTGGTACTCACTGGTATCCAGCAAAAGCTTTTGTTAGGGATTCTTCTGAGGCTTTGGATCCAACAATGTATTCCGATACTTTTGGGGCAGTCCCTATTTTTGCAGGTACTTTTTTTATAGCGTTAATAGCTATGTGCGTAGCCATCCCAATTGGATTAATGAGTGGGATTTATTTAGCTGAATATGCATCAAGCAAAGTAAGACAATATGCAAAACCTTTAATTGAAATTTTAGCTGGTATACCAACTGTTGTTTATGGTTTTTTTGCTGCTCTAACTGTTGGCCCTTTTTTAAAAGAATTAGGAACTTCAATGGGTCTTGAAGTTTCAGCTGAAAGTGCTTTAGCGGCAGGAGGAGTAATGGGAATTATGATCATACCATTTATCTCAAGCTTGAGTGATGATGTTATTACAAGTGTTCCTCAAAGTTTAAGAGATGGAAGTTACGCTATGGGAGCAACTAAATCAGAAACAATCAAGAGAGTTATTTTTCCAGCGGCATTACCTGGCATCGTTGGATCTATTTTGTTAGGTGTTTCAAGAGCTATTGGAGAAACAATGATAGTTGTTATGGCTTCTGGTTTAGCAGCAAACTTGACTTTTAACCCATTAGAATCTACTTCAACAATCACAGCACAAATTGTGGTAATTTTAATTGGAGACCAAGCTTTTGGTGATCCAAAAACACAAGCCGCTTTTGCTTTAGGTATGTCATTATTTTTAGTAACGCTTTGTTTAAATATTGTAGCCTTAAGAGTAGTTAAAAAATATAGAGAGAAATATGAATAAAAATAAAGAACAATTATTAAATAAAAGATACAGGGCTGAACGTAGATTTCGCTTATATGGTCAAAGTGCAATTTTTATGGCACTTTTATTTTTAACAATTTTTATTTTCAAAATATTTTCAACTGGATATACAGCTTTTCAAAAAACATGGCTGATTGTTCCTGTGAACTTTGACGCTGAAATGATGATGATAGATCAAAATCCATCTAAAGAAGATCTCCAAGACGCTGATTATTACGATATAGCATTAAAATCTATGGCTGATTTAGATCAAAATGCAAATGATGATCAAAAAAATCAATTGAAGAGAATGGTGTCATATTTTTTTGAAAAAGAAATTAAAAATGAGATTTTAAATGACCCTAGTTTAATAGGAAAAACAAAAGAAGTTTATTTAACTGCTTCAGATGATTTAGATCAAGTCTTTAAAGGAAATTATCCAAGAGATTTACCGGAGGATCAAAGAAGAGTAAGTGATTATCAATTAAAAATTTTTGATCAACTTGTTGCAAAGGGTAAAGTCGAAAGTAAATTTAATATCAGTTTTTTTACATATGCAGACTCAAGAGAAGCAGAACTTGCTGGTATAGCTAGTTCATTTATGGGCTCAATTTTTTCTATACTTGTTTGTTTAATGATAGCCTTTCCTGTAGCGGTACTAGCAGCAATTTATCTTGAAGAGTTTGCACCTAAAAATAGGTTTACTGATTTTATTGAGGTAAATATAAATAACTTGGCCGCAGTACCATCTATTGTCTTTGGATTACTCGGATTAGGTGTTTTATTAGCTATATTTCATCTTCCCAGGTCTACTCCTTTAGTTGGAGGTATCACTTTGTCGTTGATGACTTTACCAACAATAATTATAGCTGCGAGAGCATCCTTAAAAGCGGTTCCACCAAGTATAAGAGAGGCAGCACTTGCTATGGGAGCAAGTCGTATGCAAACCACAATGCATCATACAGTACCTCTTTCAATGCCTGGGACGTTATCAGGTACAATAATTGGTTTAGCTCAAGCTTTAGGAGAAACTGCACCCCTAATTTTAATTGGAATGGTTGCTTTTGTTAACACCATACCTGGATCACCAATGGATCCTGCTGCAAGTTTACCAGTTCAAATCTATATTTGGGCTGAAAGTGCTGAAAGAGGATTTGTAGAAAAAGTTTCGGCATGTATAATGGTTTTACTTGGTTTTTTAATAATAATGAATTTATTTGCCCAAATAATTAGACATAAGTTTGAGAAAAAATGGAGTTAAAATGATAAAGATTAAAGCAAAAGATGTGGATGTTTTTTACGGAAAAAAACAGGCCCTCTATAACATAAGTTTAGATATTGAAGAAAATCAAGTAACAGCATTAATTGGTCCATCTGGTTGTGGTAAATCAACTTTTCTTAGATGTCTTAATAGAATGAACGATGTAATTGATATCTGTAATGTTAAAGGAGAAATTCTAATTAATGACTTTAATATAAATGATAAAAGTTGTGATGTGGTAAGACTCAGAGAAAAAATTGGAATGGTTTTTCAAAAACCTAATCCTTTCCCAAAAACTTTATATGAAAACGTATCCTATGGACCGACAATCCATGGTATGGCTCAATCAAAACAAGAAATGGATGAGATTGTTGAAACTAGTTTAAAAAAGGCTGCATTATGGGAAGAGGTAAAAGATAGATTGCATGAGCCCGGAACTGGATTATCTGGAGGACAGCAACAAAGACTTTGTATCGCAAGAGCAATTTCTGTAAGACCTGAAGTTATATTAATGGATGAGCCTTGTTCAGCATTAGATCCAATAGCAACTGCACAAATTGAGGAATTAATTGATGAGTTAAAAAAAGAGCATACAATAATAATTGTTACTCATTCTATGGCTCAAGCTGCACGAGTATCTCAAAATACAGGTTTTTTTCACCTAGGACATTTGATAGAACATGGTCCAACTGATAAAATATTTAAGAATCCTGATAATACAAAAACCCAGGATTATATAACAGGAAGGTTTGGATAATGGCCGAAACACAACATACTGTTAAATCATATGAGGAAGAGTTAAAAAATTTAAATAGCAACATTGTTAAAATGGGAAGTGCTTGTGAAGAAGCTTTGGGAAAAGCCATAGTAGCTATTACTACCAGAAATGCTGATCATGCAGAAGAAGTTATTAAAGATGATGAAAAAATTGACAAATTCGAGAGCTTAATCGAACAACAAGTTGTTAATTTAATTGCATTGAGACAACCAATGGCAATCGACTTAAGAGAAACAGTTACTGCTTTAAAAATGTCATCAGATCTTGAAAGAATAGGTGATTTAGCAAAAAATATATCAAAAAGATCTCTTCTGTTAAATGAAACTTTACCAAAAAAATTGGTTGATTGTTTAATTCGACTTTCTTCATCTGTTCAAAAACAATTAAAAACTACACTTGACTCCTATTTGGAAAGATCAGCATCTATGGCAATAGATGTATGGGAGGGGGACGAGAAAATAGATGATTTAACAAATGAATGTATGCAAGAAGTTGTTAAATATTTGAAGGAAACCGAAAAAAATTTAAGTGATGGTACACATTTATTATTTGTTACTAAAAACATAGAACGTATTGGTGATCATACAACAAATGTTGCAGAACAAATTTATTTTTTGGTTAAGGGTGAATATTTAGAGGGCGATAGACCAAAAGGGAGCGAACCTATTGTAACAGGAGAAAAATAATTTATGCCAGCTCATGTTTTTATAGCTGAGGATGAAACGTCAATAATAAGTTTATTAAAATATAATTTAGAAAAAGAGGGTCACAAAGTTAGTCATTGCGAAAATGGAGAAGATGCTCTTAAACAAATTAAATTAAAACATCCAGATTTAATTTTAATGGATTGGATGCTACCTGATTTATCAGGTGTTGATATTTGTAAAAACTTAAAGAAAGATAAAAAATTTAATGATATTCCAATTATCATGCTAACTGCCAAGGGTGAAGAGGAAGATAAACTAAAAGCTTTTGAAACAGGTGCGGATGATTATGTGACTAAGCCGTTTAGTCAAAAGGAATTAAATGCAAGAATTAAATCTTTATTAAGAAGAGCTAAACCACAATCTTCATCTGATATTGTAGAATTTATAGATTTAAGAATAGATAGAGTAACAAAAAGGGTTTATAGAAAAGATAAAGAAATTAACTTAGGCCCAACTGAATTTAAACTGTTAGATTTTTTTATCAAAAATCCTAAAAGAGTTTACTCAAGAGAACAACTCTTAAACAATGTGTGGGGAGAAAATATATACGTTGAATCACGAACGGTTGATGTACACATAAGAAGATTAAGACAAGCTATAAACATTGAAAACACAAAACCTTTAATTAGAACGGTCAGATCGGCTGGCTATTCTTTAGAGTCTTGAAGATCTTTGGGTCTTATAAATTCTTTTAACATTCCTTTTTTTTCTATTTCATCCCAACCTTTAATATCAAATTTAATTTTGGCGAATGCTGCTGTAGGAAATTTATAATTCATTAATTTGAAATTATTGGTTTCATGATTTTTTGTTAGATATCTTACTAAATTTTTAACTGTAGGCTCATGGTTTATTAACAAAATTGATTTGTAATTACTCGATATTTTTTTAATTTTATTTATAATTGCATACTCATCGGCCAAGTATAAACTCTTTGAATATTCTATTGTTTTTGGCTCAGGAATGTCTTTTGATAAAATTTCAAAAGTACTTCGGGTTCTTGTAGCTGATGATATTAAAGCAAAATCAAATTTGTACTTTTTTTTAACAAAAAATTCACAAATTTTTTTTGCACTCTTTTTACCTCTTTTATTGAGTGGTCTCTCAAAATCATCAATATTTAAATCTTCCCAACTGGATTTTGCATGTCTCATGACATATAATTCAAACATAAATTCTAAATATATGACTGCTTTAAAAAAACAACAAAAAGAAGAACTCAAGAACAAATATATTAATAGGGAACTTTCCTGGTTAAAATTCAATGATAGAGTTCTTTTTGAAGCACAAAATATTGAAAATCCCTTGTATGAAAGAGTAAAATTTTTATCAATTGCCGGTTCAAATCTTGATGAATTTTTTATGGTTCGAGTAGCAGGTCTATATAGTCAAATAAAACAAGAAGTTGATTCTTTAAGCTCAGATGGTCTAACACCTGATGAACAAATGGAAGAGGTAATTTCCGAAACTAAAAAACTATTAATCAAACAAAATAAGATTTATATTCAACTTCTCACAGAATTGAAAAAAGACAATATAAGTTTAGTTAAGCCAGTTAATTTAAATACTAAGGATAAAAAAAAACTTCTAGAAATATTCAAAGAAGAGATTTATCCTTTATTAACACCATCTGCTATTGATCCTGCGCATCCATTTCCATTTATAATCAACCAAGGAAGAGCGCTTGTAATGAGGTTAAGAAAAAAAAATAAAAAAAGAATTTTAAACTCGATTATAGTAGTACCAAAAGCATTATCTAGATTTATTGAAATAGAGTCTTCAAAAAATCATAAAAAATTTGTTGTTCTAGATGATGTAATAAGTTTTTTTGCTAAAGAAATTTTTCCAGATCATGATTTAGAAAAAAAAATGATTTTCAGGGTAATAAGAGATAGTGATGTTGAAATTCAAGAGGAAGCAGAAGATTTAGTTAGATCTTTTGAGTTAGCCTTAAAAAGACGTAGAACTGGCGATATTGTTCGTTTAGAGGTCCTTGAAAATAGCGATCCTGAATTGATAAAATTTATAACAAATAAATTAGATGTAAATCCTGATTATATTTATAATGTATTTGGCCTTGTTGGAATTCAAGATATAGATCAAATATGTAAAGTAAAAAATCCAAAATTAAGATTTAAAAATTTTATACCTAGAGATGTTGAAAGATTAAAAGAATATAATGATAATTTTTTTGAAACTATCAAAAGGAAAGATTTAGTTGTTCATCATCCTTTTGAAACATTTGACTCAGTAATTGAATTTTTGAATCAAGCAGCAAATGATAAAAAAGTAATAGCTATAAAACAAACTTTGTATAGAACAACCTTAGACTCACCAATTGTTAAAGCTTTAATAACAGCTGCAGAAAATGGAAAAGCAGTTACTGCTTTAATTGAAATTAAAGCAAGATTTGACGAGGAAGCAAATATTCAACTATCGAGAAGTTTAGAAAAGGTAGGTGTTCAAATTGTTTATGGTTTTGCAAAATACAAAACTCATGCAAAATCATCATTAGTTTTAAGAAGAGAACAAGGTAAAATACAAACTTATTTTCACTTAGGAACTGGTAATTATCATCCTGTAAATGCTAAAATCTATACTGATTTGTCTTTGTTCAGCTGTGATAGGAAAATGGCATCAGATGTTGAAAAATTTTTTAATTATGTAACAGGATACGCAAAACCAAAAAATTTAAATAAAATTTCTATTTCGCCAATTAATATGAGACAAACCTTAAATAAAAACATTGATGCTGAAATTGAAAATTCTAAAAATGGAAAATTTGCAGCTATTTGGGCAAAAATGAATTCATTAGTAGATCCAGAAATTATTGATAAATTTTATGAAGCTTCGAATGCTGGTGTTAAAATTCATTTATTTGTAAGGGGTGTTTGTTGTTTGAGGCCAGGTATTAAAAATAGATCTGAAAATATAGTTGTAAAAAGTATTATAGGAAGATTTTTAGAGCATTCTAGAATTTATTGTTTTAGTAACGGTACTAAAAAAATGCCTAATAGAAATGCAAAAGTATATATTTCCTCAGCTGATCTAATGCCAAGAAATTTAGATAGAAGAGTAGAGCTTCTAGTGCCAATTGAAAATGAAACTGTTCATGAGCAGATTCTAGATCAAATAATGTTAGCAAATTATCTTGATACTAATCAGAGCTGGGAGCTCAATGCAGATGGTAATTATAAAAAAATTAAGTATAGTAAGAACGATTCCTTTTCCGCTCATGAATACTTTATGAATAATCCGAGCTTATCTGGAAGAGGTAAAGCTAAATTAACTATGCAACCTAAGAAATTGCATTTAAGACTGATTAAAAGTGGAAGTAATTAATACAAAACAACAATCTTCATCAAAACATTTAAAATTAGCCATTATTGATATTGGCTCAAATTCTATAAGAATGCTGATTTATGATGATTTTAGTTCAACAAGAGTTCCGACATTTAATGAAAAAGCAGTATGTGAACTAGGAAAAAATTTAGATAAATCAAGAAAGCTTCATAAATCTGGATCAGAATATGCATTAAAAGTTTTAAAAAGGTTTTCAGAAATTTTAAATGTATCAAGGATCACAAATTTGAAAATAATTGCAACTGCTGTTTTGCGAGAGGCTACAGATGCAAAACAATTTATCAGCGAAGTAGAAACTCTTTTTAAAACAAAAATTGATATTCTGAGTGGTGAAGAAGAAGCAAATTGTTCTGCTGAAGGTGTAAAAATTGGATTTGATAATGTCGATGGTTTGGTAGCAGATCTTGGTGGAGGAAGTTTAGAATTAGCTAGAGTTGAAAATAATGTTGTTACGAACAAAACCTCTTTGCCAATTGGTGTTCTTAGATTAATAAATAATCCAATTGTTAAAAAAAGAAATTTACCAAAGTATGTAAAAAAATTATTAAGAGAGGAAAAATGGTTATCTAAAAAAAAATTTAATAATTTATATTTAGTGGGAGGAACTTGGAGATCTTTATTTAAATTACATCTTTTCCAAAATAATCACCCTGTTCATATTATTCATCAATATTCTATAGATAAATCAACGTTGTCTAAATTTGTTGAAAAAGTTTCATCATTTAATAAATCAAAACTTAAAACTGTGGAATATATTTCAAAATCAAGAACACAATTTTTACCGTATAGTTCTATTATTTTAGATGAGATAATGAGTACAACAAATCCAAAAAAAATAATTTGTTCAATTAGCGGTTTGAGGGAAGGTTCTTTATCAATTGATCATTTTAAAAATACAAAAGAGTCAGAAATTTTTACTAAATCAATTGAGTATATTGCATTAAAAAGAGGGGATTTAGGATCTACCTACCAAAAATATTTTAAATTTATACTCCCTGTTTTTGATGGAAATGAACACTATAACAAAAAATTATTACATCTAGCTTGTGTTTTAAGTCATATGGATTGGGGTCTTGGTGCATTCCAAAAAGCAGAACTAGTGTTTCAAGAAACTCTTAACACACCTCTATTAAGACTTACACATAAAGAAAGGATACAATTAGCTCTTTCTTGTTATTGGAGATACTGTAGTATTAAATATAATCCAAAATTTGAATATCTTACTTTTTTAAATAATAACGAAATATTTTCAAGTAAACAGGTTGGTGCTGCATTAAGATTCTCTCAGTCTTTAACATCCATATCAACAATTTTTCTTGAAGAATTTAAATTGTATAAAAGAGGGAATTCAATATTTTTAAAAATTCCATCTCAACATCAAGAAATAATTTCCAAACAGGTTACAAAAAGGTTTAAGGCTCTTGCTAGAGAATTATTTTTAGAACCTAGAGTTATTTATTCAAATAATTCAAAACGAACTTATTAATTAAATTGTAATATTATATTAATATTTTCTTAACAAAAGTTTTCTATCTTAAATTAGCAGAATTTTTATTTAACTTATTTTTCCTCTGTAAAATTTAAATTTTGTTAACTATCTTCTTTCTTCCTTGTATAAGTTGACAAGGGAGAAAGACCCCATATAAATTGTTAATTGTTTAAAGATAAGCTTTCACTAGCTTGTTTTTTTGCTAGTTTTCTTGCTTTTTTTTCTGCAACCTTTTTTTCTATATCAGCAATTTTAACGTTTATATTAGATAGCTTTTTTTCTTTAGCAGTTATTTTGTTTTTCAACCTATCTATTGTTTTTAAAATCTTCAGTCTTTTCTTTTCACTTTTTTTTAACTTTTTTTTCATTTTAAATCTCCTTAAAAATTAAATCAGGATTATTTAAACATAAAATTCAAAAATCTAAAAGCAAATTTAATACAACCCAAAGTTTAAAAATTTTCATGATTTCTAATTAAATAAAAGAACATTGCTATATGAGAGCCGTTATTGAATTTTTGTTTTAATATTAATTTAAATATATCTTTTTGACTAAGTAGATGAACTTTAATACCTTTTTCTGGTTTAGAAATTTTAACTAAATCTTTTGTATAAAAACCTGTTATTTTAGTGGTTAAACGTCCCGGCTCATTATAAAAAGTTATCAATTTAGTTAGTTTCGATTTTGATTTATATCCTGTTTCTTCTGTTAATTCCTTATGAGCTGATTGCAAAGTTGTTTCTTTTTTTTCGACTATGCCAGAGGGAAACTCATAATTAACTTTATTAATCGGAACTCTTTTTTGAGAAACTACTATATATTTGTTATGAATTTTAGGGATGATTATTGAAAGATTTGATGTTTTCAAATAATGATAAAACTCGTTTTTCCTAAAACCTTTATTAATTAACTGGATATTGTTTGTAAGTTTGAAATTTTTCAATTTTTCTTTGAAAATAAACTTTTAATGATAAATACCGCAATTAACATCCCTATAAGTTCTGCTAAAATATAATAAGGGGTATTCAAATAATTTATACCTGTAAAGGACTCAGTAAAAGTTCTAGCAATTGTCACTGCAGGATTTGCGAAAGAAGTTGATGACGTAAACCAATAACCAGCAGTAATATAAAGACCAACACAAGCAGCTACCGCAATTTTACCTGATTTCATGGAACCAAAAATTATAATTATTAATCCTAATGTTGCTATTACTTCAGATGTGAATATGTAAATACCATCTCTTGACTTAGTAGATAATTCATAAATTTCATGTTCAAAAAAGAAATTTGCCAAACCAACACCTAACAAACAACCAAACAACTGTGCAAATATATAATAGGGTAATAAACGTTTTTTTAATTTTCCAGTAATTGCCATAGCAATACTTACAAATGGATTAAAATGGGCACCGGACACATCTGCAAAAACAGATATTAAAACAAACAAACCTGCACCTGTGGCGATTGTATTAGCTATAAGCATTACTGCAACATCATTAGTCAAGTTCTCAGCCATTAATCCAGAACCAACAATAATCATGACTAAAAAACTACTGCCAATAAATTCCGCTAAAAAATATCGATTTCTATTTTTCATTTACAAACATTTGTATTTTTTTATTAATCTTATTAAATACTGTATCAAGTATTTCTTTTTTTTTGTCAATATTATTTGCCTTTTTTAATTCAACTACTGGATCTTCAATATCCCAATGAATTATTTCATCCTTTTTTGGCCATACAGGACAAATTTCATTGTTAGCATTATTACAAACTGTAATTACATAATCTATTTTGATTTTATTATTAGTAAACTCATCAAAATTTTTAGATCGACAATTTAACAAATTAAAATTTTTTGATATTAGATAATTTTTAACATCTTCATTTACTTTACCAGTGGGATTACTACCAGCACTAAATGCATTAAAACGATTATGGTATTTGTTTTTTATAATAGATTCCGCAATAATACTTCTTGCTGAATTACCTGTACAAACAAATAAAATATTTTTGTTTTTCATTAAAATATTATTTTGTAAATACCAATCACGAATAGTGGTATTTGCAGTCCAAAGTTAGTTAAGATTGCTTTATCCTTACTTATAAATCCTGCCACCGTCCAGCCTACAACACCCAAACCATGAAAATATATATTTAATGGATATATATTTAAATTTGTAAGAAGTATTCCTACTAAAACTAAAAAAGTGCTGATCCATTTTAAATATTTTTTTATAAACATAAAATTTCCTTTCGTTATTATTATGTCAGTTATGTTAAGAATTTATTAAAATAAAGGATTATTTACACTTTTTACAGAGACCAAAAAATTCAAGATTATATCTTTTGTATTCCATGCCAGCTTTTTCTGCAAAATTTGATAAATACTTAGAAATCTTTGAATTACTTATTTCTGTTACTTCTTCACAGCTTTCGCAGATTGAAAATGCTGTAGCTTTAGAAACATTGCAACTAGAATTTTGACAGGCAACAAAAGCATTTTTGCTCTCAATCTTATGTATTTTTCCCATCTCTATCAATTTATCTAAAGCTCTATAAACTTGCGGAGGAGCCTTGATACCTTTTTTTTGCACATTAGATAGAATTGTGTAAGCCTTTAAAGGTTCTGATGACTTGTTGATAATGTCGAAAACTATTTGCTGGTTTCTAGTAAGTGTTTGCATAATATTATATTATCATTTTCTAATCAATTTTTCAATTTTATGGTTTGCTTAATTTTGAATAATGAAATTACAAATAATATTAAAGCAGCTGTTATAATTGAAGGACCAGAGGGAGTATTTAATTTTAAAGATGAAAATAAACCTAAAAATACTGATAACAAACCCCCTATAATTGAAAAAAGAACCATTTTTTTTGGAGTATCTGAAAGGTTTCGTGCAAAAGCAGCAGGTATAATTAACATTCCAGTAATTAATAACAAACCTATCATTTTGATTGATAATGCAATTACAGCAGCCATCAATAAAGTAAATATTGCTTTAGCAATATCTGGTTTTAGACCTTCTGCTTCAGCTAATTCATAATTTACAGTTGAAGCAAACAATGGTTTCCAAATAAATCTTAAAGTTAATAGAATTAATACTCCTCCTATCCAAATAATTAAAAGGTCATTAGTTGTTACAGCTAAAATATCTCCAAACAATAAGCCCATAACATCAAACCTTATAAAAGATAAAAAACCAATTGCCACTAATCCGATTCCTAAAGACGAATGAGCCAAAAGTCCTAAGAGAGCGTCTCCAGGTAAATTAGTCTTTTTCTGAAGTTGTATTAAGAATAAAGCAATAACTGATGCTGTTATAAAAACTGATAAAGCTATATTAAATTCTAAGGAAAGGGCAATCGTTACGCCAAGTAAAGCAGAATGAGCTAGTGTATCTCCAAAATAAGATAATCTTCTCCAAACAACAAAACAACCAAGCGGTCCAGTAATAAAGGCAACTCCTATTCCTGCAACTAAAGCTCTTATGAAAAAATCATCAAACATATTAATTTTTTTGTTTTATCTTTCCATCATCTGTGTGTTCATGATCGTGCTTATGTTCGTAAATTGAGAGTGTTTGCGACGCTTGGTCACCAAACAAAGCTTTATACTCTTTATCTTTAGCAACATCTATTGGAGAACCAGAACAACAAACATGACCATTTAAACAAACAACATGGTCCGTAGCACTCATAACCATATGTAAGTCGTGTGATATGAGTAAAATACCACAATTTAATTTTTCAGATATTTTTTTGATAAGCTCATATAAAGCTATTTCTCCTGTAAAATCCACACCTTGGACAGGTTCATCAAGAACTAATAAATCTGGTTTTTTGGAAATTGCTCTTGCAAGTAAAACTCGTTGAAATTCGCCACCAGATAAGTTGCCTAAATTTTTATTTACAAGGTGATTTACTCCCGTCAATGATAGTGCTTCTTCAATTTCATCAGCGCTAAGGTTTTCAGTTAAGACCATAAAATCTGCAACTCTTAATGGTAAAGTCCAATCAATAGAAATCTTTTGAGGAACATATCCAATTTTATTAGTAAACTTTTCTACCGTGCCTTCGTAATTTTTATAAATACCAAGAGCTATTTTAGCTGTCGTACTCTTACCAGAACCATTAGGACCAATTAAAGTTATAATTTTTCCTCTGTTTACTTCTAAAGAGACACCTTGAACAAGCCATTTTTCGTCTTGTTTTATTCCCGCATCTTTTAATCTTACTAGTGTGATTTTATCTAAGCTCACTTAAATTTCCCTATTGACTTTATGTTACTTTATTACATAATGTTATTTTATAACAATAAACTTAAACTTATAAACTAACAATAATCCTTTTAAAATATGACAAATCTAAAAAAATTACCAATTATACTATTCATACTTTCTTTTTTTACTTTCTTTTCCTCAGTAAACGCTGAAATAAAAGTTGTAGCATCAATTAAACCCATACATTCATTAGCTTCTTATTTAATGGATGGGGTAGGCAAACCAAAATTAATCGTCGATGGCTATGCTTCTCCTCATGGATTTTCATTAAAACCATCCCATGCAAAAATGTTACAAGAAGCAGATATTGTATTTTGGGTTGGTGAAGACATAGAAAATTTTTTAGTAAAGCCATTAGGTTCAATAGCAAAAAATGCTGAAAAAATTGAACTATTAGATATCAGAGGATTGAAAAAATTAAAGTTTAGAGAAAGAAATGTATTTGAAGGTCATGACGACCACGGCCACAAAGAAGATGACCATGATGATCATGCCAAAAAAGAAGATGGTCATGATGACGAACATAAAGATGAACACGGCCATGATGATGATCACAAAAAAGATGGACATGACGAACACGGTCATGAGGGCCATGCTCACGGAGAGTTTGACCCACATATTTGGCTAGATCCTCTTAATGCTAAAGTGATTTTAAAGGAAATGGCTAAACATTTAATAGAGAATGATCAGAAGAATGCTTCTGTTTATAAAGATAATTTAAAAAAGGCTAATAAGGATTTAGATAAGCTAGTAAAACAAGTTAAATCAGAATTGAATAAAGATTTTAAATCTATAGTTTTTCATGATGCTTACCAGTATTTTGAAAAAAGATTTAAAGTAAACGTTCTAGGCGCATTCACAGTAAATACAGATGTCTTACCTGGAGCGGAGCAATTAAAAGAAATTAGAGAAATAATTGAACATGATAAAGTTACATGTGTATTCTCTGAACCTCAATTTAATCCAGACATCATTAATGCAGTAGCAAAAGATATGAATATAAGTACTGGTGTACTTGATCCATTAGGCGCTACTTTAACTCCAGGTAAAAACTTATACTTTGATTTGATAAAGAATATGTCTAAATCATTCAAAGGTTGTTAGATTTAAAGTTTCCTAAAGAGTAATAACTTGGTCTGGAGGATTTGATCCAAGAGCTGTATATAATTGAGGAAAACATCCCGCTACTACTCCATCAACTAATCCTTTTGCTTTAACTTCTCCACTACCACATTGTTCAAATGTACCATCTGCTAAGCCTCTTCTAACAGCACACTGGTCACAGACCATTAAGAGCATACCCTTTTCTTTAGCAATTTTTGCTAATCTTTCACCTATTGGGTTTCCTTTTTGAAGGCAAAAAAGATTGTCATCAAAGAAAAACATTCCCAAAACATTCACAAGGTGTTTGTTATCTTCTAATTGAGGCAGTATCATCGTACTTAATTGATAAGTACTTGCCATATTGTTTCTAAAAACATACGCAACTTTCATAAATATCTCCTTAAGATTTATTTGTTAGTTATTGATTAAATTAATATCATAGTGTTATATTATAACACTGTCAATATTTAAGCTAATTCAATTTCGATAGGGGTATGATCGGAAGGTTTCTCTCTTCCTCTAGGGTCTTTATTAATATTAATTTTTTTAACATTATCTATTATAGAACTTGAAACTAAAAAATGATCAATTCTCATACCATTATTTTTTTGCCAAGCACCTCTCATATAATCCCAAAAAGTATAGCCTTCTTTTGTTTCATTAAAATGTCGGTACACATCACTGAAACCTAAGCTTAACATCTCTCTAAATTTTTTTCTTATTTCAAGTCTATATAATGCGTCATCCTCAAAACTTTTAGGATTATAAACGTCTTCTGCAGCTGGAATTATATTAAAATCTCCTGTTAGAATTATATTTTTATTGGTTTTAGATATAGATTTTAATTTTTTAATCAAATCATCTAACCATTTTTTTTTGTATTTGTATTTTGGTGTATCAACCGGGTTTCCATTAGGTGTATAAATATTGATTAATTTTATCTTTTTTTTCTTATGTTCAACTTCCGCAGATATAATTCTAGATTGTTTTAATTTATCTTTAATTATATCAGTTTCGACATTACCTAGCTTTTTTTTGGAAATAATTGCAACACCATTATAACTTTTTTGACCATGGACGTGGCTTTCGTAATCAAGAGATGAGAACACATCAAAAGGAAAATTAACCTCTTCAGTCTTAATCTCCTGCATTACCAATATATCTGGTTTATATTTAACTAAATAACTTTTAATATTATCAATTCTTGCTCTTACCGAATTAACATTCCATGATGAAATTAACATTAAAGGGAAAAAGATACACCGCAACCACAAGATGACTTGCTCTGGGGATTATTTATTGTGAATTGCTGCCCAATAAGTTCCTTAGAAAAATCAACCTCTGAACCCTTCAGCATATCCGCTGATGTTTTGTCGATTAAAATATTGTTAAAGACTAGATCATCTTCATTCTTAGCTTTATCGAATGAAAAATCATACTGAAAACCTGAACATCCTCCTCCTTTAATAGCGATTCTAAAAAAAGAACCTTTTTCTTTTTTATCAAGAA
Source organism: uncultured Pelagibacteraceae bacterium (assembly GCA_902591755.1). Taxonomy (GTDB): domain Bacteria; phylum Pseudomonadota; class Alphaproteobacteria; order Pelagibacterales; family Pelagibacteraceae; genus Pelagibacter. The sequence goes on from CACJBX010000002.1 coordinate 18,063, forward strand.
GGTAATTGATTTGTTTTATAGCATTATCTGTAAATATAATTTCTTTATTCATAATCAAACTAAGTTATTACTAATATAATTATATATTTTCTTTTTTAAAGTATGAATAATTACAAAAAATTAGGTGTTTTTAAAAGTAAAGGTAGATTTTTTAAGGACAAAATAAGTAAATACAGAAGCCCATTTCAAAGAGACAGGGACAGAATCATTCATAGTGCTTCATTTAGAAGGCTAAAGCATAAAACCCAAGTTTTTGTAAATACTGACGGTGACCATTATAGAACAAGAATGACTCACTCCTTAGAGGTAGCTCAAATCGCAAGATCAATATCTAAATACTTAAATCTTAATGATGATTTGGCTGAAACATTAAGTCTAGCACACGATCTTGGCCACACCCCTTTTGGTCATGCAGGTGAAGAAGTTTTAAATGATTGTATGAGTAACCATGGAGGTTTTGATCATAACTTACAAACTCTAAGAATAGTAATGTTTATAGAAAAAAAATATATTGATTTTGATGGTTTAAATTTGTCTTTTGAAACTTTAGATGGTCTAATAAAACATAATGGACCAATCAAAGATTTATCTAAATTAGAAAATATTATTGGAATAAAATCGTTAAAAAATAAGTTTAAATTAAATAAATTTTCATGTTTAGAATCACAGATTTCAAATATTGCAGATGACATTGCTTACAACAATCATGATATACAAGATGGTCTAAAAGCAGGCTTATTCACATTAGAAGAATTATTGGAAATCAATTTCTTTAAAGATATATATAAAAAATACAAAAATAAAAAAAAGATAGAATTACAAGTTTTGATACATCAAATAATCAGAGACTCTATAGACCTTATGGTAAAAGACATAATAAATAACACTATTCAAAATATAAAAAAAAATAAGATTAAAAATCTCAATAACGTATTTGATAACAAGCAAAAGACGGTCGAATTTTCGGATAAACTCAAAGATATTGATTTCAATATAAGAAGTTTTTTAAGAAAAAATATGTATGACCATAAAGATGTTCAAAGAAGAAACGATGAAGGAAAAAAAATCGTAAATTTTTTATTTAAAAAGCTTTATAGTAATACTAACAATAATTTTTCCATACAAAATTTTGACCAGAATAAATCTAGATCAGTTGCAGACTTTATATCCGGAATGACAGATCGTTATGCAATAAATTTATACGAAGAATTAAAATAGATGAATATATTTGATTATTATCACAGCTCTTTATTAAAAGGTCTTAAAGATTTTGAAAAAAAAGGAGCAATTAAAATCCCAGAAAAAACTAATAGTATCAGTGTGGAGGTCCCACCTGATAAGTTTGATGCAGATATTTCAACAAACGTTTGTATGGTTTTGTCAGGTATTAATAAAAGTAAACCAAAAGATATATATGAAAATTATGTATCAAAACTTTTAAGTAAAGACGATAATTTAGAAAACTTTGAAATTGTAAATCCTGGTTTTGTAAATTTAAAATTTAAAAAGAAATTTTGGAATTCCTTTTTAGAAAAAATTGTCCAATTAAAAGAATATGGATCAAATAAGAATGAAAAAACCAAAAAATATTTAGTTGAATTCGTATCAGCTAATCCAACCGGACCATTACATGTAGGCCACTGTAGAGGAGCCGTATTCGGTGATGTTCTTTCAAATCTACTAAAATTTAATAATCATAATGTTACAAAAGAATATTACATAAATGATCACGGTAATCAGATAACAAACTTTACTCATTCGGTCTTTTATAGAATTTTAGAATTAAAACACAAAAAAAAATTTCCTGATAATGAAAATCTTTATCCTGGTGAATACATAAAAGAAATTGCACAAAATATTATATCAAATTCTAAAATTGATAAGTTTGATGAGTTGGAACCAATTTTTGATGAATTACAAAAACTTTGTATTGAAAATTCACTTTTAATCATAAAGTCTAATTTAAAGAAGATAGGTATTGTTCATGATAATTTTGTAAGTGAAAAAAGCATAATCGGAAATAAAGAAGTTGAGAAAGCTTTAAAAAAGCTAAAAGAGCAAGATTTAGTTTTTGAAGGAAAAATTGAGGCACCTCAAGGAGAGAAGAAAAAAATTTCTGAAACTAGAAATCAATTATTGTTTAGATCAACAGAGTTTGGTGATGATAAAGATAGAGCTTTAAAAAAAGGTGATGATAGTTGGACATACTTCGCTGGAGATCTTGCTTACCACAACAATAAAATCAGTAGAAATTTTGATATACTCATAAATATTCTTGGAGCCGATCATGCTGGTTACATTAAAAGAATAAGTTCTGTTGTAGATGCCTTATCAAAAAGTAAGCAAAAAATAGAATGTAAAGTAACTCAATTAGTAAAACTTATTAAAGATAATAAACCATTTAAAATGTCAAAGAGGAAAGGTGATTATATTACTCTTGAAGATTTAATAAATGAAGTGGGAAAAGATGCGGCTAGATTTATTATGTTAAGTAGAGTGAGTGATGTTGAATTAGAATTTGACTTTGAAAAGGTAAAACTTAAATCTAAAGACAATCCTTTGTATTATGTTCAATATTCTTATGCAAGAATTTGTTCAATTTTTTCAAATTCAAAAACACCAATTAATAACGATTATAAAAATTTAGATAAAAATTTTGAATTTAACGATGAAGAAATTAAGATTATAAGAAAACTTTCAGAATGGCCAAAATGTATAGAAACTTCTATAAATAAATTAGAACCACACCGACTGACCACATACTTGTATCAATTAGCATCTATTTTTCATTCATATTGGAATATGGGAAGAGATAGTGAAGATTTCAGATTTTTAGATAAGGATAAGAAAATTGATACGAACAAAGCAGTTTTGTTAAATTGTATTCTATTAGTAATAAAAAATGGTATGGAAATTATCGGAGTCGATACACCGGAAAATATGTAATGATAAAAGAATTAAGATATGTGCTAATTATATTTTTTATCTTAATATTTTTTTTCCTAACAATTAAATACTATTTATCAGATGAACATAAGAAAAAATACTATAGAACTGTCAACGAAATCAACAATAACTTAAGTATAGATGATCAAAATATACCTATACTAAAAAATGACACTCAAGATATAATTACTTACGTTGATGATAAAAATGAAAAGACGAAACCTTTTTCATTCTGGAAACTTTTAAATGAATAATCTTAAATCAAGAAAAGCTTTTATAGTTGGATTAAGCTCAACTAAAATAACAAATAAAGAAAGACTTTTTTTGAGAAAATATAAACCTTGGGGTGTAATTTTATTTGCAAGAAATATCAAATCAGTTGATCAGACTAAAAAACTTACCAATGATATAAAAAAAATTTTTAAAGATCCCAAATATCCAATTTTAATAGATGAAGAGGGTGGCATGGTAACTAGAGTTAGATCTATAATTGACAACAGTCATTTTCCTGCAAAATACTTTGGTGACAATTATAAAAAAAATAAAACAAAATCTTTGCTTTATCTAAGAACTTACATTAAACAAATTAGTCATTTGTTAAGATATATGGGGATTAGCATCAACACGGTACCTGTTTTGGATATTCCAAGACCATTTACATCAAAGGTTATTGGCACTAGAGCAATTTCGAATGACATAAATGTAATTAATAAAATTGGTGAAAAAACAATAGAACATTTTCAAGAAGCCCGTATAGCAACTGTAATAAAACATATTCCTGGTCATGGATTAGCAAAATCAGACAGCCACTTAAAATTACCTATTGTAGACAAGACTTATGAATATTTAATGAAAAATGATTTTAAAACTTTTAAAAATAAAAAATCATTATTTGCAATGACAGCCCATATTCTATTTAAGAAAATTGATGCGAATAATCCTGTAACCCATTCATCAAAGATTATTGGTATTATTAAAAAAAAGATAAAGTTTAAGAATTTGATAATTAGTGATGATATTTCGATGAAAGCATTAAAATTTAATACTACTTTAAATACTATTAAAGCATTTACCGCAGGTTGTGATTTAGTTCTTCATTGTAACGGAAAAATCAAAGAAATGACCAAAGTTGCTGAAAATTCAAAAAAATTAAATAAATTTATAATCGAAAAGACTTTAAAATATTATAGATTAGTAGGAAATGATTAATCAAAGTAATGCATTTAACGTAAACCTAAATCAGTTTAGCGGTCCACTTGATTTATTGTTGGATTTAGCCAAATCTCAAAAAGTAAAAATTGAAGATATATCGATAACAAAACTAGCAGATCAATTTTTAGAATATATTTCAAAAGCAGGAAAATTAAATTTAGATATTGCCTCAGAATATCTAGTTATGGCTTCATGGTTAGCTTATTTGAAATCAAAACTTTTATTACCACAAACGGAGGAAGATGAGTTTAAAGTTGATGAAGTAGCAGAAAAATTAAAACTACAATTAAAAAAGTTAGAGTTAATCAGACTACTTTCAGATCAAATGCTTAAGAAAAAAAGATTAGGAAGAGACATTTTTATGAGAGGTATTAAAGGTAAAATCAAATCCATATATAGCGAAAAATACTCAGTAAATTTATATGACTTACTTAAATCTTATTCGACTATTTATATGCAGAAAGATTTCCAAAAAATTAATATTCCAAAACTTCCAGTTTTTACTACAGAAGATGGAATAAACAGAATTAAAAGATTTCTTAATAACTTAAATGACTGGAAAAATATAAATGCACTCTATCCAGAAAATTTTATGAAATCTAAAGATCAGAAAAAAACTGGCATTGCTGGTCTTTTTGCTGGTTCTTTAGAACTAGTAAAAGAAGGAAATCTACAGATTAAACAAGACAAAATATTTGATGACATATTTATTAAAAAATCATGAAAAACGAAAAAAAAAATAACAATATAATAAATTTTCCAAATAGTTTAACAAATGGAGAAAGAGAAGTTGAAGCAATCCTGTTTGCAGCTTCAGAACCCCTTGAAATTGAAAGTATTGAAGCAAGATTAAATAAAAAAGTTGATATAAAAAAAATTCTAAAAAAACTAGAGAAAATTTATGAAAACCGTGGATTCAATTTGGTTTGTATATCTAATAAATGGTCTTTTAGAACTTCATCAAATTTATCTTCATTAATGACTCAACAAAAAAAAGTTGAAAAAAAATTATCCAAAGCATCTATAGAAACTTTATCTATTATTGTTTATCACCAACCAGTTACTAGAGCAGAGATTGAAGAAATACGTGGGGTTGCTTTTGGAGTAAATACTTTAGATATCTTAATGGAATTAAACTGGGTAAAACCAATGGGTAGAAAGGATGTGCCAGGTAAACCAATTCAATATGGCACAACAGATGAATTCTTAAGCCACTTCAATATAAAAAAATTGTCTGATCTGCCTACAATAGAGGAGTTAAGTTCTGCAGGTCTAATTGACAGTTCAAATATTGATTCTGCGATTTTTGGAACAGGTAAATTTTATCAAGAGAAACAGGATAAAAAGAAAGAAAACATTTATACCGAAATAGACGATATGCTAAGCAGTACGTTAGATAAAGAAAACGATGATAAGTAAATTATTACTTTTAAATGATTAATAAACGAGCTATAAATAACTTATGAGTATAGGTTTTTGGCAAATTGCAATAGTTGTTATACTAGTAGTCTTACTATTCGGCAGAGGTAAAATCTCAAGTCTTATGGGTGATGTAGCCAAAGGTATAAAAAGTTTTAAAAAAGGTATGGCACAGGATCCAACTGACGATCAGGCAAAAAACATCACTGAGAATAACGATCAGACTAATAATCAAGATCCAAATAATAAAGAATAATCAATGCCACAAATTGGCTGGTTTGAATTACTGTTAATAATTGGTCTAGCAGTAGTTATAATCGGTCCAAAAGATTTTCCAATCGTTTTAAAAAAAATTGGAAGTTGGTTCGGTTCAATCAAAAGATATATTAGTGCTGTTCAATCAGAAGTTTCCAATCTTGAGGAAAATACTCTTGATTACGAGAATAAAGAAAACAAAGATAAAAAGGAAGATCTAAAGAAAGATGAGTCAAAATAAAGACGAAGGTTTTATTAGTCATTTGACTGAATTAAGAAAAAGATTAATTCAATCTTTTGTTTGCTTATTAGTTTTATTTGTCATTTGTTATATTTTTTCTGAAGAAATATATAATTTTCTTGTAGCTCCTTATGCTGAAGCCGTAAAAAATAGTGAAATTCAAAGAAGATTAATCTTTACTGCATTACAAGAAACTTTTTTAACTTACATAAAAGTATCTTTTTTTACTGCATTCTTTTTTACTAGTCCTTTTATATTAATTCAAATTTGGAAATTTATAGCTCCAGGTTTATATGAACATGAAAAGTCTGCAATCATGCCGTATTTGGTTGTAACTCCAATCTTATTTCTTTTAGGTGGAATGCTGGTTTATTATTTAATTATGCCTTTAGCGATTAAATTTTTCTTATCATTTGAAAGCACTGGTATAACCACATCATTACCAATACAACTTGAAGCTAAAGTGAATGAATATCTTTCACTAGTTATGAAATTAATTTTTGCTTTCGGATTAAGTTTTCAATTACCTGTTGTGTTGTCATTGTTAGCAAGAGTTGGTTTTGTAGACTCTGAGTTCCTTAAAACAAGAAGAAAGTATGTTGTAATTATTATTTTTACAGCTGCCGCAATACTTACTCCACCTGATCCAATCACACAAATTGGTTTGGCGATTCCATTATTAATTTTATATGAATTATCTATAATTTCGGTAAGAATGATTGAAAAAAAAGTAGAAGAAAATGCATGATATAAAAGAAATTAGAGAAAATTTAAAAGAATTTTCAAATCAAATAAAAAAAAGAAATGTCGATGTAAAGTTTGATGAAATTTTAGAATTAGACAAAGAAAATAGGTCTTTAATTCAAGAAAAAGAGAAATTAGAATCTGAAAAAAAATCTATTTCAAAAAGTAAGGATAAATCTTTATTTAAAAAATCTAAAGAACTTACTGACAAAATAAGCGCTCTTCAAACTAAGCAACTGTCAATAAGCCAAAAATTAAATGAGTTATTATCATCAATACCAAATACACCGTTATCTAGTGTACCAGAGGGTAAGGACGAATCTTCAAATAAAGAAGTCGAAAAAAAAGGTTCTATAAAAGAAAGTGAATTTAAAGTTAAGTCTCACTATGAAGTAGGTGAAAATCTTAATATGCTTGATTTTGATCTTGCCACAAAGACTTCAGGATCAAGATTTGTATTTGTAAAAAACAAACTTGCAAAATTAGAAAGAGCTTTATCAAATTTTATGATTGATGTTCATACAAAAGAAAATGGTTATGAGGAGATATCTCCACCATTACTCGCTAACTTTGATACAATGTTTGGTACTGGACAACTTCCTAAATTTGAGTCTGATCAATTTGAAATAAAAATTGATGATAACAATAGAAAATTTTTAATCCCAACTGCAGAAGTTATTTTAACTAATATGGCAAGAGAAAAAACAATTGATATAAAAGAATTACCCTCAAGATATGTAGCATCTACTCCTTGCTTTAGAAAAGAAGCTGGAAGCTATGGCAAAGATACAAAAGGAATGATTAGGCAGCACCAATTTTATAAAGTTGAACTTGTTAGCCTAGTAGAGCCTCAAAAATGTGAAGAGGAGTTAGAGAGAATGACTAAATGTGCTTCGGGAATTTTAGACAAACTGAAACTGCCCTATAGAATTGTAGAGCTATGTACAGGAGACATGGGTTTTAGTGCTCAAAAAACTTACGATATTGAAGTTTGGGTACCTTCAGAAAAAAAATATAGAGAAATTTCTAGTTGCTCAACATGTGGAACTTTTCAAGCTAGAAGAATGAAAGCCAAATATAAAAATTCGAAAAATGAAAAAAATTTTATAGGTACATTGAATGGAAGTGGACTTGCAATCGGAAGAACTATGATTGCGATCCTGGAGAATTATCAAGACAAAGATGGATCAATTATAATACCTGACGTATTAAAACCATACATGGATAATATTGATAAAATCACATCGAATTAGGAGTTGTTTTAGTTAATCTAATAGTATAAAAACCAATCTATTATTATGTCTGAATCAGGATTTGCACAATTAATACCTTTAATACTAATTTTTGTTATTTTTTATTTTTTCTTAATAAGACCACAACAAAAAAAAGTTAAAGAACATAAGTTGATGGTTGAAAACTTAAAAAGAGGTGACAAAGTCATTACCTCTGGTGGAATAATAGGTACCGTCGAGAGAATTATTGACGGCGATAAGGCAGAAATTTCTATAACTGATAATGTCAAAGTTGAAGTTATCAAATCTACAGGTATTCAAGCTCTAATAAATAATACTGACCAAAAAAAATAATTTTAAGTGTTATATTTTTCAAAACTGAAGATCACTTTGATAGCACTATTCACTCTTTTTATGGTGATGGTCTCATCATCAAATTTTTTAGATTTAGATTTAGATAAACAAAAAAAAATTAAATTAGGCTTAGATCTTCAAGGTGGTTCTTATTTGTTATTAGAGCTTGATAATGAACCAGTAATTAAACAAAAATTACAATCAAAATTATTAGAAATTAAAGATTATTTTAAAAAAAATAAAATTAAGATTTTGAGCTTAAAACTTGATGACAAATTAATTAAGCTTAAAGTTTCCAAAGATGATGTTGAAAAGATTAGTGAAATATTTAGTGACAAAGAAAGTACGATCAATCCTTATTATTTTCAATACAAAGCTCATCAACTTGATGTGAAGATTAATGGTGATGTTTTTAACTTGGAGCTAAGTAAATATGGAATTATCCTGATTAAAAATGCATCATTAGATCAAGCGATAGAAATTGTTCGAAAAAGAGTTGATGAGGTTGGTACTAATGAGCCAAATATTTTAAAAAGAGGGAATGATAGAATTTTGCTTGAACTCCCAGGTCTTGATAATCCAGATAGGATTAAATCTTTATTAGGTAAAACTGCAGATCTTGCATTTAGACTTGAATCTAAGAGTTCAAACGAGTCTTTTGGAACCGAAAAACTTAAATTAATAGAAACAGGTGAAGAACTATTATTAAGTAAAAGAGTTATTATAAGTGGAGATAATTTAGTTGATGCAAGTCCACGAATGGACTCATTAAATAATCAAACAGTCGTAAGTTTTACACTTGATAGGGTTGGATCTAAAAGATTTGCTCAAGCAACAAAAAGAAATATAGGTACACGTCTTGCTATAGTTCTTGATGGTCAAATAATAAGTGCTCCAGTAATAAGGGATGTAATTGCGGGAGGATCAGGGCAAATAAGTGGAGGTTTTACTTTTCAGTCTGCAACAGATCTGGCTTTACTTTTAAGGTCTGGTGCTTTACCAGCTCCATTAAATATCATCGAAGAAAGAACAGTAGGACCTGATTTAGGGCAAGATTCTATTAATGCAGGAATACTTTCACTCATTATAGGATTTTTATTAGTGATCGGGTTTATGACATTAAAATATAGAATTTTTGGTATCATTGCAAATTTTACCCTAATTATTAATTTAATTTTACTAATCAGTATTTTAACATTATTAGAAGCAACTCTTACTCTTCCTGGTATTGCTGGAATAATTTTAACCGTTGGAATGGCAGTAGATGCAAACGTTTTAATTTTTGAAAGAATAAAGGAAGAAACAAGTAAAGAAAAAAATAATTTAATAGCTTTTGATAATGGATACTCCAAATCAAAAATTACAATTTTAGATGCAAACATAACAACAATAATAGCTGCAATAATTCTGTTTATTTTTGGATCAGGGCCAGTCAAAGGATTTTCAATCACACTATGTGTTGGAATATTAACAACTCTATTCTCAGTTTTTTTTATCGCGCGATTACTAACGTCTATTTACGTAAAAATTAATAAACACAAGGAAATTATTATAAAATGAAAAAGGATTATAAATTTAATCAATATTATAAGTCATTAAATGTATTTTCTATTGCACTGATATTGCTTTCATTAATCTTTTTAATATTTAAAGGTTTGAATTATGGTGTTGATTTTAAGGGTGGAACTTTAATTGAAATACGTGTTGAGACTGAAAAGCCTGATATTGAAGTTTTAAGATCTAATTTTAATAAAATGAATTTAGGTAAGATTTCAATTAAAAATTTTGGGAGCGATAATGATTTTGTGGTTAAATTCAAAAGAGACGAACTTAATGATCCAGAATTCATTGAAAATTTACAAAAAAATCTTTCACAAGAATTAACTCAAGATTTCTCTTTCAGAAGAGTTGAAAATGTAGGACCTAAAGTAAGTTCAGAATTACTAAAAGCTGGAGTAACTGCTATATGCTTATCCTTAATGGCAATGCTAATCTACATTTGGATACGTTTTGAATGGCAATTTAGTGTTGGTGCAATAGCTGCTTTATTCCATGATGTTATAATTACTCTTGGAATTTTTTCTGCTTTAAGTTTGGAAATAAACTTGTCAATTGTGGCAGCTGTTTTAACTATAGTTGGATACTCAATGAATGACACTGTTGTAATTTATGACCGTGTCAGAGAAAATCTTAAAAAATATTCTGATATTAAGATTTTTGATCTTACCAACTTATCAATAAACGAGACTTTATCACGTACTATAATTACCTCTTCAACGACGTTATTAGCTTTAGTTTCTATATTTTTATTTGGTGGAGAAATACTGAAAGGTTTTTCATTAGCTATGATCCTAGGGGTTATTTTAGGAACCTATTCCTCAATTTTCATAGCAAATCCACTTTTAGTTTTCTTTAAAGTTTCACAAAAAACAGTTCTTAAGGAAGATAATTAATATAAGTTTTGGGCTGCTACCATTGATAGTAACATTGGTAGAGATAATAAAGTATTAGTTCTTGAAAAAACCATTGCTGTTTTTGCAGCTTTAGCTTTGCTTTCTGGATCTGTTTCAACCATTCCTAAAGCTTTTTTCTGATTTGGCCATATAACAAACCAAACATTAAAAGCCATAATTAAACCTAGCCACATTCCTATTCCAATTGCTGTACTTTTGCCTCCACCTGATCCTATGCCAAGAGTCATTGCATCATGCAAATATCCGTTGAGATATGATAATATCAAACCCGATACAATCGTTGCAAAAGCTGCCCATCTAAACCAAAAAAGGGCAGAGGGAGCAATTACTTTACTAATTGCTGGCTTTTGTTCATCAGGTATTTTAGCCATATTAGGAATTTGAACAAAATTGAAGTACCACAATAATCCAATCCACATTATTCCAACAAGAACGTGAATATATCTAAATAACCAGCTCCAAAATAATAAATCAAAATCAAAACCACCATTAAGAAAAAATAAACCTACGAACAATAATACTGATATAGCAAGTGAGTAGTGGATCGTTCTAGATAGAGAGCTTAAAATACTTATCATCGAAGTAATTTAACAAATTTTAATTGATTATGCAATTTTTTTAAATTTTCCGTTTAGCAAAGGCTTTAGAAATTTACCTGTATAACTCTTTTCTGTATTGCATATATCTTCAGGTTTTCCTTCTGCGATTACTTGTCCACCTTTAACACCGCCATCTGGACCCATGTCGACGACGTAATCAGCAGTTTTAATAACATCCAAATTGTGCTCAATCACAACAACTGTATTTCCTGTTGCAACGAAGGTGTGTAATATTTCTAATAATTTTTTAATATCATGTTGATGTAAACCAGTTGTTGGTTCATCCAAAATATAAATCGTTCTACCTGTAGATCTTTTTGATAGTTCTTTTGCCAACTTTATTCTTTGAGCTTCACCACCGGAGAGAGTTGTAGCTTGTTGACCAATCTTTATATAGCCTAAGCCAACTTTTTTTAATGTTAATAATTTTGATCTTATAGTTGCTATGTTTTCAAAGAAATCACATCCTTCTTCAACTGTCATATCTAAAACTTCAGCGATACTTTTTCCCTTAAATTTAATTTCAAGAGTTTCTCTATTATATCTGCTTCCCTTACATTCATCACATGTTACATAAACATCTGGAAGGAAATGCATTTCATAAGTTATTACACCATCACCTTCACATGCTTCACATCTTCCACCTTTAACATTGAAAGAAAATCTTCCAGGTTTGTAACCTCTACTTTTTGACTCTGGTAAATTAGTAAACCAGTCTCTAATTGGTCCAAATGCACCCGTGTAAGTCGCTGGATTAGATCTTGGAGTTCTTCCAATAGGAGATTGATCAATATCAATTACTTTATCAATCAATTCGATACCTTTGAAACCTTTAAATGGCATTGGTATCTTTCTTGATTTATTATTGTTCAAAGATAAGTTAAGAGCATTGTAAAGCGTTTGTAACACTAAAGTAGATTTTCCACTACCTGAAACTCCAGTAACACATGTAAAAGTTCCAAATGGAATTTTTAAATCAACATTCTTCAAATTATTACCAGATGCTCCATTAATTTGTAAAAACCTTCCATTTTTTGCTAATCTTCTTTTTTTGGGAATTGGGATAAAATATTTAGAAGATAAATATTTTCCTGTAATGCTGTTATCATTTTTAATAATATCTTTAAGATTGCCCTCTGCAACAACCTCACCACCTTTACTTCCTGCTTGAGGTCCAAGATCTAAGATGTGGTCTGCATTTTCAATTGTTTCCGTATCGTGTTCAACAACAATTACCGTGTTTCCTAAATCTCGTAATCTTTTTAAAGCATTTATTAATTTTACATTGTCCTTTTGATGCAAACCAATTGATGGTTCATCTAATACATATAAAACTCCTGTTAGACCTGAACCAATTTGAGAGGCAAGTCTAATTCTCTGGGCTTCACCACCAGATAAAGTTCCTGATTCCCTTGATAATGTAAGGTAATCAAGACCAACATTAAGAAGAAAATTTAGTCTCTCATTTATTTCTTTAAGAATATGTTCTGATATTTTAAGTTTTCTTTGATCAAGTTTTTTTGATAAATTATTGAACCAATCTTTGGCATCACTTATAGATTTTTCAGTTACCTCACTAATATGCTTACCATCAATTTTTACACAAAGCGCTTCATCTTTAAGTCGGTGACCTTTGCAAATATCGCATTTTGTGTCAGATTGATATTGAGAAATTTCTTCTCTTTTCCAATCACTATCAGTCTCTAAATAACGTCGTTCTAAGTTATTTACGACGCCTTCAAATGTTTTTTTATGGGAATACTTTTCATATCCATCATCATATGAAAATTTTATCTCTTCATCATCAGATCCATATAAAATTATATCTTTTATTTTTTTTGGTAGTCTTGACCATTTTTCATCCATAGAAAATTTATAATGTTTTGCTAAGGAGCTTAATGTTTGAGCATAATAAAGAGTGGTTGTTTTTGCCCACGGTTGAATAGCACCCTGAGCAATACTTTTTTTATCATCAGGGACAACCAGATTTGGATCAACGTTGAGTTTTATACCTATACCCTCACACTCCTCACAAGCCCCATAAGGACTATTGAAGGAAAATAATCTTGGTTCAATTTCTTCTATTGTAAAGCCGCTTTCAGGACATGCAAATTTTGAAGAAAATGTTAATTTTTCTGTTTTTCTAAATTTAGCAGGTAATGTTTCATTTTGATACTCAACAAATAAAAGGCCATTAGCTAAATTTAATGATGTTTCTATACCTTCAGCAAGTCTATTTCCCAAATCAGAATTAATTACAATTCTGTCGACTAAAATGTAAATATCATGTTTCAATTTTTTATTTAAGTCTGGAGTTTTATCAATGTCATAGAGTGTGCCGTCAACTTTTACTTTTCTAAAACCTCTTTTTTTGTATGATAAAATTTCTTTTTTGTATTCTCCTTTTCTACCTCTAACTATTGGAGCGAATAAGAAAATAGTTGACTTTTTTGGTAACTCTAAAATCTTATCGACAATTTGTGAAACAGTTTGGGATTTAATTTCTTTACCTGTAAAAGGTGAGTAGGGTGTCCCAATCCTTGCATAGAGAACTCTCATGTAATCATAAATTTCTGTAACGGTAGCTACTGTAGATCTTGGATTTTTTGATGTATTTTTTTGTTCAATTGAGATGGCTGGACTTAATCCTTCAATAAAATCTACTTTAGGTTTTTTCATTTTGTCTAAAAACTGTCTTGCATAAGCTGAGAGACTTTCAACATATCTTCTTTGTCCTTCAGCATAGATGGTATCGAATGCTAATGAGGATTTTCCAGAGCCTGACAAACCTGTTATGACCACAAATTTATCTTTAGGAATCTCTACAGAAATATTCCTCAAATTATGTTCTTTTGCACCCTTAATAACTATCTTTTTGTTCATTTTTTTATTTGCTTTAGCTCAATAAAGTTAATAATCAAATCCTTTTTGTGATATAATTAATATAAATAATATGGCTGGAAGTTTAAATAAAGTACTTTTAATTGGCAGATTAGGTGCAGATCCTGAGATAAAGCAGATGGTTAATGGAAAAAATGTCGCTAGACTTAGTCTCGCTACTAGCCAATCTTGGAAAGATAAAAACACTGGTGAAAAAAAGGAAAAAACCGAGTGGCACCGTGTGGTTGTATTTAATGAGGGACTTGTTAATGTTGTTCAGCAGTATCTCAAAAAAGGTGCACAGATTTATGTCGAAGGCCAATTGACTACTAGAAAATGGAAGGATGAACAGTCTGGCCAAGATAAATATTCTACAGAAATATTAATACAAGGATATAATTCATCTCTAACAATGCTTGGGGGAAATAATTCCTCTACGTCAATTGCAAATGCACCTCAAAATAAGAATGAGATGTCTCAAGCACCTGACAATGATTTAGACGACGATATTCCCTTTTAATTAATCTTTATGGATAAGTCACAAACAGAGATAAAAAATAACATAAAACCTATCGAAATGTATGATGAGATGAGCTCATCTTATCTTTCTTACGCTATGAGCGTAATTGTAAGTAGAGCCTTACCAGACATAAGAGATGGTTTAAAACCAGTTCATCGAAGAATTATTTATGCAATGCACAAAGGTGGTTTTGATTGGAGTAAACAATACAGAAAATCTGCGAGAATAGTTGGTGATGTAATTGGTAAATATCATCCTCACGGTGATCAGGCTGTTTATGATGCATTAGTTAGAATGGTTCAAGATTTTTCGATGAGTTTACCTTTGATCGACGGTCAAGGAAACTTTGGCTCTGTAGATGGTGATCCCCCTGCTGCGATGAGATACACAGAAACTAGATTAGCAAAAATTTCACAAAATTTAATAGATGACATAGATAAAGACACTGTGGAATTTAAGAGTAATTATGACGAAACTGAGAAAGAACCTGAAGTTTTGCCTGCTCAGTACCCAAACTTACTGGTAAATGGTGCTGGAGGTATTGCTGTTGGAATGGCAACTAGTATTCCACCTCATAATTTATCAGAAGTTATAAATGCTACTTTGGCTCTTATAGAAAATAAAGATATTAAAATAAATGAATTAATGAAACATATACCAGGACCTGACTTTCCTACAGGCGGAACAATAATTGGTAAAGATATTATTAAAACTGGATATAAAACTGGCAGAGGATCTTTTAAAGTAAGGGGAAATGTTTCAATAGAGCAACTTAAAAATGGTAAAGAGAGATTAGTCATAAACTCAATACCATATCAAATTAATAAATCTGTTTTAAATGAAAAAATTGTTGAATTAATTAGAAATAAAAAAATAGAGGGAATAAGTGA
The DNA here is from genome assembly GCA_902591755.1 of uncultured Pelagibacteraceae bacterium. Taxonomy (GTDB): domain Bacteria; phylum Pseudomonadota; class Alphaproteobacteria; order Pelagibacterales; family Pelagibacteraceae; genus Pelagibacter. Next base: position 33,829 of record CACJBX010000002.1, read on the forward strand.
CATAAGAGATGAGTCTAATAGAGAGGGTATAAGAGTAGCAATTGACTTAAAAAAGAATATAGAACCTGAAACAGTTAAGAGACAACTTTACAAATATACTTCATTAGAGTCCTCATTTAGTTTTAATACATTAGCTATAGTAGATAGAAAACCAAAAAACTGTAATCTTAAAGATTTTCTAGAATCTTTTCTTAAATTTAGAGAGGATGTTGTTGTTAAGAAGACAAAATTTGATCTAAAAAAAGCAGAAGACAGAGCTCACATATTAATTGGCTTATCTGTTTCAGTTGAAAACATAGATAAAGTAATTAAGATCATACGATCATCAAAAAATCCTGAACAAGCTAAAAATTCTTTACTTAATACTTCTTGGAAAATAAAATCGTCTCAGAAATTAATCAAATTAGTAGATAATAAAAAAAATAAAAATACTCATTCTCTTTCCTTAAAACAAGTTGAGGCAATTTTAGAGTTAAGACTTCAAAAACTTACAGCTTTGGGGATTAATGAAATAGAAGTTGAATTAAAAAAATTAGCTAATCTAATAGTTTCTTTTAAAAAAATAATAAATTCTAGAAAAGAACTTTTAAAAGTTATAAGCAATGAATTAAATGAAATAAAAGAAAAATATTCAGTTGAGAGAAGAACAAAAATAATTGATGCAGTTCTTAATTATGATATCGAAGAGACAATACAAAAACAATCTGTATTAATAACTGTTACCCTGCAAGGATATATTAAAAGAGGTGCACTTGAAATTGTTAAAAAACAAAAAAGAGGTGGCAAAGGTAAATCAGGAATTAAAACTAGAGAAGAAGATTCTGTAGTCCAAACTTTATCTGTAAATACACATACATCTGTTCTTTTTTTCTCAACCCAGGGAATGGTTTATAAACTTAAAGCATGGAAAATACCTGAAGGATCGGCTAGCTCGAGAGGTAAATCTTTATATAATATTCTTCCATTAAAAAATCACCAGTCAATTAGTTCGATTATGCCTTTACCTGAAGATAAATCTGAATTTAAAGATTTAAATATTATTTTTGCAACAGCTAAGGGGAAAATAAGGAAGAATAGTTTAGAAGATTTTCTAAACATAAATACAGCTGGTAAAATTGCAATGAAGCTAGATAACGACGATAAGATTATAGGTGTTAAAATTTGTAAAGAAAATCAAGATATAATGCTTAGTTCATTAAATGGAAAATGCATTAGATTTGAGTCAAAAAAATTAAGATTATTTAAAGGCAGATCTTCTAAGGGTATAAAAGGAATTAATTTGGCTGATAAGGACAGGATTGTATCTTTATCAATAATAGAAAAAATTGAAAAAAAATCTGATAAAAACGGCAAAGTTGAGGGTAAATATATACTTTCAATAACCGAGAATGGATTTGGAAAAAGAACAAATGACAAAGAATTTCGCACTACTAATAGAGGCGGAAAGGGCATAATAGGTATAGTAAATTCATCGAGGAATGGAAACATAGCATCTTCTTTTCCAGTATTTGATGGCGATGAAATATTAATATCTACTAATAAAGGAAGAGTTATAAGAGTGGCAGTTAAGGAAATCAGAACTGCAGGAAGAAATACTCAAGGGGTAAGAATTATTAAGTTATCTGGGGATGAAAAAGTAGTTTCAGCAATTAAAATTGATGATAACTTAATATAATGAAAAAAGCTATTTACCCTGGAACTTTTGACCCAATTACATTTGGACATATAGATTTAATTAAAAAATCCTTAAATATTTTTGATAAAGTGATTGTTGCTGTATCCGATGGAAATACGAAAAATTATCTTTTTCACGCAGAGGAGAGAGAACATTTAATTAAGAAAGCTCTTTTTAGTGACTTAAAATTTAGTAAAAAAAAAATAGATGTTACATCATTTAAAACTTTAACAACTGATTTTTGCAGAAAGATGAAATCAAATGTTATCATTAGAGGTTTACGTGCTACTTCCGATTTTGAATATGAATTTCAATTAGCAGGAATGAATAAAAAGTTAAATAATTCAGTTGAGACTGTTTTTTTAATGTCGGATCCAGAAAATCAAATTATTTCATCTAAATTTGTTAAAGAAATTATTGAATTAAATGGTGACATACGAAAATTTACCACTAAAACAGTAATAAAATCTTTAAAAAATAAATTTTATGAATAAAATATTTTTTTTAATATTATTTTTAATATTTAATTTTAACTTAAACGCAGAGGAAAATATGATGATACTTAAATTAAAAGATGGCGATGTAAAAATTGAACTATTCAAAGACAAAGCTCCAAATCATGTAAAAAGAATAAAAGAGTTAGCTGATAAAGGTCTTTATGATAATGTTGTATTTCATAGGGTAATAGATGGGTTTATGGCTCAGGTAGGCGATGTTCAATTTGGTAACTCATCCTCGGATAGTTTTGATTTAAATAGGGCAGGAACAGGAGGTTCAGATTTACCAAATTTAAAAGCTGAATTTAATGATATTCCCCATGTAAAAGGTATTTTATCGATGGCAAGATCTTCTGACCCAAACAGTGCAAATAGTCAATTCTTTATATGTTTTGAAGATGCACCACATCTCGATAGGCAATACACTGTGTTTGGTAGAGTTGTGGAAGGGATGGAATTTGTAGACAAAATTAAAAGAGGTGATGGACCAAATGGTTCAGTTTCAAATCCTGATAAGATAATTAGTTTCAAATCTTTATAAATTGTTTTTAAAAAATTTTTCTTTCAAAGTAAAAAATAAAGATAAATTTTCCCGAACGGGAACAATTATTACATCTAGAGGTAACATTGATACTCCTGTTTTTATGCCTGTTGGAACTCAAGCAACAGTAAAAGCTACTTTTATTGATGATCTAATTAAAGCTGGAAGTCAAATAATTTTGTCAAATACATATCATTTAATGATAAGACCTGGTGAGGAAAGAGTAGCTCTTCAAGGAGGATTGCATGAATTCATGAATTGCCCTTTACCAATTTTAACAGACTCAGGTGGTTATCAAGTGATGTCACTATCAAAATTGAATAAAATTGACAGGGAGAAAGGAGCTATATTTAATTCTCATATTGATGGAAAACAATTTATCCTTAGCCCTGAAGAAAGCATAAGAATTCAAAAAAAACTTAATTCAGACATTGTTATGGTAATGGATGAATGCCCAAAAAAAACTACAGACAGAAAAATTATTGAAAACTCTTTAGATTTGTCAACTGAATGGGCGTTAAGGTCAAAAAACTCTTTTGGGAAAAATCCCGACAAAGGTCTTTTTGGAATAGTTCAAGGAGGGTTATTCGATGATTTAAGAAAAAAATCCCTAGAAGATCTAATTGATATTGGTTTTGATGGATACGCTTTGGGTGGCTTAGCTGTTGGAGATACACAAAGTGAAATGTTTAAAGTATTAGACAATATTAAGGAATACTTGCCTGAAGATAAACCTAGATATTTGATGGGAGTTGGAACCCCTTCCGACATTCTTGGAGCAGTGAAAAGGGGGATAGATATGTTTGATTGTGTATTACCATCCAGATCCGGGAGAACTGGCTTAGCATTTACATGGAATGGGCCAATAAACATTAAAAATGCTAAGTTCCAGAATGATACAAAACCCATTGATGAAAAGTGTGAAAAATTTAACTTAAATAAGTATTCTAAAAACTATTTAAATCACTTATTCACTACAAACGAAATACTTGCGTCAATGCTTCTTACCCTTAATAATATAAACTTTTATCATGAGCTCATGAATAAAATCAGAATTAACATAAATAATGGAACTTTTGACCAATTTTGTGATGAATACATTGGTAAGTTGTAATTATAACATATTGATTATTTGAAAAAAAAAACTATAAGAATTTTACTTTGGGCCGTTAGCTCAGTTGGTAGAGCAATTCCCTTTTAACATAGTGCACTCATTAAACTTTAAATATTTAAAGCAAAAAAAAGCTGATTCTATTTTGGTGTGCACAGAGTGTGCATAGTATCTTGCATACCTTTCCTTGCGCAAAATTACACAGTTAAAATAATTGTGCGTGTTTGTTTGATAAAAGTGCACATATAGATTTATTTTATATTGAAAAATTAAGATTTATTTATTATATAAACTGCTTCATTGCATTTATTATAGTTATGCAAAAATATGTGGGCCCTTAGCTCAGTTGGTAGAGCAATTCCCTTTTAAGGAATGGGTCGTTGGTTCGAGTCCAACAGGGCTCACCATTAACCAATAAAACCAACCTTAATATTCGGTGTGCAAAAACAATTTTTAAAAAATGTTGATTTTTATTGTGCACATTGTTTACACACATGATTTAATTTAATATTTTTTGATTATGAAAAAATTAATAAATTACATTATCGTTTTTCTTCTATTAACTATTAATACTTTTGCGTCTGAAAAAATTGAAACAGGTAAAACGTTTTTAAAATCTATAACCAATAAAAGCCTTACAAAAAAAGAAACCATTTCTTTTTTGAATAAATTTGCAGTCATAATAGAGGATGAAAGAGGAGATGGTGAGGTAACTTACGTTTTTGACAACGAAAATTATTTTAGATACAAAGGGATAGAAGTTATCTCAACAGATGCTTGGAGATTTAGTAATTTGGGTGCACTAAGACTATTTAACAAGGATATTAAAATGACTTGGAAAATAAAAATTTCTGATAAAGAAAATCTAATTAATATTAAAACAAAATTTGATCCAGTTGGTAAATTATATAATTTTTCTGTAATGGACAAGAGTGACTTTTTAAATCAAATAGAAGAAGCTAAATTAGCTGAAAAAAAGAAACAGGAAGCGGCTAAACAAGCTGAGATAGAAAAAAAGAAGAAACAAGAACAAGAAAAACTCGAGGCCGAACAAAAGCTTGCTGAAGAAAAGAAAAAATTAGAGGAAGAAAGATTAGCTACTGAACAAAAACTTGAAGAAGAAAAGAGAAAATTAGAAGAAGAACGTCTAGCTGCTGAACAAAAGCTTGAGGAAGAAAAGAAAAAATTGGAGGAAGAAAAATTAGCACTTCAGAAAGAGCTGGAAGAACTAAAAAAAAAGAAGGCTAAAGAATTAGAACAAAGTGAAAAAACACCAGCACAAATAAAAAAAGAGGAAAGAGAAAGAAAAAAACAAGAAAAATTAGCTGCTAAGAAAAAAGCTAAAGAAGAGAAAGAGAAACTAAAACAAGAAAAATTAGCTGCTCAGAAAAAAGTTGAAGAAAAAAAATATTTATGGCAAGGAAAAGAAGTATCAAAGGACGAATATGATAGATTGTTAAATGATTTAAAAAGGAGAGCTGAGGAAAATGAAAGTAAATATAAAGAAAAAATAGCTAAAAAAAAAAATAAAGAACAAAATAAATTAAAAAAAATAACTAATGCAGCTTATGAGTCTAAGATGTGTATAATGAGCTTACGGCACCCTGATCTTGCTCAATATAAAGCTAGTCTTCTTACAGCACATAACTTTGTTGCTCAAAAGGTACTTTTAGCAGTAAATAGTGGAGCTGCTGCATATACTATCGATAGTTATATTGATGATTTTAGAGATCTGCACTATAGAGCAATGACTACAGCAACCAGTAACTGCGAACGTTTTCCTTACTAACATGCACTACAATATTATTAAATTAATTAAATTTTTATTTATTGTATTTTACTTAACCTTTATACCTAACCAATCATATGCTAAATGTTATTGGTTGGGATACGGTGACAATTACAAATGTTACGATAATACAGGAAAGTTGTATTATATGTTTGGTAAAAAAAACGGTAATGGCTATTATAAAAAAAATTATAAATCAGGTGAAAAAGCTGATTGTAAATGGGTTTATGGAAAATTAAAGTGCAGTAATTTTTAAAATATAATATAAAAATAAACTATTCAGCAGTTAACTATATTAAAAAAAGTACGTACTGTAGATTTCAACACACTGTTAAATTTGAGTAAATTTCATAGGTGTGCACAGAGTGTGCAAAAAAGTGTGTAAACTTTTAAAAAAAGCACATAAAACTGGCCAGATTTTTGTGCAAATTTTTGCACACCGTAAAAAAAATTCCATAAACAGGGAACTTCACTTCGGTTATAGTGCTTTTAAGGAATGGGTCGTTGGTTCGAGTCCAACACGGCTCACCACTATGTTTTTATTGGTGGGTAATCTAAAATAATTTCATTCATCCAACCGTCAAGATTTTCTATTCTTTTTTGAGAAGATGGATGTGTATTCATAAATTCTGGAGGTTCTTTACCTTTATTAATTTCTTTCATTCTTTCCCAAAATTTTGGTGTTTCTCTAATATCATAACCAGACAAAGATGAAAAAATCAAACCAAGATAATCAGCCTCGGTTTCTTGTTTTCTTGTAAAGGGGTTCATAATACCAATTTGTTGTAGTAAACCAACTGTATCCATTCCGGTTGCTCTATTTACTTGTGAAAGTTTTCCTCCTGAAAATATATCAATAAGTTGAGTGCTTGTTTGAAGTAAAGCACTACGACTAGCTCTTTCAACGGAATGTTTTGCTACTGCGTGAGCAATTTCATGACCCATAACTGCAGCTAATGCATTTGTATTTTTAGTCACTTCTAGCATTCCAGTATAAATAGCAATTTTGCCTCCTGGCATACACCACGCATTTTTAACTTTTTTATTATCAATCAATATGTATTCCCATTGAAAATTAACAGTTGGATCTTTTATATTATTTAGATAAAAATATTCACTAATCGCGAATTCCATCTTTTTTCCAATTTCTTTAATTTCTTTCAAATTACGTCCATCAGTAATTAATTTTTCCTTCTTTTTTACTTTTTCGTAAATTTGAGCTGCTTGTGCATTAAGTTTCGCCTCGGGTATTAAGTTAAGCTGTTTTCTGTCAGTAATTGGCACTGATGCACAAGAATTAATAATGTAACTGCATCCACAACAGCCGACAATATTAAGAAATTTTCTTCTATTCATTTTAAATATATTAAGTAATATGTTTTAATAGTTTTTTTATGAATTTAAACAATAAAATATTAGCTTTTTTATTCATAATTGCCTTATGTTTTGTAATTTACTCATCTTATAATTAATGAAAAAAAAATCATCTATAACTTCGAAATTAAGGAATGCTTTTATAGCTGGCATTGTTGTTTTGGTGCCCATTGGTTTTACTTTATATCTAACTTTATTTTTAATAAAGATATCATCAAAGTTAATTCCTAGTGAAATAAATCCAAATAACTATCTTCCTTTTTCTATTCCTGGGCTAGAAATTTTATTATCTGTAGTTTTTATTACAATTGTTGGAGGTATCTCTTTATCTTTTTTTGGAAAGAAAATTTTAAATTTCATTAACGATCTTTTTAAAAGAATTCCAATTTTAAGAACAATTTATTCCGCAATTGGCCAAATGACAGAAAGTTTTACTAACAAATCAGATAATAAAAAAAGCGTTGTTTTAATTGAGTACCCTAAAAAAGGATCTTGGGCTGTAGGTTTTGCGACTAAAGAAAACAAAGGTGAGATAAGTAAAAAAACTAACAAAGAATTAATTAATGTTTTTGTTCCAACTACACCAAATCCGACAAGTGGCTTTTTATTGATGTTTCCAAAAGATGAAGTTATCTTTCTTGATATGACTTTTGAAGAAGCCTCAAAATTTATTGTATCTGCTGGCACCTCAGATCCAGCAGGTAATTAAACAATATCATTTAAAATATCAGCTCTATCATAAAGTTTTAGCAAAGATTGAAATTTATCTAAATCAATGTTGTCCCTCTCAATTTTTTTAATTTCCTTTTCAGCTAGCATAAAAAGGTCTTCATTCAAAACAGGGTCAGCAAGACGAAAACTTTGTACTCCACTTTGTTTAAAACCCAATAAATCTCCATAACCTCTTAATTTCATATCTTCTTCTGAAATTTTAAATCCGTCATTATTTTCTTTCAATATATTTATTCGTTTTCTAGCATTTTTACTTAAATTTTTTCTAAACATTAGAATACAAAATGACTCTTTATTACCTCTACCAACTCTACCTCTTAGTTGATGAAGTTGTGATAAACCAAATTTATTAGAATTTTCTATTATAATCACGTTTGCATTCGGAAAATCAATACCAACCTCAATGACTGTTGTTGAGATCAGAATATCAATCTTTCTACTTAAAAAATTATTTAATATTCTATCTTTTTCGGCTTTATCAAGTGAGCCATGTAAAAGGCCAGCTCTATCTTTAAAAATTTTTTGAAGACCTTTGTATCTTTGTACTGCTGATTGATGATCAACTTTTTTAGACTCTTCGATTAATGGGCAAACCCAAAAAATTTGATTACCTTTTTTGATTTGATTTTTTGTAAAATCAATTATTTCATTTAATTTTGTATCAACTTTACTGTAAGTTTTGACTGGTTTTCTATTTTTAGGTTTTTGTTTAATTATACTAACATCCATATCTCCAAAAACAGTCATAATCATAGTTCTTGGTATAGGAGTTGCCGACATTACTAATACATCACAATTTTTACCACCTTTGTCAGATAATTTCTTTCTTTGTTTCACCCCGAATTTATGTTGTTCATCAATAACAACGAGTCCAAGTTTTTTATAATTTATTTTTTCTTGAAAAACTGAATGGGTTCCAAAAAGTATTTTAATTTCGTTAGTTTCTAAGTCCTTAACTATCTTTTTTTTTTCAGAATAATCAGTTTTTGAAGTTAAAAAACCTATTTTCATTTTATCTTTTATTAAAGATTGAGCTAATTTGTAATGTTGATATGCTAAAATTTCAGTGGGCGCCATAAAGGCAACTTGATAACCACTTCTAACAACATTAAGGCAAGAAATTAATGCCACAATAGTTTTACCACTTCCAACATCTCCCTGTAAAAGTCTGAACATTTTTTCCTCAGATTTTAAATCATTATTTATTTCATTTAATGCGTTTGTTTGATCGTTGGTAAGCTCATAATTTAATTTTTTTTTAATCTTGTTTGAAAAATCGTTATCAAATTTTTTTTTTTCTTTTTTGAACTTTCTTATAGTTTTTCTTATTTTAGAATTAATTAAAAAAGTAGAGAGGATTTCATCAAAAATTAATCTTTCTAAAAAATTACCCTTTTTATTAATATTATTTGGATTATGAAGTTCTAATACTGCTTTTTTCCAAGAGATATTATTAAATTTTTTTAGAGTTTCATTATCCAACCATTCATCTAAATTTGGTATATTTTTAAGTACTTCTTGAATGATTTTGTTATAAAGTTTGTTATTAAGGCCTTCAGTTAAACTATAACTTTTATCAATTTTTTTAACAGAATTAGGATCCTCAGATAAATGAGTAGGGTTAGTTATTTGATATTTCTTATTATAATAACCAATCTTACCACTGATAGTTACTTTTGCATTTAGTGGAAGTATTTTTCTAATATATCCCTCATAACTATTAAAAAAGATGCAATCTAGCTTTCCAGTTTCATCTTCACATATTACCTTATTAGGCAAGTTTCTGATACGTGGAAAGTTATATTTTTTTACCACAACTGTTACGGTTTGTATTTTTCCTACTTGCAATTCATTAATTGGATAAACATTTGATCTATCCACAAAATCTCTAGGCAAATTCCATAGAAGATCAAATATTGTGTTAATATTCTTTTTTCGAAATAATTTTCCTATTTTAGTTCCTATACCTTTTATGGTACTTATATCAGATAGCAAATATTCATATGAAGACATAGTTTATTTATAATATCATGACTCTTAATAAAGAAGATCTTAAAAATAAAATTATATACAGGGCTTCCTATAGAGGCACAAAAGAAATGGATATACTGATGACAGCTTTTGTAAAATCGTTAATTAACGATTTGGATGAGAATTTTCTAAAAACTCTAGTCTCATTTGTTGATATGGATGATGAAACACTAATTTCTATTAAAAAGAAAGAATCACTAATCGACTATAAAGATAAAAAAATTTTACACATTATTGATAAATTTCAAAAATTTAAATAATGGCGGAGAGACTGGGATTCGAACCCAGGAAAGAGTTGCCCCTTTGCCGGTTTTCAAGACCGGTGCTTTCAACCGCTCAGCCATCTCTCCATGAGCTAGTTTTTATAAGTATAATATTAAAATTCAAGAATTAAATGGGGTTATTTTATCAATAATGGAATATAAATTTCCTTTTTTATGAACTTAAAAGAATTTAATAAAGGTATTATATTTAGCAGCTTAGGATCGTTTTGGTGGGGTGCTATTGGAGTAATCTATTTTAGTTATTTTTCTTTTATTGGCCATATAGAACTAGTGATCCATAGATGTATTTGGACTGCAGTCATGCTTATTATAACTACTCAATTTTTTTCAAAATGGAATATTTTTTTTAAAATTTTAAATAATAAAAAAAATCTTTTAGTACTTTTTTTCTCTGGATTATTAATATTTATCAATTGGGCAGTTTGGATTTATGCAGTTTCAAATGACCAAATCATTGATGCATCTTTTGGATATTTTATAATGCCAATTGTAAGCGTTCTATGTGGAAATATTTTTTTTAAAGAAAAAATAAGTTTTAAAAGTAAAATTTCTATTTCTCTTGTTTGTGTTGCTATTTTTATCCTACTTAGAAATTTTAATAATGTTCCTTGGGTTGGTCTTATAGTAGCTTTTTCCTGGGCCTTTTATAATGTGTTAAGAAAATTAATTAATGTAGATACAGATATTGGTCTACTAATAGAAAGTCTATATATACTTCCAATGTCTTTAATAGTTTTCTATTTTATTTTTAAAAATGGTCAAAATGATTTTTCGTTAGAAAATTTAAATTTAATGTTTATGCTTTTGTTAGCAGGACCAATGACAGTAATTCCCTTGTTCCTTTATGTTAGAGGAGTTGAACTTTCTGGTTTAGGGCCTAGTGGAATGATATTCTATATTACACCGACTCTTCAGTTCCTTTTGGGTTATTTCTATTATAATGAGCTTTTTTCTTATGAAAAATTCTTTAGTTTTACTATTATATGGATTGCTGTAATAATTTATTTAAAAGATTTATATGAAAAATACTAACCTTATTCTTTTAATACTAATCTCTCTTATAAGTTTTAAAACCGTTTTTGCAGATGAGTCTTTTAACCAATGGTTGGATAACTTCAAGATCAGAGCTGTAAAATCTGGAGTAAGCAAAGAAACCGTTGATGTTGTTATGGATAAAGCAATTTTTTTACCCAAGGTCATTGAATACGACAGATACCAGCCTGAGTTTTATGAAGACACCAAAACTTATGTGGGAAAGAGATCAAATAAAAAAAAGGTAGTTAAAGGGAAAAGAATATATAAAAAGAATTCTAAACTTATAGAAAAGGTTGATCAGGAATTTTTAGTAGAAAAAGAACTTTTGCTTGCTCTAATGGGTATTGAGACAAACTTTGGTACTTACCTTGGTAAAATGGATATCATATCGTCTCTTGCAACTTTAAGCTATGATAAGAGAAGAAGTGAATTTTTTTCTAAAGAACTAATTACAGCATTAAGATTAATTGATAATAAAAAAATCAACAAAGATATTTTATATGGATCTTGGGCTGGTGCATTCGGAAATTTTCAGTTTATGCCATCAACGATTTCCAATTATGCAATTGATTATAATCAAAATAGTGTAATTGAACTTAAAAATGTTGAAGACTCATTTGCCTCTGCAGCTAATTATATGAAAAAAATAGGTTGGAAAAAGAACAACCATTGTTTTTATCCTGTTGAATTAGAGGATAATATTCCCTCTAAATTTTTAAATTCATCAGCAAGAAACATTAAACATAAAAAAAATTTCAGATTTTACAAAAAATTTATTAAGAATGATCTATCTGATATTGTAAATGACAAAGAAAAAGTTGCTATAATTACACCAGATGTAGATATTATTCCTGGAAGTCAAACTCTTAATCCAGCCTATATTGTTTTCTCTAATTATGAAAAAATTTTAAAATGGAATAGGTCATTAAGATTTGCTTTAGCTGTTTGCACTTTGAAGGACAAATTTAAAGATGAATTATAAAAATTTATTTTTGATCTTGCTTTTTTTAACAAGTTGCACAGTTCAAAGTACTCAATATAGTGAAAATATATTTTCAAATAGAGGTTTTGTTCTTTTATACAATGAAACCTTAATTGAAAAAAAATTACTAAGGAAACCCCTTGATGATAGGAGCCTTGAGATAGTACATAATACTTTGTCAAAAGGTACAAAAGTGAGAATTATTAATCTTTTAAATAACAAAAGCATAAATGCAATAGTAAAAACAAAAAATAAAGATCTCATTTTTTATAATTCAATTTTTTCAAAAAGAATTTTTAACGAACTCGATATCTCACTTAAAGAACCATATGTTGAAATTAGTAAAATTAGAGAAAATAAAACATTTATTGCCAAAAAATCAAAAACGTTTGATGAAGAAAAAAAAGTTGCTAATAAAGCTCCAGTTAAGTCTATAAGTATAAATGAAATTGGAACTCCTAAGTCAAAAGAATTAGATGATAGAAGATCTTTCAGTTATTCAATAAAAATCACAGAGTTTTATTTTTTAAAAAATGCTAAAGAGCTCAAAAAAAGAATCGAAAATGAGACTACACTTAAAAATATCAATATATTTTCAATAAATGACACTAAGCACCAAGTATTATTGGGCCCTTATTCTAATATTAATACTCTACAATCAGCTTATAATAGTATAAATAATTTAAATTTTGAAAATATTGAATTAATAAGAAATGATTAAAAAATTTATTATAATTTTTAATTTACTTTTTGCTTTTTTAGTGGTGCCCTCAAAGGCAGCCTTTGATATAAATGCTAGAACTGCTATTTTACAAGATTTTCTATCTGGAGAAATACTTTTTGAAAAAGAAATAGACAGCGTTATTTATCCAGCCTCAATGACAAAAATTATGACATCAATTGTGGTGTTTGATTTGTTAAAGAGCGGAGATCTTTCTCTTGATGACAAGGTAATGGTATCTGAAAATGCTTGGAGACTGTCTCAATCTGGATATTCATCTATGTTTATTATGGTAGGAGACGAAGTAAGTGTAGAAAATTTATTAAAAGGAATAATTATTGCATCAGGTAACGATGCTTGCGTTGCATTAGCCGAGGGTGTTGCGGGTAGTGAAGAGGAATTTGCTATTTTAATGAATGCAAAAGCATCTGAAATTGGAATGATTAATACAAATTTTTCAAATTCATCAGGCATTAATGATCCTGATAATTATTCTACAGTAAAGGATATTTTAATAATGTCTAACTATCTTATCAAAAATTATCCTGTTTATTATGAATATTTTAAGGAGAAAGAATTTACATGGGATAGAACTGGCGGAGATCCAATCACACAAGGTAATAGAAATCCTCTGCTTTACAAAAATTTAGGAGCCGATGGTATTAAAACTGGTTATTTAGCTGTAGAAAAATATTCTTTAGCAAGCTCTGTACAAAGAGGAGAAAGAAGACTTATTGCTGTAGGTAGTGGATTTGAAACTAAAAATGAAAGATCTAGACAATCAACCCGTTTATTAACTTGGGGTTTGACAAATTTTGATACAGTTGAAATTGCAAAAAAAGATGAGAATTTTATAGATTTAGATGTTTGGCTCGGAAAAAAAGATATTGTTGGTGGTTATGTAAAAGAAGATATCTACAAAACTTTTCCAAAAGCAAGAAAAAAATTCTTGTCAGCAATTGTAGAATATAATGGTCCTATTAAAGCACCTATCAAAAAAGACCAAGAAATTGGCTTATTAAAGATTTCTTACAAAGGGGATTTAATTGATGAGTACCCAGTTTATGCGGTTGAAAAAGTAAAAAGAGTCAACATTTTCTCTAGAATAATTCACTCTATAAATTATTTGATATGGGGCGATGTATAATAAAGTCATTGTTTTCGAAGGTATTGATGGATCTGGAAAAAGTTTTCATTTAAATGCTGCATCAAATTATTTAAAAAAGAAAAAAATAAAGCATATTAAACTTAGAGAACCAGGTGGATCTAAAAATTCAGAAAAATTAAGAAAATTGTTGTTATCAAATAAATCTGACTTTGAAAAAAAAACTGATTTACTCATATATTTATCTGCTAGATCTGAAAATTATCATAAAATAATTAAACCCAATCTTAAAAAAAAAGTAATCCTGATTGATAGATTTATTGATTCTACGATTGCATATCAATACTATGGTTTTGGCATTAATAGAAATATTATTAATTCATTAAATAGATTTATATTAGGAAACTTTAAGGTAGATTTTACGTTTCTACATATTGTTAAAAAAAAAGATATTCGTAAAAAAATCAAGTCAAAAAAAAATAGATACGACAAATTTAGTAAAAATTTCTATCTTAAAGTACAAAATGGTTTTTTGAAATTATCAAATAAGAAAAAAAATTATCTTAAGATCTTCTCTAATGAGACAAAAGATAGAAATAAACAAATTATACAAAAAAAATTAAATTCTTTGATTAAAATAAAATGACACCTTTAACCCAAATTAAATTACTATCTTTTAAGGACAATTTTAAAGAATTGGTTAACCTTACATTGAAAAATAAACTACCAAATAAATTGATTTTCTCTGGTAACAAAGGGATAGGTAAATGTACTTTTGCTTTTCATTTAATAAATTACTTATTTTCACAAGATGAAGAGTACAGTTATAATCTTGAAGATAATGAGATTAATATTAATAACAAATCTTATAAGCTTGTTTCAAACAATACACATCCAAATTTACTTTTAATAGACAGTACTGATAAAAAATTTATAGAAGTTTTAAAAATAAGAGAAATATTGAATTTTTCGTCGAAAACTTCTTTTTCAAATAAAAAAAAAATTGTGCTTATTAATAATGTTGAAAAAATGAATATCAATGCATCAAATGCTTTACTTAAGATTTTGGAAGAACCATCAACAAATTTGTTTTTTATTCTAATTCATAATTCCTATAAAAAGTTAATCAGTACCATAAATTCAAGATGTATTAAGTTTAATTTTTTTATAACAGAAACTGAAAAAGAAAAAATTATTAATAATGTAATAAACGACAATTTTTATGAAGGTCTATCGTCTGATTTTAAGATTACATATCTTTCACCAAAATTTTATATTGATTTATATGATTTTATAAAGAAAGAAAAAATTGAATTAAATGATTTGAACATTAACTTTTTGTTAAATTATATATTTAATAAACGAAATTATCTTAAGGATGAATTTGTAATTGAAAATTTGCAAATCCTTATTGAAATATATTTCTATAATAAGATTATTTCACGGAACAATTTTGAAAATGATTATAAATCATTTAAACAAACGATTAATAAAATTAATAATATGAATAAGTTTAATTTGGATAAAGACTCATCTTTATTAGAAATTAAAAATATAATTGTAGATGAAAGATAATTTTTATATCACCACACCAATTTATTACCCTTCAGCAAAACCTCACATGGGGCATGCTTACTCAAGTATAGTAGCTGATTTTTTTGCACGTTTAAAAAGAATTCAAGGCTATAAAGTTTTTTTTTTAACTGGAACTGATGAACATGGACAAAAAATACAAAGAGCGGCTGAGAAATCTAACAAAGATCCTTTAAAGTTCTGTGATGAAATAAGTAAGACTTTTAGAAACTTATCTTCAATACTTAATTTATCTAATGATGATTTTATAAGAACTACAGAAAAAAGACATGCATCAGCTGTAACTAATCTTTGGAATATTTTAGAAAAAAAAAAAGAAATATATCTATCAAAATATTCAGGTTGGTATTCCGTCTCTGATGAAGCTTTTTATAATGAGGATGAAATTGAAGATTTAGATGGAAAAAAAATATCAAAATCATCTGGATCTCCGGTAGAGTGGGTTGAAGAGGAATCTTATTTTTTTAAATTATCTAAGTGGCAAGAACCGCTTTTAAAATTTTACTCTGAAAATCCAAAATTTATTTTACCAGAGAGCCGAAGAAATGAGGTAATTAGTTTTGTCAAAAGTGGATTAAAAGATTTATCCGTTAGTAGGAAATCTTTTTCTTGGGGGATTAAAGTTCCATCAAATAAAGATCATGTAATATACGTATGGCTTGATGCTTTAACAAATTATCTGTCTGCTTTAAATTATCCTAAAGAGTCAGAAAAGATATATAAAGATTTTTGGCCCGCTAACATTCATATTATAGGAAAAGATATTTTGAGATTTCACGCAGTATATTGGCCGGCCTTTTTGTTAGCTGCAGGTATTAAAACTCCGCAGAGAGTTTACGGTCACGGATGGATACTCTCTGGTGATGAAAAAATGTCAAAGTCCAAAGGTAATATTTTAGATCCTATTGAAATAATTGATATATATGGATTAGATGCATTGAGATACTATTTACTTAAAGAGGTATCTTTTGGAAATGATGGAAATATTTCTAAGGAAAAATTAGAAAGTTGTATAAATAGTGATTTAGCGAATAATTATGGAAATTTATGTCAAAGAGTTATTTTGTTTTGTGAAAAAAATATTGGTCTTAAAGTTCCAGAAAAATATGATTTTATTAATGATGACCTTAAAATTCTAAATGATTTTAAAGATAATATAAAGAATATAGAAAAAGAAATTAATGAACAAAATATAAATTATTACGTTGAGTATGTTGTTAATCAGTTATTTAAAGCCAATAAATATTTTAATGATCAGGCACCTTGGACTAAGAAAGACGATAGTTTGAGATTAAACACAATTGTATTTGTATCTCTTGAATTAATTAGAAAAATTTCAATTCTACTCTATCCAATTATTCCAAATACTTCATTAAAAGTTCTGAATATCTTTTCTATGAAAGAAAAAGATATTAAATTTGACACAATAAGTAATAATGAATATTTAAAAGATAAAAAAGAAATTATAAAGCTAGGTATTTTGTTTGAAAAAATAAAAAAATGATAGATTCACATTGCCATTTAGATCGAGAACCTCTTATATCTAATTTAAATCAAGTTTTGACTAGAGCAAAAGATGTAGGCCTTGAAAAATTATTAACTATTTGCACTACTAGTAGCGGATATAATAATATTCTTGATATCGTGTCAAAAGATTCAATGATCTATGGAACTTTTGGAATCCATCCACATGAAACCAAAAATTATTTAATCGAAAAAGATGAGATAGTAAAAAAAGTAAGGATGAACAACAAGATTATTGGGGTAGGAGAGACTGGTTTAGATTTTTATTACAACAACAGCGATAAAGATACACAATTAAAGAGTTTTCAAAATCATATTGAAGCTGCGATATATCTAAATATTCCTCTGATCATTCATTCAAGAAATGCAGAAAATGAAACTTATGATATCCTTAAAGAGAATTACCAGAAAAATTTAAAAATTCTTATGCATTGTTTTACTGGATCAACTGATTTTGCCTTAAATTTGGTTCCATTAAACGCATATTTTTCTGCAAGCGGTATAATTACTTTTAAAAAGTCGACAGAGTTACAGGAAACTTTTAAAAAAATTCCCGAAGATAAACTTTTAATAGAAACAGACAGTCCTTTTTTATCTCCAGAGCCAAATAGAGGTAAAAAAAATGAACCTTCATTCATTATATTTACCGCGGAAAAACTAGCTAATCTTAGAAATATTGAGGTAGATAAGCTGATATTACTTACTACTAAAAATTTTAATACTTTGTTTTCTAAATAATTCATGAGATTTACAATTTTAGGATGTGGAAGTTCAATGGGAGTACCAAGACCTGACGGAAACTTTGGAAATTGTAATCCTAATAATAAAAAGAATATAAGAACAAGATGTTCTGCAATAATTGAGGGTAAGTCTTTAAATATAATTATAGATACTTCACCAGATATGAGACAACAATTAATTGATAACAAGATTACAAATATTGATAAAGTTTTATTTTCTCATTATCATGCTGATCAAACTCATGGTATAAATGATTTGAGAGTTTTCTGTATGAAAAATAGAAAGCCAGTTGATATATTTGCAGATTTATCAACACAAAAATACTTAAATAAAACTTTTTCTTATTGTTTTAAAAGTAATTCTCGTGAATATCCTGCAACTTTAAAGATGAATTCTGTTAAAAAGAACCTCTATTTTAAAGATGGTCAAAAAAAAATTCATATTAGATCTCTTAAAGTAAAACATGGAAATGTCGACTGTACTTGTTATATAGTTGATAAGAAACTAGCCTATATAAGTGATGTAAGTGACATAAATAAGAATGACTTTAAATTCCTTAAAAATTTAAAATATTTAGTAATTGATTGTTTGTGGTATAGAGAACACCCATCACATTTAAATTTAGATAAATCTTTAAGATTAATTGATACTCTTTCACCAAAAAAAGCAATTTTAACTAATCTACATTCTGATTTAGATTATAATGAACTTAAAAAGAAGCTTAAGAGAAATATTGTTCCAGCTTACGATGGAATGAAAATAAATTTATAAAAGGCTCTCAATCTTAGAAGTAATCTTTTTTGACATAGGCTTTGTAAAAGAATTATACGTTTCTTCAATCTTGCCTTCTTTATTAATCAAAATTTTGTGAAAGTTCCACTTAGGAACTGCAGATTTACCATAATTTTTTTCTGCCCATTTAAATAATTCATGAGAATTTTCACCTTTAACTTCAGTAATAGTTGTCATTGGAAAATTTATATTAAAATTAACTTCACAAAATTCCTTAACATCAGAATCTTCTTTTTTTTCTTGATTGAATGAATTTGACGGTATACCCAAGACGATTAAACCTTCAGATTTGTACTTTTCCCACAATAACTGTAAATCATTGTATTGATTTGTAAATCCACAATAGCTTGCAGTGTTCACTACTAATATCACTTTATTCTTGTAGTTTCCTAGATCGATTTGTTCACCTGAAATACTATTTATTTTAAAGTCAAAAAATACTTTATCGTAATTAGCCGATACATTGTTCTTAGAAAAAAAGATCATGATTAATATTATAAGTAATGTTATTTTCTTCACAACGTTACCTTTTGTCAGGTGTTAGTAGTATTAAAAAATATCCTGCTAATGTTGAAAGTAAAGATCCTGTCAAAACACCAATCTTAACTCCATCCATATATTGAGCATTCTCGACGAATGCTAAATTTCCAACAAATAAACTCATGGTAAATCCAATTCCAGTAAGTATGCCTACACCATAAAAATTATACCAACTTGAGTTTCCTGGCATTTGTGCGATCTTTAATTTAATAGATACATAAGAAAAAACAAAAACTCCTAATTGTTTACCAACAAATAAACCTAATACTATACCCAATGGTACTTTGTCTAATAAAGATGAAAGAGATAATCCCTCTAAAGACACTCCAGCATTAGCAAAAGCAAACAAAGGCATTATTCCAAATGCAACATAAGGACTAATCGCATGCTCAATCTTTATTAATAATGAAAAGTCTTTCTCTTTTTTTCTGTGTGGAATAGTCATTGCAAGTAAAACACCAGCTATAGTAGCGTGTATTCCTGAATTATGAGTAAAATCCCACAACAAAAGTCCAATTAGTAAATATGGGAAAAATACTTTTATGTTAAATTTATTTATTACCAATAAAATTATAAATGCTACTAGCATTAGAGATAAATACATTATATTTAAGTCACCAGAATAAAATAAAGCTATAATTAATATTGCGCCTAAATCATCTATGATTGCTAATGCTGTAAGAAAAACTTTTAATGATAAAGGAACTCTTTTACCTAAAAGAGACAAAACACCCAGTGAAAAGGCAATATCTGTTGCCGAAGGTATAGCCCAACCATTTATAGTTTCAGGATCTCCAAAATTTATTACTACATAAAATAATGCTGGAACAACCATTCCACCCACAGCGGCAATGATTGGTAAAAGTGCCTGTTTAATATTTGAGAGTTCTCCCTGTAAAAATTCTCTTTTAATTTCAAGTGTTACGAAAAAAAAGAAGATTGCCATTAAGGCATCATTAATCCAATGTAAGACTGATAACTTTAAACCAAAGTTATTTATACCAATGAATAAATATTTGTTTAATGTTTCAAAATAAAGACTAGATAGATCAGAATTGCTTATTATTAATGCTAAGATTGCACTAATAAGTAAGACTAAACCACTTGCGGCTTCTAATTTAAAAAACCATTTAAATGGTGAGGAAATATATCTAAGCATGAATTATTTTATCAAATTTTGAAAAAAAAGAGAAATATCTATTATAGACTGATACAAATTGTCTAAATATTTTTCAGCAAAAGGAACGTACTCAGAAATTTGAACTAAAAAGGTGTCTACTATCAAAATAAAAGCAACAAAAGAAATAATAAACACTAAAAGAAGCTTAAAAAAATTAACTTGTTTAGTTTTTTGTTTTTTACTGGTTTTAGGTTTTTCTAATTCAACTGTCTTATCTTCCTCAAATACATCATCATCATATTTATCTTCTATAATACCAAATGACTCTTGAGCTATCTCCTCGTCAGGTATTTCAACATTAGTTTCATTAATCGTGTTTATATTTTTTGAGTAAAACCACTCTCGGTCACATTCACCACATTGTAGCAGTCTACCTTTAGCTGGAATAAGTTCGTCTTTAACACTGAATTTTTTTTTACCGCAGGGACAATCAATAATCATAGGTCTTATATACCAGATTTTTATTAAATTTCTTTTAAATTTGCGCTCCTTTATCCTTTGAAAAAGCTAATATCTACTGTAATAGTATTCAAATTCGGGGCGTAGCGCAGCCTGGTAGCGCATCTGGTTTGGGACCAGAGGGTCGTAGGTTCAAATCCTACCGCCCCGACCATGTTATGAAAAAAAAAGCTAAAATTTACAAACCTACGAAAAGTTCAATGCAATCAGGTTTAATGAAGACCAAAGAATGGGTATTGGAATATATTGTGCATAACGAACAAATAAATCCATTAATGGGATGGCAAAGCTCATCGAATACATTGTCAGAGGTTAAAATGACCTTTAATTCAAAAGAAGATGCAATTGATTATGCAAAGAAAAATAAAATAGATTATATAGTAGTTGAAACTAACAAAAGATCGATTGTCAAAAAATCTTACGCAGATAACTTTTTGAAATAAATGTTTAAATTTTTTACAAATAAAAAGTGGTCCTACTGGAGTATTTTTGGCTCCTTATTAATTCTTGTTTCAACATGGTATCAAGTACAGCTAGATGTGATGATAAATGAATGGTTTGGTGAATTTTATGATACTTTACAAAAAGCGTTAACAACACCTAATTCTGTTACTGAAAAAGAATTCATATCATATCTTCTAACCTTTGCTAAAATTGCAGGCGTATGGATGGTAATTTCTGTTGCAACAGATTATTTTACGAGCCACTGGACATTTAGATGGAGAACAGCAATGGCTGATTATTATCATGAGAACTGGTCTAAGGCTCGATTGACAGAGGGTGCATCACAAAGAGTTCAGGAAGATACTTTAAAATTTGCGAGAATAATGGAAGGGCTCGGCGTTGAATTATTAAGAAGTTTAATGACGTTAATTGCTTTTCTTCCTATTCTGTGGGGCTTATCAAAACAAATAACAATGCTTCCATTTTTTGGAGAGGTTGATCATGCCTTAGTCTGGGTAGCAATAATATCTGCTTTAGGTGGAACAATATTATTAGCTGCTGTAGGATTTAAATTACCAGGTATAGAATATGATATACAAAAAGAAGAAGCTGCATATAGAAAAGAGTTGGTATTAGGTGAAGATAATGTAAAAAGAGCAGGAATTAGTAATGTGGATTCATTATACGGAAACGTGAGAAAAATACATTTTAAAATGTATTTTCATTATCTTTATTTTAATGCTGTAAAGTGGAGTTACCTCCAAGGAATGGTTATCGTTCCTTATTTAGCTTTAGCTCCAACGATTGTTACTGGCGCTATTACTCTTGGTTTTGTACAGCAAATTGCAAGAGCATTTAACAAAGTTGAAAATTCTTTACAATATTTAGTAAGAAGTTGGCCAATTATTGTAGAACTTATATCTGTTCAAAGAAGGTTATCTGAATTTGAAAGCAAATTAGAAAGAGCATCTCTGGAACAAGAAAAAATTTAATGGATATTGATAAAGTTTTTCAGGATCAATTAATTAAAATTACTCAAGAAGCAGCTATTTCAGTTTACCCCCATTTGGGGAAAAAAGATAAAATTGTTGCAGATGAAGCAGCTACCAACTCGATGAGAACTAATTTGAATAAAATGAATATAAAAGGAAATATTGTAATAGGTGAGGGTGAATTGGATGAAGCACCAATGTTGTATATAGGTGAAAAGGTTGGTACAAAAAAAGGTCCTGAATTTGATATAGCAGTCGACCCATTAGAAGGAACAAATTTTGTAGCAAAAAATTTACCTGGCGCAATCTCTGTAATTGCAATATCAAATAAGAACGACCTGTTTAATGCTCCAGAGTCTTATATGCAAAAAATTTCTTACCCTAAAGGTATAGATCATAACGCAATTGATTTGGATTTTTCACTTAAAAAAAACTTATCTAACTTAGCTGATTCAAAAAATAAGAAATTCGAAAATTTAAGAATTTGTGTCCTTGACAGACCAAGACATCAGAAAATTATTGAAGAAGCCAAATCTTTAAATATAAATGTCAAATTAATTTCAGACGGAGATGTTTCGGGCGCGTTGCTAGTAACTGAAGAAAAACATAATGTTGATTTATTCATAGGAACTGGAGGTGGACCTGAAGGTGTTTTGGCCGCATCTGCTTTAGATACTTATGGCTGTGGCTTTCAATGTAGATTTTTATTTAATTCTGATGAATTAAAAAAAAGGGCAAACAAAATGGGAATTAACGATTTCGATAAGAAATATAAACTTGATGAAATTGTTAAAGGAGACAGTTTGTTTTGTGCTACAGGAATTACAAAAGGTGATCTAGTTAATGGTTTAGAATTAAGAAATAATAAAATTATTGCAAATACCCTGATAACTCACAAAAGTCAAAACTTGAAAAAAATCGTTACCGGAGAATTAGATATAAAAAAATGATATCTGCTACTGGGAGAGTGTGGAAAGAACAAAAAATACCAAAACGTTTAATAGATAAATATTCTAGTGATTATGATATTTCAGAGAATCTATCTAAATTTTATTTAATGCGCAATTTTAATAAAGAAGACATTTTTATTAAACATATTACTGTTAATAATCTAAATATCTTTTGCAACAATAAAGACTTCCTATTAGCTACTGAAATGATAATTGAAATCATTAAAAAAAGACAAAAAACTTTAATATTTGGTGATTATGATGTAGATGGAATTTCTTCAATAACAATCCTAGCAAGCTTCTTTAGACATTTAGGACATCCATTTAAGTATGTGATCCCAGATAGAGTAGTAGACGGATACGGTCCAAATATAAGACTATTGGAGCAAAATTTAGATAAAGAAATTGATAATATTATTTTTTTAGATTGTGGTTCAAATTCTCACGATGTTATAAAATATTTAAAAACGAAAAAAATTAAATCTATTATTGTAGACCACCATATCATTAATAATTTAGATATACCAAAATCAGACATACTCATTAATCCCAAAAAAAGCAATTCCAAATTTATTGGTAATAATGTTTGTGCAGCAACTTTAACTTTTTTCTTAGTAGATTTAATAAACAAAAAATTAAATTCTAAATTTAAATTAAATAATTTTTTTATTTTTTGTTTAATTTCAACTATTTGTGATTTAATGCCATTAAGGGGATTTAATAGAAAAATTTTAAGAATTGGCTTTAAAGATTTGATTATCAATAATAAAGGGTTAAAAAAACTAATTAGTAACAATCTAAAAAAAAAATTAACCTACCAAGATATTGGATTTAACTTAGGACCATTAATAAATTCTTCTGGTAGAATTGCAAAAGCCAATGATGTAGTTGAATTATTTCTTTCACAAAATGATGATGAAATTGATACCATAATAAACAGAATGAATAAGCATAATGAACTGAGAAAAAAAATTGAAAAAGAAAACCTGAAATTAATAAATTTAAAAAAATATCTTAATAGAAATGTAGTTTTTATTTTTAACGAAGAATTTCATGAAGGCACAATAGGTATAATTGCAGCAAAATTATCACAATTATACAATAAACCCTGCTTCATAATAACTGAGTCTGATGATTTATTAAAATGTTCAATAAGATCAGGAAATAACATTAATATAAACAAAACTATTAATAAGTTGATTAGTAATAAACTAATAATTTCTGGCGGTGGTCATGAAGAAGCAGGAGGATTTACCGCTAAAAAAGAATGTTTAACCGATCTTGAGGTTTTTTTAAATAAAGAATATGAAAATTTAGATATAAAAAGATATACGTACTTTGACTCTTATATAGTTTTTCCCAAAAAAGATAGTACTATTGTTAATGATCTTAAAACACTTGAACCTTTTGGAAAGGAAAATCCTGAACCAATTTTTTACTTTAAGAATATAAAGTCTATTAAATCTAAAATTATAAATAATAGACATATTCAAAATATTTTAAAAAATAAAAGTGGTAGATCCATCAAAAGTATAAGTTTTGACTGCGTCAATTCTGAGCTAGGTAAATATTTATTAAATTTTAAAAAGGAATTTGATTTAATTGGTTATATTGTAGAAAGTAATTGGAATAATAGAAAAGAATTGGAATTAATAATAATTGATATAATTCCTAAGACTTAAAAACTTGATTAATTTTTTTTTTTAATCTAAAAGGAATGAAATTTGGTCCCTTCGTCTATCGGTTAGGACACATGGTTTTCATCCATGAAAGAGGGGTTCGATTCCCCTAGGGACCGCCACAATGAAATATTTTGTATATTTATTGTTATCAAAAAAAAATAGTAAGATTTTTTCTTACGTAGGGATGACCAAAGATCTAAAAATAAGGATCAATCTTCACAATTCTTCAAAAGGGGCTAAATACACTAAGGGAAAAAAATGGATTTTAGCTTATAAAAAATCTTACAATTCCAAATCAAAAGCCTTAAAAGAAGAATATAGTCTCAAAAAAGACAAAAAAAAAAGGGAGAAAATTAAAAATAACTTTATTTTAAATAATGAGAATTTCGATACTTTTACCTTATAAAGAGAATTTTTCCCCCACATATCCCGGGGCTGTCTCTTTGTTCATTAACTCAATGAATAAGTTAAGCTTATATAGAAGTAAAATTACTGTATACGGTTCCACAGATTTAGAAGAGAAATTTTCCGAAAACTATGTAAATATTGAATTAAAGAAAGGTTTTTTAAAAAGTCAAACACGCGAATATGTAAATAAATTTGTAGAATTACATACATATTTAAAATCGGATATAATTGAAATTCACAATAGACCTAATTATGTTGAATTTTTAAATTCTTTAAATACAAAAAAGGTTTTATATTTTCACAATGACCCTATATCAATGATAGGATCTAAAACACCACTTGAAAGAAAAGAGTTAATAAGAAGTTGCGCGAAAATTATATTTAACAGTGAGTGGTCCAAAAAACAATTTTTGAAAAAACTTGATAAATTTTACCACAAATCTGAAAAACTTGAAGTAATACATCAATCAATTAATAAAGAAAAAGTTAATATTAACAAAAAAGATAAATTAATCACTTTTGTTGGAAAATTAAACTCAGCCAAAGGTTACGATCTATTTGGAAAATCTATTTTAAAGATATTAGATAAACATAAAGATTGGAAATCAATTGTAATAGGTGATGAACCAAGAGAAAAATTAGTTTTTAAACATAAAAATCTTAAGGTTTTAGGTTTTCAAAATCATAAGAAAGTTTTAAATATATTTAAAAAAACAAGCATTGCTGTTGCGTGCTCTAGATGGGAAGAGCCTTTTGGAAGAACGAGTCTTGAAGCATCAAGTCGAGGTTGTGCAGTAATCGTTTCAAATAGAGGAGGATTGCCAGAAACAATAACAAATGGTGTTATTGTGAGAAATTTGAGTACCCAAAATTTATTTAATGCTATTAATAAATTAATAAAGAACAAAATTCAAAGAACATATTTACAAAAATCATCATTGAAAAACTTTTATTTAACTGATGAGTATATATGTAAAAAAATTGACAATTACAGAGAAAAGCTTGTGAGCCTTAAAATAAATTTAAATGGTTCTACAAAACTTAAAAAGTTAAAGATTTTACATGTTACTAATTTTAATGAAAGACATAATGGAAGATTATTTTATAACACTGGAAAAAGAATTAATAATGGTCTTATTAGATTAAATCATAGTGTTTTAGAATTTAGTGACAGAGATATAGTTAGTTATTATAGAAGCTTAAATGATATAAATGGTTCAAAAAGACTAAATAAAAAATTAATCGAGGTTATTAGCAATTACGTCCCTGATATAATTATTCTTGGTCATGCAGACTTGATTAAAAAAGAAACATTAAGTTTTATCAAAAAAAATTATCCAAATATTAAAATTGCTCAATGGTTTCTAGATAGAATGGATACACAGTGGATAAGTAACAAAAAAAGATTTTTAGACAAAATTGATATGATGGATGCTAGTTTTTGTACTACAGAACCTAAGTCATTAAATATTCCATCAAAATATAGAGTTTTTTATATACCCAACCCAGTCGATGAGTCATTTGAAAAATTAGAGAATTATAAAAATAACAATTTCAATAATGATGTTTTTTTTGCCATGAGTCATGGAGTTCACAGAGGAGTTTTGAAAAAAGGTAAGTTTGACCAAAGAGAAAATTTTATAAATAAGTTAATATCTGTAACTCCAAATATAAGATTTGATTTATACGGAATGAATGGAGTTCAACCTGTTTGGGCTGATAATTATCTATATGCTATTTCGCAATCAAAAATTGGTTTAAATCTAAGTCAAGGTAAACCTGCTCAATTTTATTCAAGTGATAGATTTGCTCAATTAATCGGCAATGGACTTTTAGTAATGGTTGATGAAAAAACAAAAATTGGAAATTTTTTTAATAAGGATGAAATTATTTTATACAAAAATATTACAGACTTATCCTCAAAAATAGTCAAATATAGCAATGATAACAGATTAAGGTGCAAAATTGCAAAAAAGGGAAGAGACAAATATTTCAAATACTTTAATTCTACAATTGTAGCCGATTTTATAATTAGCAAAACCATTGGAACAAAAAAAAATTTTTTTTGGGAAAATGTCTAGATGTTTTCAATAATCATTCCTACATTAAATAATTTAGAGTATCTTAAACTATGTATTAAAAGTATTCGACAGAATTCTAAATATAATCATCAAATAATTCCTCATGTAAATATTGGTAATGATGGAACTATTGAGTTTCTTAAAAGCGAAAATATTGATTTTACATTTTCTGATTATAATTCTGGTATTTGCAAAGGAATGAATACTGCATCTAAAAAATCCAAATTTGAATATATACTTTATTCACATGATGATTTTTACTTTTGTCCTGAGTGGGACATAGTTTTAAAAAATGAAATTGATCAAATTGGCCATAACAAATTTTATTTATCCGGTATTATGATGAATAATGGACCCATAAAATGTAATTTTGGTAATGATTTAAATTCTTTTGATGAAAAAATGTTATTGAACGAATATAAGAAATTTAATCATTATGATTTTCAGGGTTCAACTTGGGCTCCTCATTTAATTCACAAACAAATATGGGAAAAAATAGGAGGTTTTAGTGAAGAATTTTCCCCAGGCACTGGTTCAGATCCAGACTTAAACATGAAATTATGGAAAATTGGTGTCAGAATATTTAAAGGACTTAACAATTGCAAAGTATATCATTTTGGATCAATTGTAACTCGTAATTACAAGGATGATCCAAATATAAAAACAGAATCAGGTAGCAAAGGTGGAAAAATTTTTCTATTAAAATGGGGTATAAAAATTAAATTTTTTAAAAAATTTTTTTTGAGATCAGATCAAAAATATGACGGACCTTTAAAAAAACCAGAAAAAAATTTAAGTTTTTTAACGCAACTAATATTGTGTAAATTAAACTATATCTATCTTAAATTAATAAAATTTAAAAAATGAACGACCTATTTATTTACTGTTTAACATCAAAACAATATAATCATTTTAAGCATTTACCTTCGAATATAATTCCGTTAGGTCTTGGGGATAATTTTTACCCTGCGAATTTTTTAAACGAACAATCAGGTACAAATATTGTTAAACATAACAAATATCTTGCTGAAATGACTGGTATATATTGGGTCTATAAAAACCAAATAAATAAATTTAAAGATGATGACTGGATTGGTTTTTGTCATTATAGAAGATTTTGGCTAAATGATTTTTATAAACAAAATCACAAAATAAAGTCATCTTTATACTCAAAATTGCTAATTAATAGTCAGAAATTAAAAAAAGCAGAGGTTATACTTGCTCAACCAACAAAACTTAAAAGGGAAACAATCATAGATCATTTTATTAATAATCATGGTGATGAAATGATTTTTGAAGCAATAAAGATTCTAGATGGACCAAATGCAACAGCTTTTAAAAATTATTTAAATAACAGAGAATTTAGTTGTTGCAATATGTTTATTACTAGACCAAAAGTATTTATAGATTATTGTGAGTTTGTTTTTCCATACCTACTTAAGATACTGGATTATTGTAAAGATAAAAATCTATGTGTAGGCAAAAATACAAAATTACCCGCTTATTTTATTGAAAGATTTACATCTTTTTGGTTTCATAAATATGCAAATGTAAGTTATTTATCATATGCACAATTAAATTTTTTTTTTTCATCTAACATTTTAAACAATTTAATTAATACATTTAAAGTACCTGGAACTTTTATGTTTTATCCAACAGTATTAGATATATAATATGAATAATGATTGAATCAGACGTAATAATAGTTGGGGGAGGGCCTGTAGGTTGTGTTTTAGCTAATAAATTATCAAATGAACTTAATTTAAAATGTCTGATAATTGAAAAAAGAAATCATATAGCTGGAAATTGTTATGATGAATATAATAAAAAAGGTTTATTGTACCATAAATATGGACCACACTATTTAAGATTTAAAAATCGAAAAACATTAAATTATCTTTCTAAATTTACAAAATGGATACCTGGCGAATATATAGTAAAAACATATGTTAATAAAAAATTGTACCCAATACCAATTAATCTTGAAACTTTAGAAATGTTTTTTAAAAGAAAATTTAATTCAAAAAAAGACGTCGAAAATTTTTTAAATCAAAAAAGAGTTAGAATAAAAAAAATTAAAAACGCCGAAGATTTTATTTTATCAAAATTAGGTAAAGAAATTTATGAAAATTTTTATAAAAATTATACAATTAAACAATGGGGAATACATCCTAGAAATTTATCCAAAACAATTACTGGAAGATTACCGATAAGAATAAACCGTAATCCTTATTATGTAAAAGAAAAATTAAGATTAATGCCGAAAAAAGGATTTACAAAGATGTTCAAAAAAATGATCAATAATAGAAATGTTACTATTAGATTAAATACTGATTTCAATAAGATTAAAAAAAAATTGAAATTCAAGTATTTTTTAATTTATACCGGGGAACCAGATAGATATTTCAATTATAAATTTGGAAAATTAAATTGGAGATCTTTAATTTTTAAATTTAAAAATTATAATAAGAAATTTTTGCAAAAATGCGTTCAATATAATTATCCCAATGATTATAAATATACGAGAACTGTTGAAATTAAACACGTAACTAAACAAAAAAGCAATCATACAGTAATTTCAAAAGAGTATCCTACTAATAAGGGAGATCCTTATTATCCCATAATAAATGATAAAAATTTAAGATTATTTAAAAAATATGAAAATTTGATGAATAAAGAGGCTAAAAATAATATTTTTTTTGAAGGAAGGTTAGCCAGATATACATATTACAACACCGACGAAGTGATAGAAAGAGCTTTAGATTTATATTTAACTTTAAAGAAAAAATTCAAAACGATTAGAAGTCAAAAATCCTCAATACGCTTGTAAGATCTTTTATTTTTAATCGAGTTCACTAAACCATTTAATCTAATTTGGTATTTTGATTTATTTTTCTTATTTCCAAAAACAGTATTAATAAAAATCTTAAAAATTATTCTTAATAAAGCAGGTGAGAACAAGATCAGAGATGTTAATCTGCCATATCTTTTTCTGTAATAATAAAATTTTGACCAAATAAAATGCCATGCATATAATTTCTTAAGTTTATCTACCTCTTCTTGACTTGTTGTTTCAACAGACGTACCAATTTCGTGATATACTTTTTGAGAGTTTATTTGGTAAATTTTTAAGCTATTTTTGTTTGATCTATAGCAATAATCGGTTTCTTCAAAGTATAGAAAGAAATTTTCATCAAATCCTCTGTTTTTATCAAAAACCTCGGAGCAAAAAAACATTGCGGATCCACTTATTGACTCTATTTGACCATATTTTTCATTTATATTTGATTGCTTATGAGATTTCTCACTTACATTTTGAAATCTAGGTCCTAGTGCCCCAAAATTATTATCTAATTCTTTTGCTGACTCATAAAAAACATTAATTAATTTATCATTAATATTTTGCATGTCTGGATTTAATGCAAAAAAATATTTTGTAGTAACATGTTTTCTTGCTAAGTTTATTGAGCTCCCATAACCATTATTTTCAGAAAATATAATTTGTATGTTTTTACGAAGATCTGAAAGTTCTTTTTCTATTGAATTGTCATAGGAATTTTCAACTATTATTATCTTAAAGTTAGTTGATATATTTTTTATCAAATTTAAAATTTTTTTTTTACTTTTGTAAGACACTATAACAACTGTAACTTCTTTAAATGAATTATCCATTTTAAAACATTTATTTATATTTTAATTTTGTTCAGAGCATTATTCTTAAATATATTAGCTTCTCTTATATATCTTCTTACCATTTGCGTTGTCTTATGTCCTGTCATAGCCATTATACTTCTTTCATCAGCACCAGATTCTGCCGCTACAGTAGCAAATCCTGCTCTTAAACTATGACCTGCAAAGTTTTTATTTTCTATACCGGCTAAGTTTAAATATTCTTTCATTAACAATACTACAGATTGATCTGTTAATCTTTTTTCTGTTAATAACGAACCTTTAGCAAATCTTCTAAAAATAGGTCCAGATTTAATTTTTGAAACTTCTAACCATTTTTTAAGACTAGAAACTGGACAATAAATTTCATTTGAGAAGTAGGGTAGGCCCTTTATCATTCCTTCTCCAAATTGATCTGTTTTTGATCTTCTGATGGTTATTTTAAGACCTTCAGGCACAAACTCTAAGTCCTCGTAGTCTATAGAAATAAGTTCAGTTCTTCTAAACCCCCCTCCAAATCCGATCAGTATAATTGATCTGTCTCTTGACTTTTTGATTTCTTCGCACTTTTGTTCATCTATTACATTAACTATTGATTTTAAATGATTGATTAATATAGGTTTTTTACCTCTTTGAATACTCCCTTTTACTCTTTTAATACCTAATAAGTTTTCAGTAATAATTGGATGTTTTGTATCTAGATAATGACCTTTGAGCTTATGAACCATACTTATTGACACCAATCTTCTTCTTATAGTGCTTATTTTAGATTTTTTTGATAGGTGAGTAAGGTAAATAGAGACTATTTTTGGCTCTGATGGTAATGAACTTAGTCCATGCTTAGCACAAAAAGACCCGAAGTCTTTAAAATCCGACTTATAAGCTCTTAATGTATTATTTGCTTTAGAACTTTTAAGATTGTTTAAAGTTGCTTCATGAAGCGATTTAAGATCTGTTGTTAATTTATTCATAATTACTATTGATAACAATTAATTATCATTAGTAATAATATAAGTCATTTAAGATGTCAAGCAAATAAGTTAATTTGTTTTTATGTTAAAATATATAATTTTAGCTTTAGCTTTTATTGGATTAATTTTTTTTGTGCTGTTTAAATTTGAAAAATTGGATAAGCCTGAGAAAAAGAAATCCATATATTTTTTGATAGCAGTATTAATTTTAAGCCTAGCTGGAATTGTTTCATTATTGTATTTTTAAAGTTATTAACGTTATTCACACCTATCCTTTTAATCGCCTAAAAAGTGATACATTCAACCTAAGTAGTTTGTTATTGTAAATTTAATTAAGGGGCAACCCTTAACTGGCCGACTGGGGAAAGGCCGAGAGGACCAAGCCCAGGGGGCAGAAAGTCTTACGGAGTAGCGCTAAAATCGTAGGGCGGAAGGCATGGCGGTAGCGCATACAACGACGTGCCAAAACTACTGTTCTTTGCACCGTAAAAAGTGCAAGGAAACAGGGGTTTTTTCTTTATGAAAGGCACTAAATTTCAATTACAAGTGTGGAATTGTCTTAAAAAGATACCTAAAGGTTCTATAAAAACATATAAACAAGTAGCTATAGCAATAAATAAGCCAAAATCAGCTCGTGCAGTTGCTAATGCCTGTGCTAAGAACCCTTATGCTCCAAATATACCTTGTCATAGGGTTATTAGGTCTGATGGAGGCCTCGGAGGTTATTCCGGAAAAGGTGGAGTTGATCAAAAATTGAAATTGTTGAGGTCAGAAAAGGTTGATATTTAGGGCTTTTTTTCAATCAAAAACCCAATAAAATCAACGTTTTTTTAATATTCAGGCCATAAATCGATATTATTTATAGATTCAACAATCAGTTGCACCATTCTAAGGGTAATTCTTAAAATTGACCCCTCTATGGCCGTTTAAATAGCATATTCAATATTTGCATTGGTCTAAAATTATGGAATAACAATAGTTTTGGAAACCCCTTTTTTTCTAATTTTTCAAAGTATTTGAACCACTATTAATGGCTATTTTAAAGGCTTTTTCATTTTTATCATTAATTTACCGTTTTTTGTTAACCTTTTTACCAATAATTATCTTATAGAGCTACTAATAATATTCAATAATAACAATAGTTTACAATAGTATATTAAAGTATTACTTCATTAATAAGTAAACTTTTATTACCTATTTATTTAAGTCTTTTAACAATGTTCTCTCGCCTTGAAATATAGATACCACTAAGAATAATAATAAATAAACCAAGAAAAGTCCATTTATCTGGGAAATCACTAAAGAAGTAATATCCTATTATAATATTTGTAACTATCTCAAAGTAACTAAATGGAGCTAATTTCGAAGCATCTGCATATTTAAGAGACAATATAATAAATAAATGACCTACACATGCAAATATTCCAATAGCTGCCATCATAGACCATTGATTTAAGGTAGGTTTAATCCACACGAAAGGCATAACAAATGAGATTATTATGGCCCCTACTACACCAGTTAATAATAAAGTTAATAATGGATTATCAGATGAACTTAGTTTTCGTGTAATTATTAAATAAAAACCATACATAACTCCAGTTCCTAAGGCTGCTAAACTTGCTAAGTTTATTTCTACAAATCCTGGTCTAATTACTACCATTGATCCAATAAAACCAATTATAACTGCAGACCATCTTCTAAAACCTACTTTCTCACCTAAAAAAATTGGAGAAAATGCTGTAACAATTAAAGGGGCAATGAAAGCTAATGTAAGAGCCTTTGCCAAAGAGATTATTGAAATTGAATAAAAAAAACAAACATTCGCAGTTAATAGAATTAAACCTCTAATAAGTTGTAGTTTAGGTTTGTCAGTCCAAACAAGGTTTTCTCTAAAAAAGAAAAACATTATTGGTAATGTAAATGCTACTGTAAAGAAGTATCGTGCCCACGTAATTTGTAAAACTGGAAGATCAGAGCTGAGATATTTAGCAAAACCATCCATTATGGGAAGCATTACCCACGCTAATAAATTAAAAGTTATAGCTTTCATTAATATATTAAATCTAATTGAAATATCTTAAAGCAAAGAATACCACAATAGGAATTGTTATAAATGACATTAAAGTTGATGTAACAATTGTACTTGCAATACTATCAACAATTTTTTTGGGAGAATACATGCTTCCAACTAAATAGTTCAATATAGCACTTGGCATCGCACTTTGTATTAAAAGTACTCCGGCAGGAAATCCTGAAAGATCAAAATAATAAATAACAGCAAAGCCTATAATAGGACCTATTATAACTCTTAAAAATGAGAATATTATTGAGTCTCGAAAAGAAAATTTAAACCTAGTTAATGCAATACCCAAAGACATCAACACCAAAAAAATAGTTGCATAAGTGAGAAGAAAAGTTGTGTTTTCGAGAAATAAAGGTGTTTTGATATCAAAAAATAGAAAAAAAACAGAGACTATAATTGCATATACAGGTGGACTTTTAATAAGGATATCAAATGAAAATTTTTTTTTTGCTAAAAAAACACCTAATGTGAAATGAAAAAGAATAATTACGGAGGCAACAGCCGAAGCTACTCCCAAACCTTGAGTTCCATAAGCAAATAAACAAATTGGAACGCCCATATTCCCAGTATTTGGAAGAATTAGTGGTGGGAGTTCCATACTAAGATCTTTTTTAAGAATGAAAAGTATTATAAGTCCAACTATTGCAAAACCGCCAATCATTAAAATAGCATACGCAAAGTAATGAATAAAAATACTTAGAGTTATGCCTGTTGTTGTAACAGTATAGAAAATCATTGCTGGAGTACCAATATTTCCAGCAAAATATGTTACAAAATTAGTGTCAAATTTTGGATTTTTTTTACCTAAATAGTAGCCAATACCTATGACAAAAAAAACTGGAAAAATAACTTCAAATATCTTTACATATATTTCCATTACTGAAAAAGCCTTAATAAAACAGGCTTTTTAAGCACATTTTTGTTTTTTTGTAATGATCTTAGACATTTATCTGAATTTATTTGCTTAGTTGCATGTGTAATTATAACAATTGAAGCTGTTTTGTTTTTATTATTCGGTATTTGTATTAATCTTTGAATAGAAATTTTATTATTAGCTAAGTTTTTTGTTATTTGAGATAACACGCCTTGTTTGTCTTTTACTTCAAATCGAATATACAGGGAATTTTCATAATTATTAATATCATAACTTTTAATTTTACTCCGTTTTGCATTAGGAATGCCAAAAGGATATTTAATATTTCCTCTCAAAATTGACATTAAATCTGACATTAGTGCCGACGATGTGGGTTCAGGCCCTGCCCCTTCACCTTGTAAGACACTCTCTCCGACTGGTTTTCCTTCTAATATTACTGCGTTCATTACACCACCTACATTTCCAATATACGTATTCTTTTTGACCAAACACGGGTGAACCCTTTCAAAAAGCTTATTATTGATGATTTCTGTAATACCTAATAATTTTATTCTTAGATTTAATTGGTCTGCTATTTCAAAATCCTTTGGTTCGACATTTTCTATTCCTTCCATTAAAGAAACTGAATTCGACAAACGCTTATTAAATGCTAAAGCAGACAGAATTTTAACTTTAGCAAGAGCGTCATACCCATTTAAATCTAATTTTGGATTACCTGGTTCAGCATAGCCCAATTTTTGGGCTTTTGTTAGAACATTTTTAAAACTATCTTTTGTTTTTTCCATCTCGGATAATATGTAATTACATGTTCCGTTCAATATTCCATAAACTTTTGTAATGTGATTGGTTGCAAGACTATCTTTAATTGTTCTAAGAATTGGAATACCGCCTCCAACTGATGCTTCAAACTCCAAATTTACTCTTTTACTTTCAGCTATGGAAGAAAGTTTATCACCATTTTTTGATATTAAGGCTTTGTTGGGTGTTATAACATGAATTTTTTTGTTCAAAGCAAACTCAACACATCTTTTTGACATTCCATCCGATAATCCAATGCACTCAAACAAAATATCAACTTGTTTTTTCTTAAGCATTTTAATTGGATCTTTAAAAAAGATCTTTTTATTTATCGGATATCTTCTTTTTTTATTTTTGTTTCTTGCTGATAAACCAACAATTTTAATTTTTTTTCCGGTTAAAAGTTGAATAGTTTTTTGATTTCTTTTGAGTTCATTATAAAGAAAAATACCTATTTGTCCTAATCCTACAATCGCAATGTTAAATTCCTTTTTCATTAATCTAAACTCGGGTATCCTTTAATATTTCCATTCTTTTCGATCAAGGCCCTAAATTCTTCAAAAGTCATCTTTTTATTTATGTCCACAACTTCTGTATTAAGATCCTCTTTGCTACATGAAATTAATATGAAGAATATTATGAATAAAAAATTTCTCATTTTAAACCCTCATTAAACTTAAAATTATAGATAAAATTTAAATTTTGAACCGCTTGCCCTGCCCCACCTTTTATCAAATTATCTATACTGCTTAGAATAATTAATTTTTTTTTATCCTTTGATTTACAAACTGATATTTGACAATTATTTGTGTTAATAACATCATTCGTGCTTAAAGCTTTATTCTTCAATATTTTGATAAATTTATCTTTCATATAATATCTTCTTAATTCATTGTATATTTTATTCAAATTAGATTTACTTTTATAATTTAAGTAAATAGTTGATAAAATCCCTCGAAACATGGGAAGTATATGAGGAGTGAAAGTAAATTCTATATTTTTTTTAACATAGCTCAATTCCTGTTGAATTTCTGCATTATGTCTATGAGAGGCTATTCCATAAGCGCTTGTTGAACCATATAAATTTTTATTCTTGAATTTCTTATGAACGCCACGACCAGCTCCAGAAAAACCTGATTTTGAGTCAATAACAATATTTTTAAAATCTATTAAATTTTTTTTAATTAAGGGAAGTAAAGGCAAAAGTATAGAAGTAGGATAACAGCCCGGACAGGCTATAATTTTACCTTTTGGTAAATTTTTCTTGTTAATTTCAGTTAAGCCATAAATACTTTTTTTAAGATTATTTAAAGATATATGTTTTATCCGATAATATTTGTTATACATTTTTGCATTCGTTAATCTAAAATCAGCTGATAGATCAATCATGATGTTGTTTTTTAATAGTTTAT
Source organism: uncultured Pelagibacteraceae bacterium (assembly GCA_902591755.1). GTDB lineage: Bacteria > Pseudomonadota > Alphaproteobacteria > Pelagibacterales > Pelagibacteraceae > Pelagibacter. Next base: position 70,899 of record CACJBX010000002.1, read on the forward strand.
TAGCAATTTTTTGAGACTGGCCATTAGGCAAGGATGTAAATATAACATCTACATCTTTAAATAGTTTATAATTAATCTTGATAATCTTTGGTAGCTTATATTTCTTTAAATCTTTATCATAATAAGAAATATTCTTACCAACAGATGTATTGCCACAAAGATATTTTATTTTCACATTTTTGTGTTTACACAGGAGTTTCACCAATTGAGTTCCAATATAACCCGTTGAGCCCGCAATTAATACGTTAAGTTTGTCCATAAATTATTATAACAGTTGATTGTAAAAAAGTAATTATCTTTTAGAAAACTGAAAGCTTCTTCTTGCTTTTCTATGACCGTATTTTTTACGCTCAACAGAACGAGAATCTCTCGTGGTAAGTTTTTCTTTTTTTAAAGGAGTTTTGAATGAAGCGTCGAATAACAATAAAGCTTTAGAAATACCATGTATCATTGCTCCAACTTGGCCGCTATGTCCTCCACCCTTTACAGAGCATTTTACATCATAAGAAGTTGATTGTTCTATTAATTCGAAAGGTCGCAAAAGTTGATTTATATGATTTGATCTCTTGAAATATGCATCATACTTTTTACCATTTACGTAAATATTTCCACTTCCTTTTTTAAGCCAAACTCTAGCTATTGATTTTTTTCTTCTCCCAGTAGCATATTTACCGTCTGTGAAATTTCCAATATTTTGTATTTCTGTGGACATAATTAATTTCTGACAATATTTTTGTTATTTAATTTTGATAAATCTATTAAAACTGGGTTTTGTGACTCATGAGGATGCTTTTCGCCAACATAAACTTTTAGTTTTGACAATTGTTTTTTCCCTAAAGGTCCACCTGGCAACATTCTTTTAACTGCCAATTTTAAAACTTCCTCTGGTTTTTTTTGATGTAATTTCTCTGGTGTGGTTTCTTTTATACCACCTGGATAACCAGTATGTCGGTAGTACTTTTTATTTTCAAATTTATTTCCTGTAAATTTTATCTGTTCAATATTTTTAACCACTACAAAATCACCATGGTCCATATGAGGTGAAAATTTAGGGCTATTTTTACCTCTAATTATTTTCGTAATTATAGTAGCTAATCTACCTACAACTGCATTTTTGGCATCAATTTCATACCACTTACAGTTTATTTCACTTTTTTTAACGAATTTAGTCATGTTTGCGGGGATTAATACTTAGAAATAGCTTATTGTCAAATTATTATATTTAGCTTGTTTTTTAAGATTATTTTATGATAGCCTTTATAATTATATGAAAGTAGTGCATAATTCACAATTTCTACTGATCAAAAAAAAGAAAATCATCAACGAAGGGAGAAAAAAATGAGTAAATCTAAGAATCCAGAGACTATTGCTCTACATGGTGGTGAATATAGAAGTGACCCAGCAACAACTGCAGTTGCTGTACCAATTTATAGAACAACATCATATCAGTTTAATAATACTGGACATGCGGCAAACCTATTTGCGCTTAAGGAGTTCGGAAACATCTATACAAGGATTATGAATCCAACAAATGATGTTTTAGAAAAAAGAGTTGCAGCCATTGAAAATGGTTTAGCTTGTGTAACTGTTGGCTCAGGACAAGCAGCCTCTACTTTTGCAATTCTAAATGTATGTCAGTCAGGTGATAACTTTGTTAGTTCAACAGATCTTTATGGTGGAACAGTAAACTTATTTACACACACATTAAAAAAACTTGGTATTGAAGTAAGGTATGCTGATCCTTCTGATCCAAAAAATTTTGAAAAAGCCATAGATGATAGAACTAGATGTTTCTATGCAGAAACATTGCCTAATCCTGCCTTAAGAGTTTTTCCAATTAAAGAAGTTTCTGATATTGGAAGAAAACATAACATACCTTTAATAATGGATAATACTGCTGCCCCAGTTATATGTAAGCCATTAGATCATGGTGCAGCTGTTGTTGTTCATTCTTTAACTAAATTTATTGGAGGTCATGGAACAGTAATCGGTGGATGTTTAGTTGATGGAGGTAATTTCGACTGGACAGCTGACCCAAAAAGACAACCATTATTTAATGAACCAGATATGAGTTACGGTGGGGCAAAATGGGGTGAAGTTGTACCTCAACTAACTGGAGCTAATGTATCCTTTGCGGTAAGAGCAAGAGTATGTCTACTGAGAGATTTGGGAGCACCTTTGGCACCTGATAACGCATGGGGTATTATACAAGGGTTGGAAACAGCACCTTTAAGAATGAAACAACATTGTTCAAATGCAGAAAAGGCTGTTGATTTTTTAACTAAGCACAAAAATGTTGAGAGAGTAATATATCCAACACTTCACAAAGGAGCAGTTGGCGATAGAACTAAGAAATATTTTTCTGGAGGTAACGGTGCTCTAGTAGGTATTGAAGTTAAAGGCGGTGTAGAAGCTGGTAAAAAGTTTATTGAGGCTTTAAAAATGTTTTACCATGTAGCAAACATTGGAGATGCTAGAAGTTTAGCTATCCACCCTGCTACAACTACACATAGTCAACTTACTGAAGAAGAATTGTTAGCAGCTGGTGTTACACCTGGATACATAAGACTATCAATAGGTATTGAGCATCCAGATGATATTATTGCAGACTTGAAACAGGCTCTTGATGCATCAGGTAAACCAAGTCTGAAAGCTGTAAGTTAATTTTTCTTAGTGTTTATAAATAAAAAATAAACACTAAAGCTTACAAGAAGAATTGAACTAATTTGGTGCATAGATGCAATAAACATTTGTGCACCACTAGTTACTGTCAAAATTCCTAACACAATTTGAAGCAATAATATTAAACCTAAAATTACAACTGTTTTATTAAACTTTATTAATTTGTTTGAAATTACTAAATAAAGAGTAATCAAATATACAATCATTATAATGTAGGCAAGGTTTCGATGCATAAATTGAACAAGAGATGGTTCGCTAAAAGCTGAAATCTCAAACAAGTTGTAGAGATTATTGTCATTTGGAAAAAACGTTGATCCCATTAATGGCCACGAATTATAAATTTTTCCAGCATCCATACCCGAAACAAAAGCACCAACAATTATTTGTAAAAAAATCAAGAAAATGAAGATCTCAGGTAATTTAAATTTTATATATCCATAGTTAGAATTCAGTTTTATTTTAAGATTGAAAATTTGCCAAAGAATGAGTGTTAAGATAATAAAGGCAGTTGTTAGGTGAAGAGATAATCTAAAATGGCTTACATCAATTTTGTTAACTAAACCGCTCATAACCATATACCAACCTATAAACCCTTGAGCACATATTAGTACAAATATAAATATATATGATTTAGTTTTTTTGAAACCTAGTCTGAAAATAAAATATATTAATGGTATTAGAAAAAATAAACCTATTATTCTTCCCAAAAATCTATGAGCCCACTCCCACCAGAAAATTACTTTAAATTCATCTAGTGACATATTGAAGTTTTGTAATTTATATTCAGGTATTTCCTTGTATAAATTAAAATAAGCAATCCATTCAGTATTTGAAAAAGGTGGTAAAAATCCTTTAAATAATTCCCATTCAGTAATCGATAAACCTGAGTCAGTTAATCTTGTGAGTCCACCAACAACTATTATTGATGAAACTAATACAAACATAATAATTAACCAAAAAGACAGTAAATTTTCGATACTTTTATTTATGTACATATATCAATAAATATAATAATTATAATTAAATCCAAAAGATTAAATGTCGCCTAATAATAAAAAAAAATTAATTGTTTTAAGAAAAAAACTAGATTTGCTTGATAATCAACTCATCAAAATATTAAAAAAGAGATTTAATGTTGTTCAAAACGTTTTAAAGCTTAAAGAAAAAAAGAGTGAAATAATTGATAGAAAAAGAATTAATGTAATTTTAAATAATATTAAGAAAAAATCAAAAAAAAATAAAATAGATACTAGAATTACTCTTAAGGTATGGAAAAGTATGATTAATGCTTTTATTCAATACGAATTCAGAAATTTTAAGAAAAAAAAATAAGTAGTTATTTACTATGTGGAGGCAGTTTTTTTTCAACAAAAACTTCATGCTTTCTTGTAGAAGGATTGTACTTTTTTGCTTTTAACTTAATCTTAGCCTTTTCACCACCAGCTGGTTTTTTTACATAATAAAAAAAAGGACTGTCAGGTTTAGACTCTGGGACCAATCTAACTTTAACGTGAGTTTTTTTTGCCATTTGATGTTTTTAAGTCTTTAATTAATTTATTAATTTTGTTTAACTTATACTTTAAATCCATTGCATTTATAGTTTTATTTTCACTAGGGTCAATATCAAAAAAATCTTTATTTAATTGTTTTTTTACACCCGATATTGTCATTCCTTTTTCTTTAAGTAAAAACTTTATTTTCTTTAAAAGTTCTATATTTTTATCGTCATAATGTCTTCGTTTATTTATCATTTTTGGTTTAACTTGTTGAAACTCAGTCTCCCAATAACGAATTGTATGAGTATTCTTTTTATTTCCAATCGAGTCTAATTCTAGTATTTCTGCAACTTCGCCAATTGTTTTATAGGCTTTTAAGCTTTTTTTCATTATTATTAATATAATTTTTAAAATCCTTAGATGGTTTAAATAAAACAACATTTCTTTCTTTAATTATTTTTTTTTCTTTTGTTTTGGGATTTCTACCAATACGACTTTTTTTAAAACGTATGTGGAATGTTCCAAAATTTGATATTTTTACAACTTTGAATTTTTTAAGATTTTTTACAATATCAGACAAAATATCTTCAAGAATACTTTCTGACATTTTTTTTGAAAAGCCTATTTGCATAAATACAGAGTTAATAATTTCTTTTTTTGTAAGGTTTACTCTCATTAATTAATAATGTTATTTTTTATTTTCTCTATCAAATTTCCATGGACTATTTTTTCACAAACTTTCAATGAGTTAGAAAAACCAATATAATCTGTTGAGCCATGACTTTTAACTACAGGGGAATTTAAGCCAATAAGAATTGCACCATTATAAAGTCTGGGATCTAATTTATCTTTTACTTTTCTTAAATTTTTAATATTTAAAAAAGATAGAACTTTCCCATATAAATTAGATGTCATCGAACTCTTAACCTCTTTCATTATAAAATTAGCAGTCCCTTCCGCAGTTTTAAGGGCAATATTTCCAGTAAAACCATCTGTCACAATAACATTTACATCACCAGACATAATATTATTACCTTCTATATAACCAGCAAAATTAAATTCATTACTTTTTTTTTCGCTTAAAATTTTGTGAGCACCTTTAATTATTTCGTTACCTTTTATGTCTTCAGACCCGATGTTTAATAGTGCTACTTTTGGCTGCTCTTTTGGAAAAAGTGATTTAAACAAAGATGAACCCATTATTGCAAAATCAATTAAATTTTTTTCACTACACTCAATGTTTGCCCCAAGATCTAGAACAACATTCATTCCTGATTTATTTGGCCATAAAGCAGATAAAGCTGGTTTATCAATATTCTCTATCATTTCTAAATTTATTTTTGCGATAACAAATAGTGCACCAGTATTTCCTGCAGATATTACTATATCTGATTCTTTTGATTTAACACTTTCTATTGCTTTCCACATACTAGAATTTTTTCCTTTTCTTGCAGCCGATAATGGTGAGTCTGTATCAAGTATCTTTTCTTTTGTATCAAAAATTTTAAAACTATTTTCTTTTAAATTTTTTAAAAGCTCTTTTATTTCTTTTTCATCACCAAACACATTGTAATTAATATTTTTTGCTGTTTTGGAATGATGAATTATTCCATCAATAGCTTTTTTCGGTGAACCTTCCCCACCCATTGCATCTACTGCAATATTTAAAATGTTGGTCATAATGAAAAATTATTCCTTGGGATCTAGTACCTGTCTACCTTTATAGGTACCAGTTTTTAAATCTAAATGATGTGAAAGACGATACTCGCCTGATTTCTTGTCTTCTGTAACATTTTTTGTTCTAAAATGAATGTGAGATCTTCTTTTTCCAGCTCTAGATTTAGTTGTTTTGCGTTTTGGTACAGCCATAATATTAAAACTTATGATTTATTACACCTTTTGTAAATGATTTTAAAGGAGTTTTCGATAAATATATCTCGTAGTCATTAAAATAATTAACTATTTTCACATGATTATCTTTGAGTTTATAATAAAGTACCAGAATATCGGCTTTTTTATCATCATCTAATTTATTCCAATTGCTAATTTTATCTAAAATTGAAAAGAAAATATTTATATAATCTTTCATTTTCTTATTTATTGATGCATCTCCATAACCAATCTCTCTAATACTAAGCTCAATTTGTCTAAAAAAATAATCAAAAAATTTTTGAAGGTATTCTTTATCGGTTTTACCTTTATGCTGACGCAAAAAGAATGCAAAATGAAACAATAAAATGAGTAATCTATCAGAAAAGGTGTCTTTGTTGGTAAAAAGAGAGAAAAGACTTTTATTTCTAGAGAGATTTACTAAATTATTATATAAGTTTACAAAATCTTTAATCATGAAAAATATATTCCTTATATCCCTATTTTTGATTATTTCAAATTGTTCTTTGAATTTAGTAGATGATCACCATGGAGTTTATTTTATAGAAAAAAAAATGAAAAAAATACAAGTTAACACAACAAACAGAAATGATTTAATAAAGATTTTTGGAGAACCTTCGACAAAAAGTACATTTGATAATGATGTATGGATATATATCGAAAGAAAAATTACTAATACTCATTTATTTGGAAAAAGAGAATTAATTGTAAATAATGTTCTTGTCCTTGAAATAGATCAGAGAGGTTTATTAGCTAAAATTGACTTTTATGATATAGACGATATGAAAAAAATTAATTTTGATAAAGACAAAACTGCAATTTCTTATAGAAAAAGAAGTTTTGTCTATGATTTTTTAGCTAGTATGAGACAAAAAATTAATGACCCTCTTGGTGTAAGAAAAAAAAGAAGAGAGCAGAACCAATAATTTGATCATCCAGCTATAACTGCTAAAAGTAATAAAGCAACTATGTTTGTGATCTTTATCATTGGATTCACTGCTGGACCTGCTGTATCTTTGTAAGGGTCACCAACTGTGTCGCCGGTTACTGCAGCTTTATGAGCTTCAGACCCTTTTCCACCATGATTACCATCCTCTATATATTTTTTAGCATTATCCCAAGCACCACCACCAGCTGTCATTGAAATTGCCACAAACAAGCCAGTAATTATAACTCCCAGTAACATTGCACCTACAGATGATAAAGCAGCAACTTGTCCGCCTATTTGATAAATTATCAAATATAAAACTATTGGAGATAAAACAGGTAATAGAGATGGTATAATCATTTCTTTAATCGCAGCTTTAGTAAGTAAATCAACGAGTTTGCCGTAATCAGGTTTTGCTTTTCTTTTCATTATACCAGGAATTTTTTTAAATTGTCTTCTAACCTCTATTACAACTGCGCCTCCTGCTCTTCCAACTGCTTGCATACCCATAGATCCAAAAAGATATGGTAACATACCACCAACTAATAAACCCACTACTACGAAAGGATTTGATAGATCAAAGCTTACAACTACATTTTCAAGCTTTGAACCAGGTAAACTAGAAAAAAATTTAATATCTTCTGTATATGCTGCGAATAAAACTAAAGCTCCTAGCCCTGCTGAACCTATCGCATAACCTTTAGTGACAGCTTTTGTAGTATTCCCTACTGCATCTAGTGCATCAGTAGTCTTTCTTACATTTTTAGGTAAATTGGACATCTCAGCTATTCCACCAGCGTTATCTGTTACTGGTCCATAAGCATCTAAAGCAACAACCATTCCAGCAAGAGCTAACATTGCAGTCACAGCAATTGCTATTCCATATAAACCAGCAATATAATTTGTTAATAAAATTCCACCAACAATAATTAGTGCTGGTATTGCTGTAGCTTCCATAGATACTGCTAGTCCTTGAATTACATTTGTACCATGTCCGGTAGTAGATGATGATGCAACACTTTTCACTGGTCTATAATTTGTACCAGTATAATATTCTGTAACCCATATAAGTAGACCTGTAATTACTAATCCAATTACACTACAGTAATAAAGACTTAAGCCTGAAAATTGATTGTTACCTATTGAATATACTTTGTCTAATTCTAAAACATAATCAGTAAGTGGATATAAAACTAGTAGAGATGTGATTGCAGTAACAATGAAACCTTTATAAAGAGCAAGCATTATATTTTTTGACGAACCTAATCTTACAAAAAATGTTCCTAATATTGAAGTTACTATACAAACTCCTCCTATTGTTAGAGGATAAACCATCATCATTAAATCTTTTGGGAAAAAAATTGAAGATAAAACCATCGTAGCAACAATAGTTACTGCGTAGGTTTCAAATAAATCTGCTGCCATTCCTGCGCAGTCACCAACGTTATCCCCAACGTTGTCTGCTATTACTGCTGGGTTTCTTGGATCATCTTCTGGAATTCCTGCTTCTACTTTTCCAACTAAATCTGCACCAACATCAGCACCTTTTGTAAAAATTCCACCACCTAATCTTGCAAATATAGAAATGAGTGAGGCACCAAATCCCAAAGCAATAAGTGCATTTATTAATTCTCTTTTATCAACGTTAAATTTTAAAAGTAAATAATAGTAAACTGCTATTGATAATAAAGCTAATCCAGCAACTAACATTCCAGTAACAGCACCAGACTTAAATGCAATCGATAAACCTTTTGATAAACCTTTTCTAGATGCTTCAGCAGTTCTTACATTGGCCTGAACTGAAACTAACATTCCCACATAACCTGCAATACCAGACAATGCAGCTCCAATTAAGTAACCCAGACCTACTAAAAAACTAAAAGAAAAACTTATAATAACAAGAACTACTAAACCAACAATTGCGATAGTCTTATACTGTCTGTTTAAATATGCTTTTGCACCAATTTGAATTGCAGATGCAATTTCTTGCATCTTTGAGTTTCCTGTACTTGCGGCTAAAATATTTTTTCCTGTAAAATATCCGTAAACTATTGATAAGATACCAGCTAGAATTGTGTAGATTAAAATTGTTTCAACATTATAGTTCATAAATTCCTTATGTATTAAAAGTTTCTATTTAAAAAAAATGGACATTACAAAAATAAGTATAAAAGGCAATATAATATTAGTTAAAATTGATGAGTATAACCAAGGTTTTTATTTATTCTAAACTTGTTGTTACCTTTTAAAATACAGGAATCTTGGTGTTTTTTTAAGATTTTACCGATTCTTTGAATTTTAAGTTTTTTACTTTTGGCGTACTTATTGATTAAAGATCGGTTTTTTTTATGAGAGGTGAAAATAATTTCATAATCATCACCATTAAAAATTATATTTTCAATTTTAAACCTTTTATTTCTACTTAGGACCTCTTTGAGTTGATTTGATAATTTAATGTCATCTAATCTAAGTGCAAAACCATGTTTCTGTTGTCTTATCATTTTTTTCAAATCAATCAACAACCCATCGGATATATCAATAGATGTATTTGCAAATTTTTGTAAGAAATTTACCGTTTTTAAATTTATAGATGGCATATAGAATTTAGAAATGAAATATTTTTTCAAATGTTTTGGTATTGAAATTTTTTTTTTCAAAATTTGAAGACCTATGAAACTATCGCCTAAGTGACCAGTTATGTATATATCATCTCCAATCATTGAGTTGTGTCTTTTTACTATCTTATTGGAAAATCCTATAACACAACATGTAAAAGAGTTAGTATTAGAATAAACTGTATCACCACCAGATAATTCAATATCAAATTTTTTCTGTTCTAAGGATAAAGAGTTTGAAATCTTTTTTAAATTTTTGTTTGAGAAAGATTTTGAGTTACCACTCGCTGATATAAAATAATATTTTGGTTTAACACCCTTACAAATTAAATCCGATAGTGATGATCTTAAAATCTTTTTAATTACAAGATCAGGTGCTTTAAAATTAGGAAAGTGTACTTTTTCAACATAAGTATCAACCGATACTGCTAATTTGTTGGATTTATTAAAAAAAATATCATCGTTTAGACCTTGAGATGAACTTTTTTTTTTGGTTAATCTTTTAAGAAATTTGTCAATTAATTGAACTTCGTTCATTTAAGCTCTGATTTTATTTGATATTTTATCTAATAATGCATTAAGATATTTCGTCTGTGATAAGTCTATAAAATAATTAGACGCATTTAGATATTCTTTGATAATTATTTTTGAAGAAACATTCGGTTTGTATAAAAATTCAAAAATAGCACTTTTAATTATTATTATAAAAATTTTATCAAGTTTTTTTAGTTTAATGTCATTTTCTAAATGTATTTGAATTTCATTATTAATTACTTCATTTCGTTCAATTGTACCTTTTACAACATCCTTTATAAATTTTTTAAATCTGTGTTTAGGAAATGTTAATTCCTCTTCTTTATTAAAAAATTTTCCATATAATTTTTGAATTATAATTACTCTTGGATTATTTTTTGGACTGTATTGTGGCTGCATCTTTTTAGTTGTCGTTAATCAAAAGTTCAATTACTGCGTTTGCTGCTTCTTTACCTTTGTTTTTATTTGATTTATCAGCACGTTCAATTGCTTGGTCTTTATTTAAGCAAGTTAAAATTCCATTTCCAATAGGTTTTTTACTTTCAATTGATAATTTCATTATTGCATCTATTGAAGATTTACTGATAAAATCAAAATGAGGCGTTTCACCTTTGATGACACATCCCAAGGCTATAAAAGCATCATATTTTTTTAAATTTTTTGATACCGCATATGGTATTTCGAAAACACCTGGAACATAAATAATCTCTGTTTTAATTTTTTTTTTATGATTATTTACAACATCATTAACACCACTAACTAGCATATTAATGATATCTTCATAATATTTTGATGCGACTATACAAATTTTTTTCATTTTATAATTTCTTGTTTGGTAATTCTAATTCCAAAACCTTCTAAGCCAATAACTTTTTTTGGCGATCTGGTAACTAATATCATATTTTTTACTTTTAAAGCTTTAATTATTTGAGCACCAATACCATAGTTTCTAATTAGTTTATCAGTGCCCATTTTATCTTTCTTATCAGATTTAAAGTCTCTTAAAGTTGAAGATACAGATTTTAAATTAGAGTCTCTTATAAAAACTAATATACAATTATTATAATCTTTAAAATAATCTAATGTATTATTAAATGAATTAGGCAATCTCTTTCCTAGTAAATAACTTTCAACCAAATTGGAGGATATAACTCGTACTCTAGTATTTTTACTGGGGCTGATTTTACCTTTTATTAATGCAAAATGTTCAGAACCATCAAGTTGATTTTCAAAAATTTTAATTTGATATTTTTTATTTTTAATTACAATTTTATCAGTTTTTTTGAGCTTAACTAATTTTTCATTCTTTAATCTATAAGAAATTAAGTCTTCTATTTTTGCTATAGCCAATTTATGTTTATTAGCAAATTCAAAAAGCTCTTTGCCTTTTGTCATTACTCCTTTATCGTTCATTATTTCACATATAACCGCCGAAGGATTTTTTTTGGCTAGTTTTGATATATCAACTGATGCCTCTGTATGACCTGCCCTTACTAAAACTCCACCGTCTTTAGAGATGATTGGAAATATATGTCCTGGTGAAACTATATCTTTTTTTTTAACATTTGTTTTTATTGCTGTTTTAATTGTTAAAGATCTGTCTTTTGCAGAAATACCAGTTGTAACTCCCCTTCTTGCCTCTATTGATACTGTAAAAGCTGTTTGGTTTCTTGATTTATTTATTGGAGACATGAGAGAAAGACTCAATCTTTTAGCTTGTTTATTTGTTAGCGCTAAACAAATTAATCCCCTTCCATATTTTGCCATGAAATTAATTTTCTTTGGAGAAACATTTGAAGCTGGTATTACCAAATCACCTTCATTTTCTCTGTGTTCATCATCTACAAGGATATACATTTCTCCTTTTTTGGCTTTACGGATAATGTTTTCTACAGAGCTAAACTTTTTTGTTTTCATAAAATTTTTTTACATATTTTGAAAGAATATCTATTTCAATGTTAACAATATCATTAACCTTTAAATTTGATAAATTAGTAAGCTTTAAGGTATGCGGAATGCACCAAATTTGAAAGTTATTACCTTTTATTTTTGATATTGTAAGCGAAACACCGTTTATAAGTATTGAAGCTTTAGGTATTAAATATTTTGAAAATTTATTTTCAATTTTAAATTCTAATACAATTGATTTACCCACTTTTTTAATTTTTTTTAGTAAAGAAGTACAATCAACATGGCCTTGGCATATATGACCTGAAATATCTTGACCATATTTTAAAGGCAGTTCAAGATTTATCTTTTGACCAATTTTAAGATGCTTAAACTTTGATTTGTTGATACTTTCTTTGGATAGATAAAATTCTAATAAGTCTTTTTTTTTTGAAACCAATGTAAGACAAACACCATCACATGCAATGGATGAACCAATATCTTTTTTGTCCAATTTAAGCTTGCTCTTTATAAATATTTTTGTCCCTGTGTTTAATTTCGAAAATTTTGATACAGTTCCCTGTTGATATATAATTCCGTTAAACATTTTTTAAATAAATCTTGTAATTTTATTTTTATCAAAATACTGATTGATATTACTATTAATTCTAAATTTTTTTGATAATTTATAAACTATTTTTTTAATGTTTAATTTACCAGATTGTCTCAATTTATTATCTGTTTTTATTAAATAAAATTCATTAAATAAATTTTTATCCAACATTTTGTTTGTAAACTGATTTCCACCCTCAACTAATAAAAAACGTATATTGTTTTGATATAAAATTGACATAACTTTTTTTAAGTTAAATTCACCATTTTTTTCGAGTTTAACATTGATTAGTTTTACTTTTTTACTCTTAAGAAACTTTATCTTTTTTTTATCACCTGAGTTATAAAAAATAATTATTTTAGTATTCTTTAATTTGAAAATATTTGCATTTTTTTTAACTTTTAAATTCTTATCTATAATAACTTTTATAGGTGAATACTCATTTAAACCAGATAATCTACAATCCAATAATGGATTGTCTTCGTTAATAGTCTTGTAAGTAACTAATATAGCTTGATTTTTATACCTTAGATGATGAGAAAAAGATTGAGTATATGTATTAGAAACATATTTTGATTTAGAACTTTTAATAAAAAAATCTTTTGAGCATGCTATTTTTCCTACTACATAGGGTTGTTTATATTTTCTTTGAAAAATATAAGGTTTATAAAATTCACTTATCTTAGGTACATTAATATTTTTAACTTTAATTTTTTTTGATTTTAGAATTTGTTTGGCTCTTTTTGAGGATCTTTTATCAATGTCATGAGTAGCAAAAACAAGCCTGGAAATCTTTTTATCTATTATAATATTAGTGCAAGGCGGTGTTTTTCCATAATGACTACAAGGTTCTAAAGTTACATAAAGAGATGAGCCCTTAGTTATTTTTTTGTCAATTTTATTTAATAAACTAAACTCAGAATGAGGCGTTCCATTATAACCTGTGGAAGCTAACGAAATAACCTCATCATTCTTAACAAGAACACTTCCAACAGAAGGATTTGTCCCTGTTAAACCCTCCATATTTTTTGCTAAATTCAAAGCTAAATTTAAATAGAGCTTATCTTTTTTTGAAGACATCTATTTTGTCTACAAATTGTACAAAGTCTTTTTCTTCTCTAAAATTTCTATAAACAGATGCAAATCTTACGTAAGCTACAGGGTCTAAATTTTTTAAACCATCCATAACCATTTTTCCAATTGCATTGGACGAAATTTCATTTTGCCCTAATTCTTCAAGTGATCTTGAAATATTAGTAATAAATTTTTCGACAGTTTCAGTATCAATGGGTCTTTTTTTTAGAGCAATGTAAATTGACTTTGATAATTTATCTCTATCAAATGGTGATTTTCTTCCACTCTTTTTAACAACCATTAATTCTCTAAATTGAATTCTTTCAAAAGTAGTAAATCTTTCTCCACATGTGCAAAGTCTCCTTCTTCTTATTGCAGTACCATCTTCGGTTGGACGTGAATCCACAACCGATGTTTCACCTTTTTTTTCACATGGACAAATCATTTACTATTTTAAATTTTTATAAATCGGAAATTTTGAGCACAGTGAAATTACTTCTTCTTTTACTTCTGCTTCAACTTTCGCATTATCGTCTGGATTTGCTGATAAACCTTTTATTGTTTTAGTTATTAGTTCTCCTACTTTTTTAAATTCATCTAAACCAAAGCCCCTTGTAGTTGCAGCTTGTGTTCCTAATCTTATCCCAGATGTTATCATTGGACTTTCTGTATCATATGGAATTCCATTTTTATTACATGTTATGTTTGCTCTACATAAACTATCAGCCGCAATATTTCCTTTTACATTGAATGGTCTTAAGTCTACCAACATTAAATGAGTATCAGTTCCGCCTGAATATATTTTAAAACCATTGTTTTTTAATGTCTCGGCTAAAATTTTTGCATTAGCCATTACATTTGAAATATAATTTCTAAATTCTGGTTTTAATGCTTCAAGGAACCCTACTGCTTTTGCAGCAATTATATGCATCAAAGGTCCACCTTGATAACCTGGGAAAACTGCAGAATTAAATTTTTTAGACAAAGCTTCATTATTAGTTAAAATAATTCCACCACGTGCACTTCTAAAAACTTTATGAGTTGTTGAAGTAACAACGTCAGCATACTCTACAGGATTTGGATAACCTTTACCTGCAACTAAACCAGAAAAGTGAGCCATATCTACCATAAAATATGCTCCTACTTTATCTGCAATCTCCCTAAACTTTTTAAAATCAATTTGTCTAGAGTACGCACTTCCACCTGCAATTATAAGTTTTGGTTTATTCTCAACTGCAAGTTTCCCAATAGATTCATAATCTAGTAATTCTGTTTTTTTATCTACATCATATGCGATTGCGTTAAACCATTTCCCTGAAACAGATGCTTTTGACCCGTGAGTAAGGTGACCACCAGAATTTAAACTCATTCCCATTATAGTATCACCTGGTTTTAGTAATGCTAAGAAGACTGCTCCATTAGCTTGAGCTCCAGAATGAGGTTGGCTATTAGCAAATTTACAATTAAATAATTTCTTTAGTCTTTCGTTAGCTAAGTTTTCAGCAACGTCGACATGATCACATCCGTTATAATATCTTTTTCCTGGATAACCTTCAGCATACTTGTTAGTTAATACAGATCCTTGAGCTTCAAGAAGAGCATTAGAAACAATATTCTCTGATGCAATTAGTTCGATATGTTGTTGTTGCCTAGCTAATTCATCATTAATAGCCTTATATATTTCTGGATCAGTATCTGATAAGTTTTTTTCAAAAAAGTTTTGATACTCTATATTTGTATATTTACCTTCACTAGACATAATTTATTTTATTTTTTTAACCCTTCTCAAGTGTCTACCACTTTCGAATCTAGTTTTCAAAAAAATATTAACACAATTTAAAGCTAATTTTGCGCTAATAAGTCTCGATCCTAAAGCGATTATATTGGCATCATTATGTAATCTTGATAATTTGGTATTTTCAATGCTATAACACAATGCGGCTCTTATATTTTTAACCTTGTTTGCCGCTATTGACATTCCAACACCCGAGCCACAAACCAAGATCCCACGATTTTTTTTACTTTTTGCAACACTTTTTGCTAATTTTTTTGCAAAATCTGGATAATCTACAGAATTGTCATTGCTGGGTCCTAAGTCGAAAATTTTTAATTTTTTCTTTTTTAATGAATATTTTATTTTTTCTTTTAGTTTAAATCCAGCGTGGTCTGAAGATATATAGATTTTATTCAAATTAATTAAATTTGTAATCAAGTACACAAGCAACAAGATGAATTCTATTCTCTTCACCGCCATTAAATGCATTGTGATACTTTTTATTATTAGTAATCCAAACTGATCCATCAGCTGGCATGTGCTTAGCTACATTATCTATTACCATTATACATCCAGGGTTTGTAATAATTGGGATATGTAGTCTAGGCTCTGGATCACGATGCCAACTTAAAGTAGATCTTGGTTCCTTTAATAATAATCTTACTCTGCCTAATTTATATTTTTTTGATAATTCTTCATAAACAGTTTTAAAATAAGTATCTTTATATTCATCTATGAACTGTGTGTACTTTCCTTCGTCAATCATTTTGTCCCTTGAAACTTCTTTTCCATCACTGTTTGGTTTCGTCCAAAATACCCCACGAACATTATTTCCTTTAATTGACTCTGGATCTCCTGGTATTTGATTTAATGAAATTCCAGCAAAGTGAGGAATTCCTAGACTTGTGTCAAAACCTTTTAGGTTTAAAACTTTTGTGCAAGCTTCTCGAAGTTTGGTAATATCGAATTTGATATCTTGTTTTTGAAAATCGTTAAATGATAGTGACATTTTATAACTTTTTTATTAATAGCTTATAAACTATTTTTATATATATTACTATTGTCGCATTAAAAAACATTGAGAATGATTATCACTGGTAAATACCCCAAATTGAGAATGAGAAGATCAAGAAAAACTGATTGGATGAGAAGATTAGTTAGAGAGAATTCTCTTTCAAGTAATGATTTTATATTACCAATTTTTGTAACAGAGGGAAAAAATAAAAAGATTCCAATTAAAACTATGCCTGAAGTTTTTAGATATAGTGTCGATAAACTTGGTCAGATTGTTGATAGAGCCCTAAAACTTAAAATTCCAATGGTGGCAATTTTTCCTCAAACAAATAGTGGTCTAAAAGACTCTTATGGTAGTGAAGCTTTAAATGAAAACAATTTAGTTTGTAAGGCTATTAGAAAAATTAAAGATAAATACAAAAATGAAATCGGTATAATGACTGATGTCGCTTTAGATCCTTATACATCACATGGACATGATGGAATATTAAGTGACAAAAAAATTCTTAATGACGAAACAATCGAAATATTAATTCAACAATCACTCTTACAGGCTCAAATGGGTAGTGACGTTATCGCTCCATCAGATATGATGGACGGACGTATCGGTGAGATTAGACAAGAACTCGATAATAATTCTCTTAAAGACATAAAAATATTATCTTATGCTGTAAAATATGCATCTGCTTTTTATGGTCCCTTTAGAGATGCAGTTGGATCAAAAAAATCTTTAAAAGGTGACAAGAAAACATATCAGATGGACTTCAGTAATTCCGAAGAAGCTTTAAGAGAGGTGGCATTAGATGTTAAAGAAGGAGCAGATCTTGTAATGGTGAAACCTGGTCTTCCCTACCTCGATATAATAAAAAAAGTGAAAGAAAATTTTAAAATACCAGTTTTGGCTTACCAGGTTTCAGGTGAATATAGTTTGTTAATGAATGGTATTAACAAGGGATTAATAGATGAAAACTCTATTTATGAAACACTTATGTCATTTAAAAGAGCTGGCGCTAATGCAATTATTTCATATTTTGCAGATAGAACAGACAAAATTATTAAAAATTAAGATTTAAAATCGTCTATGAATTTTTTTCTTTGATGAGGAAAATTAATACTGTTAGGTAAAAAAAGATTTGTTTGTAAATACTCACTTATAAGATTCAAACCGTCTATTATATCTTGATTCTTTACATTATCTCCACTTTTAGAAATAAGAAAATTGGGAACTTTAATTTTTTTTAGATTTGTAGTAATAAAAAATTCATCCTTCCCATTGGACTCTTTTTTTGCATATTTCTTTACATCTAAGTCAAAACCAATCAATCTTAGAAAATCAAGTTCCCAAAAAATATAATTTATATACCAATCATCTTTTTCTAGAATTGAAAATAACTTATGAACCAGCTCATAAATTGATGTATTCTCTTGATTTTCTACAGTTAGTAATTTTACTAAATTTAATGCTGCGTTAATGCAATACATAGATCTTTTTTGGGAGAAAAATATCGGGGTGTTTACTTTTAAAATTTCAACTTTAAAATATCCAAAACTATCATCACTTTTCGAATTATAATTTAAATGAAGTTCATTTCCAATTTGTAAATAGTTTTTGATTTTTTTTGATGATGCGCCAAAAATAATACCTGAGCACTTACCATGATTTTTAGTATAGAAATTTACAATAGTAGAATTTTCTTGAAATTTATTCTTTGACAACAAAATACCTGTATCTGTCCAGTTCATCTTTTAAAAGTATCCAATAATTTTAAAGCAGCTTTCTGTTCGGCTTCTTTTTTAGAATTACCAATTCCCGAATATTTTTTTGAATTTTTTATTTTGACTGAAACTTTTATAACAGGTTTGTGTCTTGGGCCTTTATTTTCTACTACATTATAAATTGGGAGAGTTTTATACAATTTAAGAGAATATTCTTGAAGCATTGTTTTTGGATCTCTATAAATTGTTAATTTTTCATTTAAAAATCTTTTCCAGTAATTTAAAATGAATTTTTCAGTTACTTCCAATCCTTGATCTAAATACAAGGCACCAACAATTGATTCAACTGTATCTGCTAAAATTTTATTCTCTATTTTTGAATTTTCTTTGTTGTCTCCTACTAAAACATAATCCTTTAAAGATAAATAATTAGAAATTTCAACACATCTTTTTCTATTAACTAATGATGCCAATTTTTTATCAAGATCTCCTTCCTTATCATTTGGAAATAATTTGTATAAATTCTTTGATATAATTAATCCCAATACTCTATCACCTAAAAATTCTAATTTTTCATTGTTATTAAGTGGATTACTACTTTTATGGGTTAGGCTTTGTAATAGGAGATTTTGATTTTTAAATTTAACACCTATTATTTTTTCAAAAGAACTTATATTTTTTTTCATTATTTAATTTTTTTGAAGAATCTTTCTAATCTAAAACTTTTATTCCATTTCCAAAATTCAATAAATCTTCCTATTTTTTTGTCTGTTGAAAAAAAAATAAATCTAGCTTTACCAACAATATTATCACGGTGTACATAGCCAACACTTGTTAAAAATCGGCTATCCTTTGAACAATCTCTATTATCTCCTAAAAAAAAATAATGGTTATCAGGTACAACAAATTCATCTGAATTTTGATAGGATCCAAAATTATTATAAGCAGTTAAATATTTTTTATTTTCTAATTTTTCTTCAAAAAGATTTGTTTCTAAAACTTCTCCACCACAATATATTTCCATTTCTAACTTCACTTTAGATTTAAGAATCTCAACGTCATTAAGATATAGATTGCCATCTATAAATTGAATCTTATCTCCCGGTCCACCTATAAGTCTTTTAATATAATCGGTTCTGTTATCCGCAGGAGTTTTGAATACAATAATGTCTCCTCTTTCTGGCTCATCAAAAAAAATACGTTTTTTAATGGGACCTAAACTAAAAGGAAATGAATGCTTGCTATATCCATAAGTATATTTAGTTACAAAAATCCTATCTCCTACCAACAAAGTTGGCTCCATTGATGATGACGGAATATAAAAAGGTTGAATTAATAAAGACCTAATTATAATAGCAATTACTAAAGCATAAAAAATAGTTTTGACATTATCTATAATTTTTTGTTTCATTTAATCTTTTGAGTTATAACGTATGCAATTGAATATTCTCTTTCATCTGATAATGACAGAAAAATTTTAATTTTTTTCAACTTAAGTTTTCTTTTTAATATATTTTTTAACTTATTGCTTAAAGTAAGGTAGGGTTTACCACTTCTTTTTTTTGATACATTTATATCTTTAAAATTAATATTATGAGCAAAACCAGTGCCAAGAGATTTTACGAAAGCTTCCTTAGCAGCGAATCTTTTCGAAAAAAACAAAGTTTTCTGATTAATTTTTTTTGAGTCTTTAATTTCACTAGATGTGAATATTCTATTAATAAATTTTTTGTTTTTAATAAGTTTTTTTATACGACTATTTTTAACAATATCTGTCCCTACACCAAAAATATTCAAAGTCATCTTACGATCTTTTTGAATTCTTTAATAATACTGGGCATACCAGACTCTAAACTTTCTCCTATGATAAAGTGACCAATATTAAATTCTTTTATGTATGGAATTTTTCTCAAAATTTTTGTTGTTTTATAATCTAAGCCGTGTCCTGCATGTACTTCGATATCATAATCAAATGCTAATTTACTTGCATTTTTAATTCTCTTTAGTTCATTTGAAAATTTTGCACCTTTTTTAATTAAAATTGATATTTTTCCTGTGTGCAGCTCAACGCATTTTGTTCCTATTTTTTTTGAGATTTCAATATTTTGTTTTGAAGGGTCTATAAATAAACTTGTTCTGATTTTAGCTTTATTAAGTCTGGATATAATTTCTTTTAAATTATGAAAATTTTTTTTTAAATCTATTCCCCCCTCTGTGGTAATTTCTTTTCTTTTTTCTGGTACTATACAAACATAATTAGGCATGTTTCTAAGAGCAATTTTTAACATTTTGTTATTACATGCCATCTCTAAGTTTATTTTAATTTTTTTTTTACAAAGTTTTTTTAAATCTAAATCTTTAATATGTCTTCTGTCTTCTCTAAGATGAACTGTAATGGAGTCAGCTCCAGAATTAATTGCAATATCTGCAAATTTTAAAATATTTGGATGATTTTCTCCTCTAGCATTTCTTAACGTAGCCACATGATCAATGTTAACACCGAGTTTAGACATTATCTTAGATATCTACTTCCTGGTTTTGTAATTTGGATATTCTTTAAAGAAGTTGGTAATTTATTTCTCTTATAAACAGGAATATCTAATTTTACTTGAGATATAATTTTTTTGGACATTTTTAATTTTTTCGACCTGTCTATTAAGCAAGCAATTCCAACAAACTTTCCACCAAACTTTTTAATAAGTCTTACACACTCCAATGAAGATTTTCCTGTAGTTATTACGTCTTCTACTATTAATATTTTTGCTTTTTTTTTAATATTAAAACCTCTTCTAAGTTTAAATTTTTTATCTACTCTTTCACAAAAAATAGTCTCTTTGTTTAACAATCTTCCTATCTCATAACCAATAATTACTCCTCCCATTGCTGGGGATAGTATGATGTCAAAAGTTTTAATATTTCTTTTAATTTTTGTTGCCAAGGAACTTATAAATTTTTTAGCTTGAGTTGGTTTGCTTAAAAGCTTAGCACATTGAACATATTGGGGTGAATGTAGACCAGATGAAAGTACGAAGTGTCCCTCTAAAAGAGCGTCAGTTTTTTTTAAAACTGCCAAAGAATTTTTTAAAGAAAGCATATTTTTTGTTTTTGTGTCTAATAATTTTAAATTTATACTCTCTTTGTTTTAACTCACTTATTAATTTTGTAAAGTTTTTGAGATCAGAAATAATTAGATTAAATCTAAAATTAATGGAGGTTTTAGTTTTTTCTACCATTTCAACACTAGAAATGTTTACATGATTTTCTCCAATCATCGTTGTCACTGTTCCAAGAACACCTGGTTTATCAGGTAACGAGATCCAAAGAGTAGTATTATATATTTTGTCGGTTGGTTTAGAATTTTCTCTATATAGCCAATATCTCCTAATTGCGGCTCTTGCTTTACCTGTTTTAGCTGAACTTAACCAATGTAAAGATGGTGACTCTTTCTTTGATGTTATAATCTTAACCACATCACCATTTCTTAGGATACTTTGTAAATGACTGTCTTTACCATTTATTTCTGATCCAATAGCTGTATCTCCAACTTGTGTATGTACAGCATAAGCAAAATCTATTGGAGTAGCGTCTTTTGGAAGTTTAATCACAGATCCCTTTGGTGTAAAGCAAAATACATTTTCTTGAAACATCTGAAGTTTAGTATATTCATAAAAATCCTCTGGATTTTCATTTCTCTCAATTATTTCAACTAGATCTTTTAACCAATCGTATTCTTTCCAAGTTAAAGAATTAAATTTTTCAGAAGATTTATATTTCCAATGAGATGCAATTCCTCTTTGAGCGTATTCATGCATCTGCATTGTTCTTAATTGAATTTCAATAGGTCTTTTGTTTGGACCAATTATAGCGGTATGTAATGATTGATATTTGTTTATTTTTGGAGATGAAATATAATCTTTAAATCTTCCTGGTATACAATTCCACTTTTTGTGGAATACACCCAAAGTCTTGTAGCAATCTGATACATCGTCAACAATTACCCTAAATCCGATTATATCTGTGATTTGCTCTAGTGAAGTTCTTTTTTTTTGAATTTTTCTCCAAATAGAAAAAGGAGTTTTCTCTCTACCAAATATTTTAACATTTAATCCTTCTTCTTTTAAAATTTTTTGAAACTCCTCAGAAATCATATTAAAATTTGAAATATTATTTTCTTTTATTTCATCAAGTCTTTTCTTAACGAGATGTCTTGCTTCAGGATTTAAAATTTCAAAAGAAAGATCTTCCAACTCATCTCTAATTCTATTCATGCCCATTCTGTCTGCTAATGGAGCATATATTTCCATCGTTTCTTTAGCTTTTCTAATTTGTTTTTCTTTGAGTTTTACAAATTTAATTGTTCTCATGTTATGAAGTCTGTCAGCTAATTTTACAAGAAGGACTCTTATGTCTTTAGAGGTTGCAATGATTAATTTTCTAAAATTTTCAGCTTTAGAGTCTTGAGCTGCTTGATTTTCAAATGCAGAGATTTTTGTGACACCTTCCACTAAATCAGCAACTTCTTGACCAAATTCTTCCTTGATTGTTTTATAAGTAGCTTTAGTATCTTCAATCGTATCGTGTAATAATCCGGTTGCAATAGTTGCGCTATCAAGTTTTAAATCTGAAAGAATATTTGCTACAGCTATTGGGTGAATAATATATGGCACACCTTCATCTCTTTTTTGTTTCTTGTGTGCCTCGAGAGCAAAATTATAAGCTTTAGTTAAAGTTGTCGGGTTTAAAAACTTATTATATTCCCTTACCTTATTTATTAATTCTTCAGATTTAAGCATTTTTAATTATACCATTACTTTGATAAATCTTTATATCACTAATTGATTTGGGGTTTAATTTTTTTATTAAAATATCTATTTTTTGCTTATTTTTTGGATGTATCCAGTTTTTTTTTATTTCATATAATGGAATTAAAGTAAAATTTCTTTGATGCATTCTTGGGTGTGGAGTAATAATTTTTTCTCCTTTATGAATAATGCTTTTGCAAGTATTGTTGAAATCAATAATATCAATATCGCAAGTTCGTGATGCGTTTTTTATACTTTTTTTTCTTCCTAATAATGTTTCTATTTTTTTTATTTTTTCGAACAATTCGATAATTGTTAAATCTGTTTTACATTCAATAATGAGGTTTAAAAATTTTGGATTCGATTGGTTTGGCCACGATGGTGTTTCGTAAAGTTTTGAGACTTTAAGAAAGTAACAAAAATGCGATAAATGTAACTTAGTTTTTTCAATATTATCTGCTCTATTTCCCAAATTTGAGCCTAGTGCCAGTATGATTGTATTATGATGATCTTCTAAAATATCTTGCTTTATCACGGTTCCAGTCCCTTGTTTTTTTTGTTTGTCGTTTATCAAACCTTTTTTTACCTTTTGCGACGGCAATCTCCAACTTTGCTCTCCCTTTTTTAAAATACATTTTAAGAGGTATCAGTGACAATCCATCTCTATTAACTTTACCAATTAATTTTTTTATTTCTCTTTTGTTTAACAACAGCTTTCTCTCTTCTCTAGGATTATGGTTAGTAAAACTTGCCTCTTTATAGATTGGTATGTGTGAATTTACTAAAAAAAACTCACCATCTTTTTCAATAGCATATGATTCTGCTATATTTACTTTTCCTGCTCTCACAGACTTAATCTCAGATCCTTTTAATACAATTCCTGCCTCTAAAATTTCTTGAAAAAAAAAATTAAAGGATGCTTTTCTATTTAAACAAATTATTTTGTGTCCAGGTTCTTTTTTTACCATGCTACAATAATTTTGCAGACAATAATGCTTCTTTTACTTTTTCTTTAGTGGATTTTTGTATTTTAACTAATGGCAGTCTAACATCATCACTGCACAGACCTAAAAGTTTGGCTGCATATTTTGCAGGTGCTGGATTGCTTTCAATAAATAGAGCTTTATGAAGTGGTTGAAGCAAAGCATTAATTCTTTCAGCCTCTTTAATTTCATTACCAGAATTTGATTTTGAAAATTTTTGAAAATCAGAACATAACTTGGGTGCTATATTTGCTGTAACTGAAATTATACCAACCCCTCCTCTTTTATTAAATTCAAAAGCAAGACCATCTTCACCAGTTAGCTGAATAAAATCAGGACCCAATTTTTTTAAAGTTTGATCAAGTCTATTTAGGTCTCCTGTCGCATCTTTTACACCTGCGATATTTTTAAGTTCATAAAGTCTTGCCATTGTATCAACTGACATATCAATAACGCAGCGACTTGGAATATTATAAATAATAATTGGCAAGCTAGTATTATCATTAATTGATTTATAATGTTGATATAAACCTTCTTGTGTTGGTTTGTTGTAATATGGAGTAACTACAAGTACTCCATCTGCTCCTGCCTTTTCTGCATGCTTTGTTAAAGCTACAGCTTCAGTTGTAGAATTTGATCCAGTGCCAGCAATTACCGGGATTTTGCCTTTTGCTTCTTTAATACAAAGCTCAATGACTTTTTCATGCTCTTCATGGCTCAATGTGGGCGATTCACCAGTTGTTCCTGCGGGAACTAAACCATTTGTGCCATTTTCAATATGAAAATTTATTAGTTTGATATAACAATCTTCGTCTAATTTATTATTCTTAAACGGAGTTAATAACGCAACATTTGATCCTTTAAACATATAACTTTATAACATAGATTGTCGATTCATTTACAAAAATATGATCTTTTTTAAAATATTTATCAAATTTATTTTAATCTTTCTGTTAATTTTAGGCTCATATTCATTTTCAAGTGAGTTAATTATTCCACCAAAAAAACCAACATTATCCGATGAGGTTAAAAAAAAGATTATATCAAAAAAGAATATTATACCTCCAATAAAACCTACAGTTAAAAAAGATAAAGAAATTCAAGAAGAAAAAAAAGAAAAAGTTGAAAAAAAAGAAACTGATAAGGATTTTCAAAATATAGGGATTTTGCTACCTAAAAAGAAACCAACAATAATTGTTAAAAAGACAGAGACAAAAAAGGAGAAAGTTAAAAAATCAAAATACTATAGTAAAAAAGACGTAAAAATAGCTCAACAATCTTTAGATTTAATTAAAAGAAAAAAGTGGCAAAGTGCAATCAAAATTGCCTCTCGTGCAAAAGATAAGTCAATTTATGATTTCACAATGTGGAGATACCTATTAGAAAGAAACAATAATGCAAATTATTCTGACTATAGTTCATTTTTAAAAAGAAATGAAACTTATCCTCGTCGTGGTAGAATTGAATATCTATCTGAAAAGAAATTATCAGTTAAAAAAATTGGTCACAAAAAAATAATAAATTTATTCGAGGATAAAAAACCATTAAGTGGATACGGAGAGATAGTTTTGGGGGAAAGCTTATTACAAGATGGGCAAAATGTAGACGGTATAAAGTTGATAAAAAAAGGATGGATTACTGCCGATTTATCTAAAGCAGAACTTAGACCTACATACAAACGAATAAAAAAATATTTATCATCAGAAGATCATATTAAAAGGGCTGATTACCTAGCTTGGGAAAATAAATATTGGGATTTAAAAAGAATGTTAAGATATTTACCGAAAGATTATCAGCTTCTTTATACTGCAAGGCAATTGCTAATGAGTAAATCATATGGTGTAGACAATGCAATTTCAAAAGTGCCTGAAAGTTTCAGAAATGACCCAGGTCTTAACTATGACAGATTAAAATGGAGAAGAAAAAGAGGTCGAGTAGATAGCTCATTAGAAATTTTGTTAAACATTAAGAATACTAAGAGTTATATGGTGAGACCAGACAAATGGTGGGTGGAAAGGTCAATTATTGGTAGATCATTAATTTATAAAAAGAAATATCAAACAGCTTACAAAATTGTCAATAACCACTCATTAGAACAAGGAACTCCAGAATACGCTGAGGCAGAATGGTTTAGTGGATGGATTGCTTTAAGTTTCTTAAATGATCCAATTTTAGCAAGAGAACACTTTAAGTCTTTTTATCAAAATGTTGGTTATCCAATAAGTTTGTCTAGAGGAGCATTTTGGTTAGGAAGAACATATGAAAAACTGGGTGACCCCGTAACAGCTGATAAATATTACAGTGAAGCATCTAAATTTCCGACTACATATTATGGGCAACTTGCACATATGAAAATTAAACCAGACGAAACATTTTCTTTAAATGAAACTATGAAAGCAAACGATAAATACAAAAAAGAATTTCAGGACAAGAAATTATATAAACTTGTTTATTTACTTTATGAGATAGAAAGAGATAAATATACAAAACATATTTTACGTCATTTAGCTCTTGATAATATAGATCAAGGAAGTGAAGTTCTAGCTGCAGAACTTGCTACTGAAATTTCAAGATATGATTTTGCAATTCAGATATCTAAATTAGCATCTTATGAAAAAAGATTTCACAATCAATATAACTATCCTGTTATCAGCACACCAACTATGGTTGGAGGAAGAAAAATTCCTAACCCTGCATTGATACTTGCAGTTATAAGACAAGAGAGTGAATTTGATAGTAAAGCAAATAGTTACGCTGGTGCGAGAGGTATGATGCAACTTATGACTTACACAGCTAAGATTGTTGCAAAACAAGCTAAGCTACCATATTCAAAATCAAGATTAACTTCAGATCCTGAATACAATATTAATTTAGGGTCTCATTATTTAGCAGGACTAATTTTAGAATATGATGGTGCCTACCCTTTTGCTATTGCCGCTTATAATGCGGGCCCTAAAAGAGTAAGATATTGGAAAAAAATAAATAAAAATCCTCAAAAGGATCAAGTGGATTATGTTGATTGGATTGAGCTTATTAAATTTAAAGAAACAAGAAATTATGTTCAAAGAGTATTAGAAAATTATAACGTTTATCGATACGTGTTAGAACAAAAGCCTATAAAAATGAAAGATTTTTTTGCTAATTACCCATTGTACTAATTTCTGAAAAATGGCGGAAGGAGAGGGATTCGAACCCTCGGTACACCTTTTCAAGCGTACGGCGGTTTAGCAAACCGCTGGTTTAAACCAGCTCACCCATCCTTCCTTATATACTGTGTAACTTGAAATCATTGAATATTCAATATTTATCAAGTAATTTCTCAAAAAATGAAAAATAAATATTCTATATTTTCTTTAATAAAGAATGCTTTTAGCAACCATGAAAATTGGCAAAGAGCATGGAGAGATCCTGAACCTAAAAAAGAGTATGATGCTGTAATTGTTGGTGGCGGCGGTCACGGTTTAGCCACTGCATATTATTTAGCAAAAAAACATAATTTAACAAACATTGCTGTCGTTGAAAAAGGTTGGATTGGTGGAGGTAACACTGGAAGAAATACTACAATTATCAGATCAAATTATTTATGGGACGCCAGTGCAGGTTTATATGATCACGCATTAAAGATTTGGGAAGGTTTGTCCCAAGAACTTAATTACAATGTAATGTTCAGCCAAAGAGGAGTTATGAATTTAGCTCATAATTTACAAGATGTAAGAGACCTAAAAAGAAGAACTCACGCAAATAGATTAAATGGTATTGATGCTGTTTGGTTGGAAACAGATGAAGTAAAAAAGTTTTGTCCAATAATAAATACATCGCAGGATATAAGATATCCAGTCTTAGGTGGAACTCTACAAAAAAGAGCTGGTACAGCTAGACATGATGCTGTTGCTTGGGGTTATGCAAGAGGCGCTGATGAAATGGGAGTTGATATAATTCAAAATTGTGAAGTTAAAGGTATTAAAAGAAGTGGGGATACAGTTGAAGGTCTAGAAACAACAAAAGGATTTATTAAAACAAAAAAGATTGGTGTTGTTGCTGCGGGACATTCTAGTGTGATAGCAAATATGGCAGGACTTAAGTTGCCACTTGAAAGCAAACCCTTGCAAGCGCTTGTATCGGAGCCAGTAAAACCAATAATTGATACTGTTGTAATGTCAAATGCTGTTCATGCTTATGTAAGTCAATCAGATAAAGGTGAATTAGTGATTGGTGCAGGAACTGACTCATATGTTTCTTACACACAAAAGGGAAGCTTTAATATTGTAGAAGAAACACTTAAAGCCATATTAGAATTATATCCAATTTTTAGTAGAATGAAGATGTTAAGACAATGGGGTGGAATTGTTGACATTTGTCCAGATGCAAGCCCAATAATTAGTAAAACATCAATCAAAGGACTTTATTTTAATTGTGGTTGGGGAACTGGTGGATTTAAAGCAACACCTGGTTCGGGCGATTTATTTGCTCATACAATCGCTAATGATGAACCTCATAAATTAAATGCTGCATTTAACATTAATAGATTTGTAAGTGGCGATCTAGTAGATGAACATGGAGCAGCAGCTGTTGCCCACTAATGTTTTTAATTAATTGTCCATATTGTGGTGAAAGAGATCAATCAGAATTTGTTTCTGGTGGTGAAGCTCATATAGCAAGACCCAAACAACCTACCGAATTAAATGATGATCAATGGGCAGAATATTTGTTTATGAGAAAAAATATTAAGGGTATCCAATTTGAAAGATGGAATCATGCACATGGATGTAGAAAATGGTTTAATGTAGCTCGTGACACCTCAAATGATAAAATAGAAAAAATATACAAAATGGGTGAACAACCACCAAAATTATAATGTCCAAAAATCTAAGAATAAATAATAAACAATTTGTAGACGAAACTAGAAAACTATCTTTTGTTTTTAATGGAAAAAAATTATACGGATATAAAGGCGATACACTAGCCTCTGCCCTTCTTTCAAATGATATTCATCTTGTGGGAAGAAGTTTTAAGTACCATAGACCAAGAGGAATAATGACTTCCGGTTCTGAGGAACCAAATGCAATTCTTCAAATAGGAAATGACGATGCTTTAACAGAGCCTAACGTACGAGCTACTGAAATCGAGTTATATGATGGTTTAATTTGTAACAGTCAGAATTGTTGGCCAAGTGTAAACTTTGATATAGGTGGAATAAATAATTTTTTATCACCTCTCCTTCCTGCGGGTTTTTATTATAAAACATTTATGTGGCCAGCAAGTTTTTGGGAAAAGTACGAATACTTTATTCGTAAGTCTGCTGGCTTAGGAAAATCCCCAACGAAACAAGATCCGGATATGTACGACCATAGATATATGCACTGTGATATCTTGATAGTTGGAGGTGGTGTTTCTGGTTTAATAGCGGCTAAAATAGCTTCTGATGATAATAAAAAGGTTTTATTGTTAGAGGATAAGGAATTACTGGGAGGTTCATTAATTTATGATGATAATGATATCTCTAAAATTGATAATCAAAAAAGCAGTGAATGGTTAAAAAAGCTCATTGAAAACATTAAAAATGATAAAAATATCATTATTAAAACTAGAACAAGTCTTGCTGCTTATCATAATTATAACTTTTTACTAGCAAGGCAAAATTTAACTGATCATTTAAGTGTTAATGACCGTAATAATAAAATCAGACAAAGACTTTACAAAATAAGAGCAAAAAAAGTAATTATCTCCACTGGGGCTATAGAAAGACCTCAAGTTTTTCATAACAACGACAGACCCGGTATAATGTTGGCATCTGCTGTAAAAAAATACATAGACTATTATGGTGTTAGATGTGGTTTGGAAAATGTTATATTTACCAATAACGACAGTGCCTATGAAACAGCTTTATCTTTACATAAATCAGGCACAAAATTAAATGCAATAGTAGATATTAGAGAAAATTCATCTTCAGAAATAGTAAATAAAGTAAAAAGTTTAGGAGTACAAATATATTGGAAACATACAATAGTAAACACTAAAGGTTATAAAAGAATTAACAAAGTAGCAATAATGAAGCTAAATGATAAAGGCAATGATGTTATCGGAAAAAAGATTGAATTAAATTGCGATTGCTTGGCAATTTCTGGTGGCTGGACCCCTATGGTTCATCTATTTACACAATCTGGTGGTAAACTTAAGTTTGATAATAAAGATAATATTTTTGTTCCAGATAAAACAAATTTGAATCAATTAAGTATTGGTTCTGCAAAAGGAGATTTTGAATTAGATGATGTTTTAAAAAACTCAATAAAAGATACAAAAAAGTTTTTGCAGATTGAAAATTCTAATTTTGATAAAATTGATGTTCAATGCTCTAAGGAAAAAGAGAAAAAAAATATATGGTTACTTCCATCAGATAAACCTTTAAGTAAAACAAAACCATTTTTAGATTATCAAAATGATAGCACTGCAAAAGATATAAAATTAGCTTTACGAGAAGGCTTTAAATCAATTGAACATGTAAAAAGATATACAACGACTGGCATGGGTACTGATCAAGGTAAACTTGCTAACATGCATGCCTTAGGTATAGTTGCTGATACAACTAATACTAATATGGGTGATCTAGGTACGACAACGTTTAGACCTCCATATACTCCACTCACTTTTGGAACCATAGTAGGTAGAAACGTTGGACAATTTTTTGATATTTTTAGAAAAACTCCTATGCATGACTGGCATGTTGATAATAATGCAAAGTTTGAAAATGTCGGCCAATGGAAACGTGCTTGGTATTATCCAAAAGATGGTGAAACAATGCATGATGCTGTGCAAAGAGAAAGCAAAGCTGCAAGAGAATCTAGTGGAATATTAGATGCTTCAACACTCGGTAAAATCGACATTCAAGGAACTGATGCAAATGAGTTTCTTAATAGGGTTTACACAAATGCTTGGTCAAAATTGCAAATAGGTAAGTGTAGGTATGGTTTAATGTTAAATGAAGATGGAATGGTTTACGATGATGGAGTGACAACAAAACTAGGTGAAAATCACTATTTAATGACAACAACAACTGGTGGTGCTGCAAATGTCATGTCTAAACTTGAAGATTATTTGCAAACAGAATGGCCAGAATTAGATGTATTTTTAACATCAGTTACGGATCATTATGCAACAGCGAGTGTATGTGGTCCAAACGCAAAAAAAATCATTAATAAAATTTTTAAAGATTTAGATTTATCTGATGAAAGTTTCCCACATATGTCATTTAAAGAAGTAAAGCTAGGAAATATAAATTGTAGAGTCATGCGGATAAGTTTTACAGGTGAACTAAGTTATGAAATCAATGTGGAAGCATCATACGGAAAATATATTTGGGAAAAATGTATTGAAGCTGGAAAAGAATTTAACATTACTCCTTATGGAACTGAAACTATGCACCTTTTAAGGGCTGAAAAAGGATTTATCATTGTTGGCCAAGATACTGATGGAACAATGACACCAGTAGATCTTCAAATGGATTGGATAATTAGTAAAAAAAAATATGACTTTATTGGTAAACGATCTCTATATAGAAGCGATACTATTAGAGAAGATAGAAAACAATTAGTCGGACTTTTAACTGATGACCCTAATGAAATTTTAGAGGAAGGTGCTCAAATTATTAAAGACGAAAATAAAAAGCCTATAAATATGCTTGGACATGTAACTTCAAGCTATTTCAGTCCAACTTTAAAAAAATCAATTGCTTTAGCAGTTTTGAAAGAAGGTAAAAAACTCAAGGGACAAAAACTCTTGGTTCCAATGATAGATAAAACAATTAAAGTAACTGTATCAGACACGGTCTTCTTAGATAAAGAAAATGAAAGAATAAATGGATAATATTAATACAGCTATTAAAGACAAAAGAGAATATTCAGATTTAAATTTGAAAGAGGTTGAACCAATTACTAAAATTAACCTACGTGGAAATAAAAGAGAGTTCTTTACAAAAGTTGGCCAAGTTCTCTCTGTTATTTTACCAACGGAAAGTAATACGTCTACAAGTAACCAAGAGTTAAGCGCTTTATGGCTAAGCCCAGATGAATGGATGGTTTATACAAATAGCATGAATAAAGAAATTTTTGATAGAATTTTTAAAGAAATTTCATCACTTAACTACGGAGCTGTTACAAATGTAAGTGACCAATGGGTGTGTATTAATATTTCTGGAGATAAATTATACGAATTACTCTCAATGAGTTGTCCATTTGATTTCTCAAAATTTAGAGATACTAAAGGATCCACAACCCAAACTATAATTAATCATATTGATGTAATCATTCATAACCTGGGTGATAACAATATAAATTTATTTGTAAGACGATCGTTTTCTAACCATTTATGGGATTGGCTTAATGACGGGGCGAATTTATTATAAAATTTAACTGCGTCAAGGTTAACATAGAAAAATATCATAAATTATCTTATTAAACTCTTATGAAAAAAATTATCATATTATTATTTACTTTATTATTCTCGTTTTCAGCAAACGCTTCTTCTTTAGACAAAATTCTTTCAAACGGAGAACTAAGAGTTGGTACAACTGGAGATTGGGATCCAATGACTATAAAAGATCCTTCTACAAATACCTATAAAGGTTTTGACATTGATGTCATGAACGAACTTGCAAAAGACATGGGTGTAAAAATTAAGTTTGTTCCCGCTGAATGGAAAACTATAGTTTCTGGAATAACTTCAGACAGATATGATATTTCAACAAGTGTAACAAAAACTCCAAAAAGAGCAGAAGTAGCAGGTTTCACAGAGACTTATTACAAATATGGAACTGTTCCACTGGTTTTAAAGAAAAATTTAAGTAAATTTTCAACTTGGGATTCTTTAAACAATAAAGGTGTTACAATCGCTACAACGCTTGGGACTTCACAAGAGGAAAAAGCTAAAGAATTTTTCCCTAAATCAAAATTGAATTCAGTAGAGGCACCTGCAAGAGATTTTCAGGAAGTACTAGCAGGAAGAGCAGATGGTAATATTACAAGTTCAACTGAAGCTAACAAATTAGTTATTAAATATCCACAATTAGCAATTGTTCCAGATGGTGAAAAAAATCCTGCTTTCTTAGCTATGATGGTTGGTAAAAATGATGATAAGTGGAGAAAGTACGTTAACGATTGGATCAATAAGAAAAAGAAATCTGGTTTCTTCAAAGAACTTTTAGCAAAATACAATCTTAAAAGCTTATAATAAATTAGCTATTAATAATTAATTCTTTATAAATATAAGTGTGAAAAACTTATTTTTATTATTCTCATTGTTATTCCTATTATCATGTGGAAAGCAGGAATTAGATTGGTTAATATTATCTCCCAACAATGTTAACGGTTTAACAAATCTAAAATTTTTATTAAGTGGATTTACAACAACTATCTTTATATCTGTCGTATCAATATCTCTATCAATAGTATTGGGATTAATAGTTGCTATCCCCTCCTTAGCCAAAAATAAATTTTTAACATACTTAAATATAGGTTATGTCGAAATAGTTAGAGCTATACCTTTGTTGGTTTTGATTTTATGGATTTATTATGGATTACCTATTATGACAGGAATTAGTTTTAGTCCATTTGTATCTGGTATTATAGCTTTATCTATTAGTGAAAGCGCATTTCAGGCTGAAATTTTTAGAGCTGGAATAAACTCAATTAGAAAACCTCAATGGGAAGCTGGAAGTTCTTTAGGGCTTAATTTTTTTAGGAAATTAAGACTTGTCATTCTTCCTCAAGCCATAAGAAATATACTACCTGCTATTGGAAATCAGTTTGTATACGTTCTAAAAATGTCTTCTTTAGTTTCGATTATTGGTATTGGAGACTTAACTAGAAAGGCAAATGAACTTGTTGTTACTACATACAGACCTTTAGAAATATATACGTTTTTGATCTTAGAGTATCTTGTACTAATTTTAATTGTATCATTCTTAGTAAGACGGCTTGAAAAAAAAATGAAAAAGGATAGTTAATCTAACTTTTTATAAAAAAATATTTTTTATTATCCTTAAACATATAATTAAAAAAAGATCCTATAAAAAATAGTACTACTAATCCCATTAACCAATTTGTAACTAATATTGTATAAAAGATATCGCTGTAACTCCCTCCTTTAATATTAATAACGTACCACAAACATAAAAAAGGAATTGCAGTAAGCCTTAATATACTCAGATACAAACTAAAGATGGGTCTCTTAAGAGCCTGAAATACAGCAGTAGTAATAAAAAAAGTTGGATATATAGGGCCTATCAATGCTGCAATCTTTAAATATAGAGATCCAAATTTAATAGTTTCTGGATCGTCAGTAATTAATCCAAGGAGATTTTCTGCCCCAAAATACAGAATGAAGCCAGCCATGATCATAAATGAGCAACCAAATATTAATGCTTTTTTATAAAGATCTCTTATTCTTTCAAAATTTTTAGCTCCGAAGTTTTGACCTCCGATTGATAATACAGCCGTATTCAATGCTATGACTGGTAATAAGAAAACTTGTTCTATTCTAAGTGCAGCTCCATAACCAGCAGTAGCAATATCTCCAAATTTTCCTACAAAGTATAATACATTAAATATACCAACACCAATTAACAACATGCTAAACATGATTGGTACAGATTGAAAAGTAAGATTACTTAAAAAGTTAATTTTTGGAATAAAGCACTTTGCATATAAATACTCTTTAAGTTTACAACAATAAACTTTTTGCGCTAAATAGATTGTTCCAATAAGTTGGCAAATAACTGTAGCAATTGCAATACCTGAAATTCCAAAAGCAGGTATTATCAAAAAACCAAAAATAAAAATTGGATTAAGTATGATGTTTAAAAAAAAAGTAAATATAAGGACATTTCTATAACTTTTTGTATCCCCTTGTGCATTTAATGTTCCATTTAAGGATATTTGGATCAGTACTATTACTGTGCAATAAAAAATTATATCCAAATATTCCCTGGTCAAAATAATATTTTCTGGAGAGGACCCTAATAATTGAAGCAGATAATTAGATGAATTAATTCCTACAAATGTAACTAATAATGAAATGATTATTGCAAAAATTATTGATTGAGCAACATATAATGAGGCGACTTTTTCTTTTTTTTCACCTATGGAATTTCCTATAAGTGTATTAGTACCAGCTCCAACTCCAACACCTATTGCAATAATAATAAAATAAATTGGAAACGATTTTGCTAAAGCACTTAATGCATCAGGTGATATCTTTCCAGCAAAAAAAGTATCAACCAGATTATAAAAAGTTTGAAATAACGATCCAATACTGGCGGGGAATGTAACTCTTCTTAGAAGTTGCCACATTGGATCCGCTGTTAAATTAATTTTCTTAACCATCTATTTGTAAATTTTTTTAAACATGTAATTTTTTTTTTCTTTTTTTGCTTTATCAATTTGACTTTGTCTCATTCTAAATCGTTTTTTTTGTTCTATGCTTGATTTATTATAACAATTAGGACATGAAACACCTTCTTCAAATTTCACAGATTTCTTATCTATAACAGAAATAGGTTCTCTACATCCAGGACAAATTGAATATTTGCCTCTATTTAACCTATGGTTCACAGAAACACGATTATCAAATACAAAACATTCTCCTTTCCATAAGCTTTCTTTTCTCTTGATTTTTGACAAATAATTAATGATGCCGCCTTTTAACTGAAAAACATTTTTATAACCTTTGTTATATAAATAATCACTAGCCTTTTCACATCGAATACCTCCTGTACAGAACATTCCGATTTTCGAATTTTTATTAAACTTTTTAAAATATTTAGAAAAATCTCTAAAGTTATTTAATTTTGGATTTATAGATTTCTTGAAAGTCCCAATCCTAAACTCAAAATCTTTTCTAGTATCAATTATATAAGTGTCTTTGTTTAAAACAAAATTATTCCATTCTTTAGGAGAAAGATGATTATCTTTAACTTTTTTTTTAAGTCTTTTTCCAATTGGAACAACTTCCTTTTTAACCTTCACCCTCCCCTTATGAAAAGGAATAAATCTATTTAAAGAAATATTTTCATTATCAAATTTTGTAATGGCAAAGATTTTTTTAAGATTGATTTTTATTTGTTTGGTATTTTTTTTTAGGAAAGAAATTGATCCATTAATCCCCTCAGGTGAAATAATTATAGTTCCTTTAATTTTGTAATCATCTATAAAATTTTGAAGTTTATCTTTGATTTTACTGATTTTTTTTAATTGTTTAAATTTATAAAAACCAAAGATGGTATACATTATAATTTTCTACAAATTGAAAAGCCATCACCTATGGGGATAATCATATTTTCAACTCTTATATCGTTATTAACATAAGTATTAAAATCTCGAATTATCTCAGTTAAGTGTTCTTTATTGTTTTTATCTACAACTTCGCCATGCCACAAAACATTATCAATGATTATAAAACCATCCCTATTTAATAAGTTTAAAGACAATTCATAATATTTTTTGTAATTCTCTTTATCAGCATCTATAAAAATCAAATCAAACAATTTTTTTTGGCTTATTAATTTATTAATTCCATTAATAGCTTCATCAATGATTATATTAATTTGTTCTGAAACTTTTGCCTTTTCAAAGAAATTTTTCGCTACTAATGAAGTATCTTTGTTTTTATCGATAGTAGTAATCTTAGATTCGTTTTCTAGACCAATGCACATACTCAATGAGCTAAGACCAGTAAAAGTACCAATTTCTAAAATTTCTTTAGGTTTAAATAATTTTGTTACTAAATATAAAAAATGACATTGGTTGATTGAAATTTGTAATTTCTTTTTTTTTCCAAGTGTGTCGTTATGCTTAATAATTTCATCTTGTACTGGATGTAATTTAAAAGAGTGCTCATCAATATATTTTTCTATTTGCTTATTAATAGGCAGATTTGAACTCATGCTAGTTCAATTTTTTCTTTAAAATATCATTTACTAACTTAGGATTGGCTTTGCCATCTGTCTTTTTCATGACTTGACCAACAAAAAAACCAAACAATTTATCTTTACCGGATTTAAATAATTCAACATTTTTTGGATTTTCTTTAATTACATCATTTACAATTTTTTCAATTTCTTTAGGGTCACTTTGTTGTTTCAATCCCTTTTCGTCAATAATGCTTTTTGGATCTTTGCTTTCATTTGCCATTATTTCAAAAACTGTTTTTGCAATTTTGCCAGAGATAGTTCCATCTTTAATCAAGTTAATTAAAGATGATAAATTTATAGATGAAATAGGACTTTGTGATATTTCTAAATTTCTATCATTAAGTAATGCAAATAATTCACCTGTTATCCAGTTTGTTGCTAGTTTAATATCTGAATTTTTAATTACATCTTCAAAATATTTTGATGTTTCAATATCAGATACCAATATATTTGCCTCGTATGGAGTTAATTTAAACTTATCTACAAATCTTTTTTTCTTTTCATCAGGTAATTCAGGTATTTCCTTTTTTATTTTTGATATGAAATCATCAGTTAATTCAAGGGGCAATAAGTCAGGATCAGGAAAGTATCTATAGTCGTGGGCATCCTCTTTTGACCTCATAGATCTAGTTTCATTTTTTTTTGTATCAAATAAACGAGTTTCTTGGTCAATAGAGCCTCCCTCTTCTAATATATCAGCCTGACGATTTGCTTCATATTCGATTGCCATTTGCATAAATTTTATAGAATTAACGTTTTTAATTTCACATCTTGTGCCTAATTTCTTTTCTCCTGTCTTTCTAATTGAAACATTCACGTCAGCTCTTAAAGATCCTTCTTGCATATTTCCATCGCAAGTTCCAAGATATCTCATAATTGATCTAAGTTTTTTGATGTATAAGTTTACTTCCTCTGGAGATCTTAAGTCAGGTTTACTTACTATTTCCATAAGAGCAACTCCAGATCTATTTAAGTCTACGAGAGTATTTTGGGGATCAATGTCATGAATACTTTTTCCTGCATCTTGCTCTAAATGTAACCTTTCAATACCAACTTTTTTTTCTCCATCTGGTAAATCTAATAAAATTGAACCTTCACCAACTATTGGATCTTTGTATTGAGAAATTTGATATCCTTGTGGTAAATCAGCATAAAAATAGTTTTTCCTATCAAAAATTGATTTTTTATTTATTGCTGCATTGAGACCTATGCCCGTTTTAACTGCTTGCTTAATACAAAATTCATTTATTACTGGTAGCATTCCAGGAAATGCAGCATCTACCAAACTCACTTGGGTGTTAGGCTCAGCACCAAAGTTTGTAGGAGAGTCAGAAAATAGTTTCGATTTTGAAAGAACTTGAGCATGAACTTCTAATCCAATTATAACTTCGTATTCTGAATTACCTCTCTTTATTAAATATTCTTTATTTTTACTCATTTAATCCACCAATCCTGCAAGTTGTTTTTAAAACTTAATTCTCTTTCCATTGAATATGAAATATCTAATAAATTCTGCTCTTCAAATGCTTTACCTATCAGTTGTAAGCCTAAAGGATAATTATTTTTATCTTTACCTGCTGGAATAGAGATAGCTGGCAGTCCTGACAAATTGACTGGTACTGTAAAGATATCATTCAGATACATTGATACAGGATCATCTGTTTTATCACCAATCTTAAAGGCTGAACTAGGTGTGGAAGGAGTTAAAATTGCATCTACAGATTTATAAGCTTCATCAAAATCATTTTTGATTAATCTTCTAATTTTTTGTGCTTTTAAATAATAAGCGTCGTAATAACCAGATGACAGAACATATGTTCCAATCATTATTCTTCTTTTTACTTCATCACCAAAACCTTCTGATCTTGTATTTTC
The DNA here is from genome assembly GCA_902591755.1 of uncultured Pelagibacteraceae bacterium. Lineage (GTDB taxonomy): Bacteria > Pseudomonadota > Alphaproteobacteria > Pelagibacterales > Pelagibacteraceae > Pelagibacter. The sequence continues at coordinate 109,743 of CACJBX010000002.1, forward strand.
ATACATACTGATTAAGCTTTCTCCCTCAGAACGATATCCATACTTCACTCCATCATACCTAGCTAGGTTAGATGATGCTTCAGCTGGTGCAACTATATAATAAGCAGGCAATGCATACTTAGTGTGAGGTAAAGATATATCAATAATTTTTGCTCCTAATTTTTTTAATAAAGTAATTCCATCTTGCCACAAACTTTCAATCTCCCTAGGCATGCCATCAACCCTATATTCTTTTGGAATACCAATTTTTTTCCCTTTAATATTAGAACTTAATGATTTGAAATAATCACCTCTCTTAAAATTTACTGAAGTTGAATCTTTTGTATCGTACTTACTTATAACATCTAACATTAATGCAGCATCTGAAACATCCTGGGTCATTGGTCCTGCTTGATCTAACGAAGAAGCAAATGCAACAATACCATATCGAGAACAACTGCCATATGTTGGTTTCAAACCCACAGTGCCAGTAAAAGACGCTGGTTGTCTTATTGAACCTCCGGTATCAGTTCCAATAGTTGTTGGTGTCAATTTAGCTGCAAGTGCTGAGGCTGATCCACCTGATGACCCACCTGGCACAACTCTTTTACCAACTGGACTTTCGACATTTCCAAAGAAACTAGTTTCATTTGATGAACCCATTGCAAATTCATCACAATTAAGTTTTCCGAGTAAAATAGCCCCTTCATCCCATAGATGCTGGGTTACAGTAGACTCATAACTGGGTATAAAATTTGAAAGTATTTTACTTCCAGCTGTTGTCTTTAAATTATTAGTGCAAAAAAGATCTTTAATTGCAATAGGTACTCCGGGTAGTTTGTAATCAAAATTTCCCTTTTCATCAAATTTTTTAGCTTTTTTAATTGCATTTTCAAAATCTGTAGTGATGTATGTATTTAAATCTTTAGATTTTTCAGCTCTTGCAATATATGCGTTTGTAATTTCTTGAGAGGATAATTCTTTTTTTTTAATTTTATTGATTAAAGCTGATAAAGTAAGATTTATTATATCACTCATTCTACAACCTTTGGTACCACAAAAAAATCTTTATTTTTGTCTGGTGAATTTTTTAAAATTTGTTCTCTAATATTTTTTGTTTTGACCTCATCACCTCTTAATTTTAATGATGTTTCTGCAATTGAAGTTAGTGGGTCAACTTTTTTAGTATCGACTTTATTTAGCACTTCGATAAATTCAAAAATAGAATTTAAATCTTTTTCTAGTTCTTTTGCTTTTTTATCATCTATGGAAATTCTTGATAATTTTGCTATATGTTTAATTGTTTTAAGATCTATGCTCATATGGTAATTTATCCTTAAAAAAATTTTAATAAATATTTAATATTAAAATTGAAAAATATCATTATATAAGAATAAAACAATATGATCACTTTAAAGGAACTCAAGTCTAAAATTGATAAAAACGCAAGATTAATTGGGTTAGATCTTGGAAAAAAGAGAATTGGTGTTTCAATTTGTGATCATAAACGAATTATAGCCACTCCTTTTAAAACTATAGAATATGTTGATCATGAAAATTTTATTGCTGAACTATTAGAAATAATTGATCAAGAAAATATAAAGGCTATTGTTGTAGGAAATCCATTGAATATGGATGGAAGCAAAGGCCCCTCTTCTCAATCGGCTTTAGACAAAGCTAAAATGATTGAGAATAAAACAAATATACCTGTAGCTTTATGGGATGAGAGATTGTCAACTTTAGGTGCCTTTAAGATATCAAGTCAATTAGACATTAATGTATCAAAAAGAGTTCAAAAAATAGATGAAAATGCAGCAGCGTTTATATTGCAGGGAGCGATTGAATTCTTAAATAATTAAGCTTGCAATATTAATGCTTTGAAGCTATAGAGTTGGTTTTAATGGCTATAAACAATAACGCTATTAAAATTTCACAAAAACACCTACTAGGTATCCAAGATCTTTCTATTTCAGATGTAAAACTTATCTTGGATGAAGCGAAGAAATTTATTTCACTTAATAAGAGTAAAAACAAAAAGTTAGATATTCTCAGAGGAAAAACTCAAATAAATCTTTTTTTTGAGCCTTCAACGAGAACACAAAGTTCTTTTGAATTAGCTGGAAAGAGACTTGGTGCAGATGTGATGTCAATGAATATAACTAATTCTGCTATTAAAAAAGGCGAAACATTAATCGACACCGCAATGACACTAAATGCAATGCACCCAGATATAATTGTAGTAAGACATCAAGATAGTGGTGCATCAAACCTTCTTTCACAGAAAGTAAACTGTTCAGTTTTAAATGCTGGTGATGGTAGACGTGAGCATCCAACGCAAGCTTTACTAGATGCGCTTACAATAATTGAAAAAAAGAAAAAAATTGAAGGTTTGCGAATTGCTATTTGTGGAGACATTTTACACTCAAGAGTAGCTAGATCAAATATTTTTTTATTAAACATGTTAGGAGCTGAAGTAAATATAGTTGCCCCAACAAATCTCATGCCAAAGGATATTGAAAAATTTGGAGTAAAAACATTTTCAAATATGAAGAATGGTGTGAAAGATTGCGATATAGTTATGATGTTAAGATTACAAAATGAGAGGATGAGTAGTTCATTTTTGTCATCAAATAGAGAATATTATGAGTATTATGGCTTAACTCCTGACAAACTAGAAAAAGCAAAGAAAGATGCAATAATTATGCATCCTGGACCAATGAATAGAGGTATTGAAATTGATACCAAACTTGCTGACGATATAAATAAAAGCGTAATCAAAGAACAGGTTGAGTTAGGTGTTGCTGTAAGAATGGCCTGTTTAAAAATTTTTTGTGAAAAATGAAGAAACAATATTTTTTAAATGCAAACATAGTTGATCCAGCTAATTCTATAGAAGAATTAGGGGGGTTAATTATTAATGAGAATGGAAAAATTGAGGCAATAGGAAAAAAAGTAAACAAAAATAATATTCCCTCACGTGAAAAATTCATAGATCTCAAAGAAAAATATATATTTCCCGGTTTAATCGATATGAGGGTTTTTGTTGGGGAGCCAGGCTTTGAGTATAAAGAGAATTTTAAAACATTAAGTAATGCCGCATTAGCAGGTGGAGTTACATCTGTTGTGACAATGCCAAACACTTCCCCTGTTATTGATAACGTTTCCATGGTTGATTTTTTAAAAAGGAGAGGAAGAGATAAATCAAAAATAAATATATATCCAACTGCTACCTTAACAAAAAATCTTGAAGGTAATAATATGAATGAGTTCGGCCTTTTACAAAAAAAAGGAATAGTTGGTTTCACAGATGGAATAAAAACAATTCAAAACACAAGAGTAATGTCTAGAATTATGAAATCTGCTTACGATTTGGACTCTTTAATAATACAACATGCTGAAGATTTTGAATTAGCAAAAAACGGTCAGATTAATGATGGAATTATCGCAACCAAATTAGGTCTTCACGGAATACCAGATTATGCAGAGAAAATAATTATTGAAAGAGACTTAAGTTTACTTCAGGATTATAATTGCAGATATCACATTTCACAAATATCTTCAGCAAAATCTTTGGATGTAATTAAACGTAGTAAAGATAATATAAATTTTACAACAGGAGTATCTATTAACAATTTGTCACTCAACGAAAATGATATTGGAGATTTTAGAACCTTTTTAAAACTTTCTCCACCACTTCGAACAGAGGATGATAGACTTTCATTAATTAAAGGTATTAATCAAGATTTAATTGAAGTCATAGTTTCAGATCACAAACCTGAAGACGAAGAGTCAAAAAGATTAACGTTCTCACAAGCTGCAACTGGAGCATCAGGTATAGAAACTTTATTATCCCTTGCGTTAGAGTTATTTCACAATGAGTCTTTAAAACTTTCTAAAATAATTCAGTGTTTAACAAGTAATCCTGCAAAAATATTAAAGATAGATAAGGGAAGTTTATCTATAGGAAATGATGCTGACTTTTGTATAGTCGATTTATTTAAACCTTGGATAGTAAAAAAAGAAAATATGATCAGTAAATCTAAAAATACATGCATCGAGGATAAAAAACTTCAAGGTAAAGTGCTTAATACATATATTAAAGGCGTAGAACTATATAAATGTTAAATTTTGAATTATTTTTAATTATACTAGTAAGTTATTTATTTGGATCCATACCTTTTGGATTACTTTTAACTAAAATTTTTTTAAAAAAAGACATCCGTGAAATAGGATCTGGTAATATTGGTGCAACAAATGTATTAAGAGCTGGTAACAAAATTTTAGGTTACTCAACTTTAGTTCTCGATATATTAAAAGCTGTTCTTCCAATTTTATATATAAAATTTTTCATGAACGATTATTTATATATATCTGCATTATCAATTTTTATAGGACACGTCTTCCCTATTTGGTTAAAATTTAGAGGTGGTAAAGGCGTTGCATCTTATCTTGGAATTCTTTGTTGTTTAGATATTTTTACTGCTTTAATCTTTGGGGTCGTTTGGATTTCTGTTTTTATACTCTTTAAATTTTCATCATTAAGCTCTTTGCTTGCAAGTTTAACAATTCCAATTTTCCACTTTTTTTATAATTCTAATTCTGACTACTATTTTTACTTTATGATGTTCATTTTGATTTTTTTCACTCATAGAGAAAATATAAAACGCTTGAGAAATAATACAGAATCTAAATCAAAAATTTATTAATTTGACTATCAATCTTATTTATGATTTTTTGTTTACATGAATCTAGTAATTGTTGAAAGTCCAGCTAAAGCAAAAACAATAAATAAATATCTAGGAAATGATTATACAGTCCTCGCTAGTTATGGACATATCAGAGATCTTCCCTCTAAAAATGGCTCAGTAGATCCCGAAAATGAATTTAAGATGATTTGGGAAATTGATAGTTTTTCTAAAAAATATTTAAAAGAAATTTCTGATGTAGCAAAAGATTCAAAAAAAATAATACTTGCTACAGACCCTGACAGAGAAGGTGAAGCAATTGCATGGCATGTTAAAGAATTTTTAAATGAAAAAAAATTACTTAAGGACAAAAAAATTGAAAGAGTTGTTTTTAATGAAATAACTAAAAAAGCAGTTACAAATGGAATAGAAAATCCAAGAGAAATTGAATCTGATCTTGTAAATGCTTACATGGCAAGACGTGCCTTAGATTATTTAGTAGGTTTTAATATTTCTCCCATACTTTGGACTAAACTCCCAGGGTCTAAATCAGCGGGTAGAGTACAATCTGTTGCTCTAAGACTTTTAACCGAAAGAGAGCATGAAATCGAAATTTTTAAACCTGAAGAATTTTGGTCTTTAAAAGTAAATTTTAAAACAAATGATGGAAATTTAATAACATCAAATATTTTTCAAATAGATAATAAAAAAATTGAAAAATTTAGTTTCAAAAATAAAAACGACATTAATCAAGCAATAGAAAAAATAAAAAAAGATAAATATAAAATTACAGATATTACATCCAAAATATATTCTAGAAATCCTTCTGGACCTTTTACAACTTCAACATTACAACAGTCAGCATCAAGCAAGCTTGGTTTTGGTGCCTCCAGAACAATGCAAATTGCTCAAAGACTGTATCAGGGTATTGAAATTGAAGGTGAAACTAAAGGATTAATCACTTACATGCGAACCGATGGTACCAATATATCTAAAGAAGCTTTGCCAGTTTTTAGAAACTTCATAAGTGATAACTTTGGTAACGAATATTTACCTGAACAACCAATTAATTACTCGGGTAAAAAGGCGAAAAATGCGCAAGAGGCTCATGAGGCTATAAGACCAACAGAAATAAGTAATACGCCTGAAAAAATGAAAAAATATTTAAGCTCAGATCAAAATAAATTATATAACTTGATTTGGTCAAGAGCTCTATCTTCACAAATGACACCAGCAAAATTTGATAGAAAAACAATTATTATTGAGTCAAATAACAATGAACATATCTTTAAGTCATCGGGTTCAACGATAGTGTTTGATGGTTTTATGAAGGTAATTAATTTAGATGATGACAACAACGATGAAAATATTTTACCCAAAGTAGAAAAAGGAGAAGTAAATATATCTGATTTTATAGATGAACAACATTTTACTCAACCACCCCCAAGATATTCTGAGGCCAGTTTAGTTAAAAAATTAGAAGAATTGGGTATTGGTCGTCCCTCTACTTACGCAAGTATTATTTCAGTAATTGCCAATAGAGGTTATGCAGATGTTGTAAATAAAAGATTTTTCCCAACTGATAGAGGAAAACTTTTATCTGCATTTCTTGAAAAACTTTTTACAAAATATGTTGATTATGACTTTACTGCAAAATTAGAAGATCAATTAGATGACATAACTTCAGGAAAAGAAAATTGGCTAAGTGTATTAGATCAATTTTGGAAAGACTTTAATAAAAATGTTTCATCTGTAAAAGAAATTAGAACAAGAGAAGTTCTTGATATGTTAAATGAAAGTTTGGGGGATCTAATATTTGAAAGAAATAATGATGGTAAAATTGATAGAAACTGCAAATTATACAACAAAACATGTGTTTCTGGTGAGGGTACATTAAGTTTAAAAAATAGTTTTAGAGGTGGTGCATTTATTGGTTGTTCTAGCTATCCAGATTGCAAGTTTACAAGACCACTTTCTAAGATTAAGGCATCTCAACAAATAAATTTAGCAGAACCTAAATTAATTGGTAAAAACGATAATGATAAAGAAATTTATTTAAAAAATGGAAGATTTGGTCCTTATTTACAATACGAATTATTAGAAGATGAAATAGTAAAAACCAAAAAAAGAAAAGCAAAGAAAGAGGAAAATAATCTAAAAAATGTATCAATTCCTAAAGGCTTAGATATAGAAAATATAGATCTAGAAAAAGCAAAATATCTATGCTCTCTACCTAAAATTTTAGGGACACACCCAGATATTGGCAAAGAAATTACAGTCAATGTTGGTAGATTTGGACCATACTTAAAGTGTGAAAACAAATCTGCAAGAATTGAAAGTGTAGACGAATTATTTTCAATTGGTTTAAACAGAGCCATAACTTTAATATCTGAAGCAAAACCTGGTAGAATGTCTTCATCAATGATTAAAGATTTAGGTGAACATCCTGAAGATAAAAAACCTGTAAGAGTTATGAAGGGTCAATATGGTCCTTACATAAAGTATAAATCTCTGAATGCAACTATCCCTGAAGAAAAAGATCCAACAGAATTGACAATGGAGGAAGCTTTGATATTGATTGAGAAGCGGAAAGAATACGATAAGACTAAAAAATCAAAAAAAAGAAAATCAAAATGAGTTACGAAGAAAAAATAAAAGAACTAAAAATAATTCTTCCTGAGGCGAAAGCACCCGTTGGAAATTATGTTGCAACAAAAGTTTCTGGAAAAATGTTATTTGTTTCTGGACAAATTTCTATTGATGAAACTGGTCAGTTAATAAAAGGGAAAGTTGGGAAAGATTTAGATACAGAGGCTGGTTATAATGCTGCCAAAAGATGTGCGTTAAGTATTATTGCGCAAGTAAAGAAAGCTTGTAATAATGATTTATCAAAAGTTAAATCGTGTGTAAAATTAACAGGATTTGTTAATTCAACAGATGAATTTATAGATCAACCTAAAGTATTAAATGGTGCATCAGATCTAATAGCTTCAGTTTTTGGAGACGCTGGGATGCATACTAGGGCTGCCGTAAGTACAAATAGTTTGCCGTTAGGTGTTTCTGTGGAAGTAGATGCAATATTTGAGTTAAAATAAATTTTATTTTCCAACACTAAAGTACTTAAAACCTTGTTCCTTCATTTTTGAGGAAGAATACAAATTTCTCATATCAAAAATAATAAACTTTTTTCCTTTAGCTAAGTTTTTAAAATTTATTGATTTAAAGTCATTCCATTCTGTGTGTAGAATAACTAGATCTGAATTTTGGATAGCATCTTTAATTGATGTTTTGTTAGTAACATTTTTTAGTTTTGAAAATTCATTTTTGTAACCTGTTGGATCAAAATATTTTATTATTGCTCCTTTTTTTGATAACCACGGTATCATTTTGAGACTTGAGGAATCTCTCATATCATCAGTGTTTGCTTTAAATGTTACACCTAAAAAAGCTATCTTTTTATTCTTTACTTTTTTATTTAACATTTGATAAATTCGATCTAATAAAATTTTAGATCTATTGTCATTCGATTTAATTACAGATTTTACCACTGATAGGTTCGTTTTAAATTTGTCAGCAGTTGAAATGATTGCTTTTGTGTCTTTTGGAAAACAAGATCCGCCGTAGGCAGGGCCTGCTCTGAGAAATCTGCTACCTATTCTTTTATCTAAACCCATTCCTATTGATATATCTTCCACATTAATCCCAGTTTTTTCGCATAAATTTGCTATTTCATTAATGAAAGTTATTTTGGTAGCTAAGAAAGCGTTAGAGGCGTATTTGATTAATTCTGCTGCTCTTCTAGATGTTTGTAAATATGAAGCCCCTTTAGAAATAAGTGGGCTATAAAGATTTTTCATAATTTTACCAGCTTTTTTGTCATTCGTCCCAATTACCACTCTATCAGGATAAGAAAAATCTCTTATCGCCTCACCTTCTCTCAAAAATTCTGGATTAGAGACTACCGAAAATTTTTTTTTACTGTTTTTTCTAGATAAAATTTTTTCAATCTCATCGCCTGTAGTTACAGGAACTGTTGATTTTGTTATGATAATTTTGAAACTATTAATTGAGGAACTTATCTCCTTAGTAACATTATAAATTTGACTTAAATCTGCTGAACTTCCCCCTTTTTTTGTAGGTGTTCCAACACAAATAAAAATTATTTCAGATTCTTTTACAGATTTTTTTAAATCTGTTGAAAAATTTAATCTTTTATTTCTAAAATTTTTAATTACTAACTCTGAAAGTCCAGGCTCGTAAATTGGAACTTTTCCTTTTTTAAGAGAATTAATCTTATTTAAATCTTTATCTACGCAAATTACTTCATTACCTAAATCTGCAAAACATACACCACTAACTAATCCTACGTAGCCAGTTCCTATCATACATAACTTCATGATTTGGCTATCTCCAAAGTAGATTTTATATAACCATTCATACTTCCACAATCTAAGTATTTGCCTGAAAAATTATGAGCAATAAACTTATTGTTATCATAAATCAAAGATTGAATTGCATCCGTAATATGAATTTCTCCACCTTTACCTGGTTTTTGTTTTGATAATTTAGAAAATATTTTGTTAGGTAAAATATACCTTCCAATTACCGCTTTGTTTGATGGGGCAGTTGCAATAGACGGTTTTTCAACAACATCTTTAATCAAATAATTATTCCTATCTAGTTTTTTGTTTAATCTAAATATGCCCCATCTTGAAACTGTTTTTTTATTCACATTCATACTCGCCATAACAGAAGATTTGTAGCGTCTGTGAATTTTTATCATAGATTTAGAGCAATTCTTTTTAATTATTAGATCGTCAGGTAAAAGCATTAAAAAAAATTTGTCTTTAATATATTTTTTTGTCTTCAAAACTGCGTCGCCAGTACCAAGAGGTTTATTTTGATATACAAATTTAATCATTTTTTTATATTTCAAGATTTGTTTATATTCTTTAATAATTCTTGGATCCTTTTTTTTGTTTATAATTTTCTTATAAAAATTGTCATTATAAAAATAATTTTTTATCATTTGTTTTTTTTTTGAAATAATAAATACAACTTCTTTAATTCCTGCTTCAATACATTCGTCCAAAATATATTGTATTCCAGGTTTCCCATTGATAGGTAATAATTCTTTCGCAAAAACGCTAGTTAAAGGTAAAAGTCTTGTGCCCAAACCAGCCAAAGGTATTATTGCTTGTTTAATCATAAAATCTTATACTAACTCAATTACCATAAATGATTATTTTTAAAAGTATTAATAAACTTAATAAAGAAGTTAATTTTAAGGCAGGTATAGGATTTGTCCCAACAATGGGCAGTTTGCATAAAGGGCATATTAGTTTAGTGAAAAATTGCCAAAAAACTTGCGATAAAACCCTAGTAAGTATATTCATTAATCCATCACAATTTAATCGAAAGACTGATTATAAAAATTATCCAAGAACATTAGATAGAGATATTAAGATATTAAAGAAACTTAAAGTAGACTATGTTCTGGTACCAAACATAAAAGAAATCTACTCAAGAAATACTCCAAGAAAAATTAGTATTGATAAAAAATACAAGGTATTATGCGGTAAATATCGACCAGGACATTTTGAAGGAGTTTTGGCTGTTATAAATAAATTTTTAAAAGATCTTAAGGTTAAAAAAATGTTTCTAGGAGAAAAAGATTTTCAACAATATTTCTTGATCAAAAATTTCGTAAAAAAAAGATTTAAAACAAAGGTTGTGTTATGTAAAACTATTAGAATGAATAGTTCACTACCCTACTCATCCAGAAATAAATTACTTGATAACAAAAGTATTAGAATAGCGCAAAAGTTTACAAAAAAAATAATTGATGTTTTCAAAAATATAAAAAAAGATACAAAAAAAACTTATTTACTTCAAAGTATTAAAAGCAACAGTAATATTAAAATTGAATATTTAGAATTGAGAAATAAAGATAATCTTAGTCCAATTTTTAACAAAAAAAATTTAAAACTTTTTGTATGTTTTTATATTAAGAAAGTTAGATTAATTGATAATTTTTAGCCGTAAAAGAAATATGCACCAATACCTAAAAAAGACAAAAAACCAATTACATCTGTGACAGTAGTTACAAACACGCTTGATGCTATAGCTGGGTCAATATTAAGTTTTTTTAATGTCACCGGAATCAAAATGCCAAATAGGCCAGCAACAATCATATTTAATATCATCGAGATAGAGATGATTATTGATAAAACATAATCTTTAAACCATAGTTGAACTATTAAAGCACTTATTATTGCAAAAATAATTCCATTTAGAACTCCAATATTAAATTCTTTTAAAACAATTTTTAAAAAGTTGCTATTTGTTAAATCATTAGTAGCTATACCACGAATAGTTACAGCCAGCGTTTGCATTCCAGCATTACCACCCATTGAAGCTACTATTGGCATTAAAAAGGCTAGAGCAACCATTTGTTCAATAGTTGCACCAAATTTACTTATAACCCAGGTTGCTAAAAAGGCTGTAAAAAGATTTAGTAAGAGCCAATTAAATCGTCTTTGTGTTTTTTTAATCACTCCATCAGTAATTTCTTCATCACCAACACCAGCTAGTCTTAAAGTATCTTCCTCTGCCTCTTCTTTAAGAACAGTTAATATGTCGTCACTAGTAATCATACCAACCAATTTTTTTGTTTTATCAATTACAGCTGCTGAATTAAGGTTGTAATTTTCGAAAAGTCTTCCAACTTCTTCTCTGTCCATGTCAACTGGAATAGTAACTTGGGACTCCAGCATAATTTCAACCATTTTAGTTTCACGAGGTGTTCTTAATACTTTTGATGAAGGGACAGTTCCAAGAGGTTTAAATTCATTATCGATAATATAAATTTCTAAAAATTGTTCAGGGAGATCTTTATTTTCTCTTAAATAATCAATTGTTTGTCCAACAGACCAATTGCTTGGAATAGCAGTAAATTCTCTCTGCATAATACGTGCTGCAGAGTCTTCAGGATAACTTAAACTTTCTAATAAGGCAAATCTATCTTTAGGAGGTAAAGAACTTAAAATTTCATTTTTACTTTTTTCTTCAATATTTTCCAATATCTTTATAGCGTCATCAGATTCTAAGTTTTTTAGAATAAATATTATAGAAGCGGTAGAAAGTAATTTTATAATTTCAGATTGAATGTTTTCATTTAATTCAACGAATAATTCTGGATCTAATTTAAAATTATTTAACTTAATAAGATTTTCTCTATCGTCTTGGCTTAGGTGTTCAATAATATCTGCTGCATCAGCAGGGTGCATCTCTCTAAAGGAATTAGTAATAAAATTTACATCGTTTTTTTGAATTTTTTCTTCAATTACTTTGATATATTCTTTATTGAATTCAAAGTTTACTTTTTTATCGATTTTTTTTTTCAAATTGCTCATTTTAAATCCTATAAAAATTATTAGAACTATTAATACAAATTAAATATAATACAATTTTAAAATTCTTATGGAGATCAAAATATCAAAAAAACCAGTAAAATATGAAGAAGCTATTGAATATCTCGATGAAAGGGTTAGTCAAGTTTCTCAGAATAGAAATGAGGAATTAATTTGGTTTTTAGAACACAAATCTGTTTATACATGTGGTGTAAACTTTAACCAAAAAGATGTTTTAGATAAAAATATAAAAATAGTTAAAACTAATAGAGGCGGGAAAATAACATGGCACGGACCAGGACAATTAATTTGCTACTTTGTAATAGACATCTCTAGGAGAAAAAAAGACATAAGAAAATTTATAACAGTAATTGAAAATTCTATTATTGAAACTTTAAAAGATTTTAAGATAAGCTCTTTCAGTGATAGAAAAAATATAGGTATTTGGGTTTTAGAAAAAAAAGAGGAAAAAAAAATTGCAGCAATTGGTTTTCGTGTAAAAAAATGGATTGCATTTCATGGATTTTCTTTAAACCTATCTAATAATTTGGATAATTATAAAAAAATAATTCCATGTGGCATTTCTGATAAAGGTATTTCCAAGATTTATAATTTTAAAAAAATCTCAAAAGATAAAATAATTAATAGACTTAAGATAAATCTTATTAAAAATTTAGAATATTAAGTTTTTTTCTATTTAAGTACTTGCTAAATGCAGCAGGTGGATTTGCTTTATAAAAGAATTTTTTATTATTAATATAAAATTTCAAAGAATAAGCATGCAACATAAGATCTTTGTCACTTTTATTTTTTTTATTTGATAAAATGTATTTTTTATCTCCAACAATTGGATTATCAATTAAAGCTAGCTGTTTTCTTAACTGGTGCTTTCTTCCTGTTACTGGTTTAAGCTCAAGGAATGAAGTTGTATCTGTTTCAGAAAGAACTTTATAATAAGTTATCGCTTTCTCAATTTTCTTTTTATCATTTTCAAATGTTATTAGTTCATTTTTTAATTCGCCCTTTTTTTTACTTATGTGACCGTGACATATAGCTAAATAAGTTTTGTGAATTTTTCTTAGTCTAAATAAGGTCGTTAATAATCTTGCTGAATTATGATTTTTGGAAATTATCATTATACCAGATGTTTCTTTATCTAATCTATGTACTGGAAATGGTTTTGTATCCTTAAAAAACTCACTAGATGCAAGTATATCAATTAGATTCTTTTTTGATTTTGTTCCACCTTGAACTGGTACACCTGGACTTTTGTCTATTACGATAAAGTCATCATTATTTTCCAATATTCTGTTCTCATGAACTTTTAAAAGTTCAGAAGATGGGGAAAATTTTTTGTTTGTTTCCTTATTTTTATTAACTTCAAAGGTAAAATTAAAAAACTTAATTTTATCTCCAGTTTTTAATTTATAAGAACTATTTACTTTTTTAATATTAACCTTAATTTTACCTTTTCTTAGGGATTTTTCGATTAATGATTGTGGTAAAGAAGCTACGTTATTTCTTATCCATCTATCTATACGCATTCCTGAATAAATTTCCTTAATAGTGTAGGACTTATTCATTATTTAATTATGCTGTAGCTGATTTTTTTTCCTCTGTCTTTGCAGGTTTATCTTGTGATTTCTTTTTCTTAAATTTTCTTTTTGCTTCAACATCTCTATCTACAAATTCTATTACAGCTAATGGTGCATTATCACCATATCTAAATCCAGCTTTTACAATTCTAGTGTATCCTCCAGATCTTTTTTCATATCTTTTAGATAAAGTTTTTATAACTTTATTTGCATTAGTTTTATCTTGAAGTTTAGACACTAATCTCTTAGTATTTTGAAGATTTTTTTTCTTTCCTAAAGTTATGATCTTTTCAGCTTGTGGCTTAAGCACTTTAGCTTTAGGCAAGGTAGTAATTATTTGCTCATATTTAATCAAATTATTTAACATATTTTTAATTAAAGCTTTTCTATGTTCAGATGTTCTATTAAGTTTTTTATAACCAAATCTATGTCTCATTATTAAATACTTTCCTCTAACTTTTTAGATAATTCTGCTATATTGTCTGGAGGCCAATTAGGTATTTCCATACCTAAGTAAAGTGACATGCCATTTAAAACTTCCTTAATCTCATTTAGCGATTTTCTCCCAAAATTTGGTGTTCTTAACATTTCACCTTCTGACTTTTGAACTAAATCACCAATATAAATAATATTATCATTTTTAAGGCAGTTCATAGATCTTACAGAAAGCTCTAATTCATCAACTTTTCTTAATAAATTTTTGTTAAATTCAGGTTCACTTGGTTTTTCAGTAATAGTAACTTCTTGGGGTTCATCAAAATTAACAAACATTCCTAATTGATCTTGAAAAATTCTAGCTGAGTACGCTAGCGCATCCTCTGCTGAGATAGAACCATTAGTTTCTATTTCCATAGTTAATTTGTCATAATCTAAAGCCTTACCTTCTCTAGCAGTACTTACAGAATACGAAACTTTTTTAACAGGACTAAAAAGTGAGTCTATAGGTATCAGACCTAAAGGTGGTTCATCTGGTTTGTTAAGTTCTGCAGGAACATAACCTTTTCCATTACCTATTGTCATTTCCATGTGAAAATTTGTATTTTCATCTAAATTACAAATTACCAAGTCCGGATTTAAAATTTCTATTTCATTAATTTTTGTTATGTCAGACGCTTTAATTACTCCTGGGCCTTTTGCATCAAGGACTAATTTTTTTGAACCCTCAGAGGTGCTCTTCAATGCTAAAGATTTAACATTAAGAACAATATCAGTTACATCTTCTCTTACACCTTTAATAGAGGTAAACTCATGAAGTACTCCATCAATTTGAATTGCTGTTACAGCAGTACCTCTTATTGAAGACAACAAAATTCTTCTTAGTGAGTTACCCAAAGTTAAACCATAACCTTTTTCAAGAGGTTCAGCTATAATTTTAGCGTATGATTTATCATCATTTAAATTTATATCTATTTTTCCCGGTTTAATTAATGATTTCCAATTTTTTAAATTTACATTAGCCGTTTCCATTAAACTCTCCTTTTTTTTGGTGGTCTTGTTCCATTATGAGGCATTGGCGTTGTGTCTTTTATAGACAATATTTTAAAACCTCTCGCTTGTAATGCACGCAAAGCTGTTTCTCTTCCTGAACCCGGTCCTTTAATTTCAACCGTTAAAGTTTTCATACCATACTCCAAAGCTTTCGATGCAGCTGAATCAGCTGCTATTTGTGCTGCATAGGGTGTTGATTTTCTAGAACCTTTAAAACCTTTTTGTCCAGCAGACGCCCAAGATACAACATTACCTTGGGTATCAGCTATTGATACAATTGTATTATTAAACGTTGACTGAACATAAGCTATACCATTTACAATATTCTTTTTAACTTTTTTCTTTTTAGAATAAGAACTTTTTTTTACTGATTTTACTTCTGATTTATCGTCAACTTTTTTTTCTACTTTTTTCTTGTCAGCCATTTTAAACTATTTCTTTAATGGTGTTAATTTTTTACCTGCTATAGCAATTGCCTTACCTTTTCTTGTTCTCGCATTACATCTAGTTCTTTGTCCTCTTACAGGTAATTTTTTTTTATGTCGAAAACCTCTGTAGCAAGCAAGATCAATTAATCTTTTTATGCTCATTGAATTTTCTCTTCTTAAATCTCCCTCAACTGTAAAGTGCTGGTCAATATACTCTCTAATTTTTAGAATTTGGTCGTCAGTTAGTTCATTCACTCTTTTTGATTTTGGTATTTCTAATTCCTTACAGATTTGTTTAGAAAACTTATCTCCTATACCATAAATATATGTAAGTCCGATCTGGACGATTTTATTCTGTGGGATATTTACACCTGCAATTCGAGCCATAATTTGAGATAAAATTTAGCCTTTTATATAAGATGAAAATTTAAAGTCAACTTTTTATAACTTTAAAAAGCCCTTAATTTGCTTGTTTATTTGATCAATTTCAAGGTTTCCGTCAAGCTTATAAAAGTTTTGTTTAGATGAATAATAATCTAATACTGGGGAGGTTGTTTTTAAATAAGTGTCATATCTTTTAAGAATTGTATCTAGATCATCATCCCCTCTTTTTTCCTCAACTTTTCTTTTTTCAATTCTTTTAATTATAGTTTCTTTATTCACATTTAGAAAAAAAATAAAATCAATTTGTTGTTCAGACTCTGTCAATAATAAATCTAAATTTTTTGCTTGTTCAATGGTTCTAGGATAACCATCAAAAATTAATTTTCCTTTTTTTGATTTATCAAAAACTACTTTTTTCATAAGACTATTAACAATTTCATCGTCAACAAATTTACCTTCATTCATATAACTTATGATTTTCTTACCAATTTCTGAATCTTTTTTGATTTCTTCCCTTAACATATCTCCTGTTGAAATTTGAAAATTATTTAATATTTTGACAAGAAATTTTGCTTGTGTACCTTTTCCTGCACCTGGAGGACCAAATAAAATTATATTCACTTCTATCTTCCAAATTTGGTTTTTTTAATAAGTTGTTCGTACTGCGCACTCATTAACCTTGTCTGAATTTGGGTTACTGTATCAATTGCTACTACTACGACAATCAAGACTGAAGCGCCACCTAAATAAAAAGGAATAGGATAGTTTGCAATTAAAAATTCTGGCATTAAACAAACTAATGTTAGATATAATGCTCCGATAGTTGTGAGTCTTGTTAAAATTTCCTCTATATATCTTGCAGTACTTTCACCTGGTCTAATTCCTGGTACAAAGCCACCATATTTTCTTAAATTTTCAGCAGTTTCATCTGGATTAAATACAAGTGATGTATAAAAGAAAGTAAAAAAGATTATTCCTGAAGCATATAAAATCATATAAAGAGGCTGACCTTGTGAGAAAAAAGATAAAAAAGAAGATACGTTATCATTTTCACTAATATTAAAATTCGTAAGAGTAGCAGGCAAAAGTAGTATAGCCGAGGCAAAAATTGCTGGGATTACTCCGGCTGTATTTATTTTTAAAGGAAGATGTGAAGAATCGCCTCCGTACATTTTGTTGCCCATTTGTCTCTTAGGATAGTTTATCAATATTTTTCTTAAAGCTCTCTCCATAAAAACAATGAACATTATAGTGGCTATTAAAAGGACAAAAATAAAAATTATCATTGTTGAAGATATTGCGCCTGTTCTACCTAACTCAAATGTTGTGACTAATGCTCTAGGTATTTCAGCAACAATACCAGAAAAGATAATCAGTGAAATTCCATTACCAATTCCTCTCTGAGTTATTTGCTCACCTAACCACATTAAAAAAATAGTACCAGCTACAATAGTTGTAACAGTAGTAACTTTAAAAAATATACCTGGATTAATGACTAAATTTTCAGATGACTCAAGTCCAACTGACAAACCATACCCCTGAATAGTTGCCAAAAGAACTGTTCCATATCTTGTAATTTGTGTAATTTTTTGTCTTCCAATTGTCCCTTGACTTTTTAAATTTTTAAAATAATCAGAAACTCCTGTAAGCAACTGTACTATAATAGAAGATGAGATGTAAGGCATTATTCCTAAAGCAAATATCGCCATACGACCTACAGCACCACCTGCAAAAACATTAAACATGCCAAGTAGTCCTTTTTGATTTCCTTCCATCATGATCTTTAGTTGATCAGGATCTATACCAGGTAAAGGAACAAATGTTCCAAATCTGTAAACTGCTAGAATAAATATAGTAAAAATTATACGATTTCTTAAATCGTTATTTTGTGTCATTGTACTCATGTGTTTTTTTTATTTGCTCTCTAAAATTTTGATTGTTGAGCCGTTTTTTGAAAGTTTTTCTTTTGCTGAATTAGATAAATAATGAACTTCTAAATTTAATTTGTCTTTGATTTCACCCTGACCAAGTATTTTTATTTTTTCGTACTTTTTTTTTAAAATTTTAGAATTATGTAAATATTTTATATCTATCTTTTCAGACGATTTTATTTTTTTTGACTCTATAAACAATTGTAAATCACCTAAGTTTAATTTCCCTATTTTATTTTTATTGATTGAATTAAAACCTCTTTTGGGTAATCTTCTGTATAAAGGCATTTGGCCACCTTCAAAACTTTTAATTGCAACACCAGATCTTGATTTTTGTCCTTTAACACCTCTTCCAGAAGTTTTGCCTTTTCCAGATCCAATACCTCTTCCAACTCTGATTTTTTTAGTTTTCAATTTAGTTAAATCGTTAAGCATCATTATCCTCGTTTTTCTATAATTTCTGAAATTTTCTTATTTCTTATAATTGATATTTGTTTTGGAGAATTTTGTTTTTTTAAAGCTTTAAGACATGCTCTAATAACATTGTGGGGATTTGCAGTTCCTAGAGATTTAGCAACAATGTCTTTAATACCTAGCACTTCACATACAGCTCTAACGGGTCCACCAGCAATAATACCTGTTCCTTTTGGCGCTGCTCTCAATTTGATTTTTCCAGCGCCGTCTTTACCGGAAACATCATGATGAATAGTTCTTCCCTCTCTTAAAGGTATTTGAATTAGATTTCTTCTAGCCATTTCATTAGCTTTTTTTATAGCATCTGGAACTTGTTTAGATTTTGCATGCGCAATACCAATTTTTCCACTTTGATTTCCGACAACTACTAATGCGGAAAAACCAAATCTTCTACCACCCTTAACAACTTTTGTTATTCTGTTTACGTGAACAAGTTTTTCTATAAATTCATTTTCTTTAGACATACTAAAATTCCATTCCGTTTTTTCTTAATGTATCAGCAAAAATTTTTACTCTTCCGTGGTACTTAAATTGACCTCTATCAAAATAAATTTTCTTGATGTTTTTTTCTACTGCTTTTTTAGCCAATTTTTCAGCAACCAGTTTTGAAAGTTCAGTTTTATTTACTTTGTTTGCAGATTTCATGCCTTTTTCATTAGATGAAGCAGACAGAATAGTCCTACTATTTGCATCATCAATTATTTGCGCAGATATATTTTTTAAACTTCTAGATACGCTTAGTCTGAAACGATCATTTTTAGAATTGCCCTTAAGTTTATTTCTAACTCTGAATTTTTTTCTCTGTAAAGTGCTTAGTTTCATTATTTCTTTTTACCCTCTTTCCTTAAAATATATTGACCTTTTTCTTTAATTCCTTTTCCTTTATAAGGTTCGGGTGGTCTAAAAGATTTAATCTTTGATGCAATCATGCCAACTTTTTGTTTATCAACCCCTGATATTTTAATAGTCGTTTGTTTTTCAACTAAAATTTTTACATCTTCGGGAATATCAAAATTAATATCATGACTAAAACCTAGTTGAAGATTCAATTGTTTTCCTTTTAATGCTGCTCTGTAACCTACACCACTTAGCTCAAGTACTTTTTCAAAACCTACACTAGTTCCTATTATTGCATTATTAATAAGACTTCTATTCATTCCCCATAACCTTTTAGTATCATCGTCTAGTTTCTTTGGTTTAATTGAAACATTTTTGCCATCATCGATTTTAAAATCAAACATCTCTAAATTAATTTTCAACTTTTGTTTACCCAAAGGACCTTCTATATTGATGTCCGACCCTGCTAAAGCAACTTTAACTTTCTCAGGAATATTTATGCTTATTTTACCTATTTTTGACATTAAAATACCTTACAAATTATTTCGCCACCAACTTTTTGTTTTCTTGCATCAATATCTGTCATGACACCTTTTGGTGTAGAGATAATTGCAATTCCTAAACCATTATTGATTTTTGGTAGACTTTGTGCGCTAGAAAAAACTCTTCTACCCGGTTTTGATACTCTTTCGATCACACTTATAACTGGAGATCCAGAGTTATACTTTAGATCAATAATTAAAACTTGTTTGTTTTCATTTTTATCAATATTAAACCCATTAATATAACCTTCGTTTTTTAAAACATCTGCAATCTTCATCTTAAAATTTGATGAAGGCATTTCTACTTTTTTATGATTTCTTAATTGCGAGTTTTTTATTCTCGCTAGCATATCTCCTATTGGATCTGTTAAACTCATATAATTCCCCTTTCTACCAACTTGATTTTATCATACCAGGAATTTTACCCTGCAGACCTAGTTGTCTAAGAGCTATTCTTGATATTCTTAATTTTCTGTAAACGCCATGCGGTCTACCTGTAATTTCACATCTATTTCTTACTCTAGTCTTTGCCGAATTTCTTGGTAATTTTGATAATTTTTGTTGAGCTTTAAACCTTTCCTCTAGAGGTAATTTTTTATTCATTATAATAAGCTTCAGTTTTTTTCTTTTTGCATAAAATCTATCTGACAACTTTTTTCTCTTGTTATTCTTATTTATTGAACTGAGTTTTGCCATTAGTTGCTCCTTTCTTCTCTAAATGGAAAATTAAATTTCTTTAATAGTTCTAAGCTATGTTCTTTAGAGTTTGATTTTATTACTATTGTAATATCTAAACCTCTTATTTTATCAACCTTGTCAAAATTTACTTCAGGAAATATTATATGCTCCTTTACACCAAAAGTGAAATTACCAAACTTATCAAAACCTTTTGAGGAAAGTCCTCTAAAATCTTTTATTCTTGGAAGTGCAATGTTTACAAGTCTATCTATAAATTCATACATTTTATTTTTACGTAAAGTAACCTTAAGCCCAGCTTTAGTATCTTTACGTGTTTTAAAATTTGAAATAGATTTTTTAAATTTTGTTGAAACTGGTTTTTGTCCAGCAATTTTAGCTAAATCCTCTTCACAAGATTTGAATATTTTTAAATCGTTTCCATCTATTCCAAGGCCCATATTTAAAACAACCTTCTCAAATTTAGGGGCCATATTAAGATTTTTAAAACCATATTTTTCTTTTAGCATGGTTTTAACTTCCTTATGATAAAGTGTTTTTAATCTTGGTATCATTTTTTAGCTACCTTTTTTTTTTCTTTTTTTTCATCTAATTTAAGATTTGATAAATGAACAAAATTCTCTTTATCAACTATTCCACCTTTTCTTTCTTTTGTAGTTTTAAGATGTTTTTTTATCATGTTAATTCCTTTAATTTTTGCTCTATTTCTCTTTCTATCTAATTCTATAATCTCACCTGATTTATTTTTATCTTTTCCAACAAGCACTTTGACATTTGAGCCTTTCTTAATCATCTAAATTACCTCTGGAGCTAATGATATTATTTTCATTTGCCCTCTACCTCTTAATTCTCTTGTAACTGGTCCAAAAATTCTAGTACCAATAGGTTCACCTTTGTCATCTGTCAAAACAGCTGCATTATTATCGAACCTAACTTTTGATCCGTCGTCTCTGTGAATTCCTTTTTTAACTCTAACAACTACAGCTTTATGAACTGAACCTTTTTTAACTTTACCCTTAGGAATAGCTTCCTTTACAGCAACAACAATTGTGTCACCAATGCTTGCATATCTTCTTTTTGAGCCTCCAAGTACTTTTATACACTCTATTTTTTTCGCACCTGTATTATCTGCTACAAATAGTTCGGTTTGTACCTGTATCATTTGTTGCCTCCCAGTACTTCAAATTTTTTTGTTTTTGAGTAAGGTCTACATTCAATTATCTTTACCTTATCTCCATTTTTAAATTTATTATTTTCATCATGCGCACTAAATTTTTTTCTTACTTTTACTACTTTTTTTAAAGTTGGATGTTGGTATTTTCTTTCAACCATGACTGTTATTGTCTTATTTGGTTTATCACTAACTACAATTCCATTTAATATTTTTTTAGGCACTTTTTTTCCTTCCAATTAATGTTTTCATTCTTGAAATATCTTTCTTAGTTTGAGATATCTTTGACGGATTTGTAAGTTGTCCATTTGTTTTTTGAAATCTCAAATTAAACAAATCTTTTTTAAGTTTATCTAAATTTTTTAATGCTTGGTCCTTAGTAAATTTCTTTATTTCATTTTTCTTCATTATGAAATCCTTCTTATGAACTTGGTTTTAATTGGAAGTTTTGCAGATGCTTTATATAGAGCTTCTTTTGCTATTTGTTCAGATACACCATCTACTTCAAATAAAATTCTACCTGGTTTGACTCTACATGCCCAAAATTCCGGTGAACCTTTACCTTTTCCCATTCTAACTTCAGTTGGTTTTTTTGAAACGGGTATATTTGGAAAAACTCTTGTCCAAACTCTACCTTGTCTTTTCATGTGTCTTGTTAAAGCGACTCTAGCTGCTTCTATTTGTTTTGAAATTACTCTATCTGGTTGAAGTGCTTTTAATCCAAAAGAACCATAATTCATTTTATTGCATCTAGACGCATTTCCGTGGATACGACCTTTATGAGCTTTTCTAAATTTTGTTCTAGTTGGTTGTAGCATAACTATTTCTTGTTTGTTTCCTGACTAAACTCTTTTGTAAAAATTTCACCTTTATATATCCAAACCTTAATACCAATAATTCCATAAGTAGTTAAAGCTTCTGCTTCTGCGTAATCAATGTCTGCTCTAAGTGTATGAGAGGGTATGCTACCTTCTCTTAACCACTCTGTTCTCGCTATTTCATTTCCACCTAATCTTCCGCTAACAGATACCTTAATACCCCTAGCACCTAATCTTAAAGCTGATTGCATAGCTCGTTTCATGGCTCTCCTATAAGAAATTCTTTTTACCAATTGTTGAGATATATTTTCAGCAACTAAATAACTATTTGTTTCAGGTTTTTTTACTTCCTTGATATTTAAGTTCACCTCGTTTGTTGTTAGATTTGATAGTTTGGCTTTAATCTTTTCAATATCACTACCTTTTTTACCAATTACAAAACCAGGTCTTGAAGTGTAGATTGTTACAAAACATTTTTTTGAAGTTCTCTCTATCATCACTTTTGAAACTCCAGAGTTAATAACATTTTTATTGATATATTCTCTTATTTTAAAGTCCTCGATTAAAAATTTACCAAACTCCTTTTTTTTTGCATACCAAACTGAATCCCATCCTCTATTTATTCCAAGTCGTAAACCTACTGGATTAACCTTTTGTCCCATCTTTAACCTCTTTAGATTGTATTTTTTCTGATAATATAATTGTTAAATTTGAATATGGTTTTAGGATTGGAGATGCTCTTCCTTTTGCTCTTGGTCTAAACCTTTTCATAGTAATTTGTTTGCCACAATAAGCTTCTTTAACAAAAAGTTTATCGATATCATATTGAAAATTATTCTCTGCATTCGCAATAGCTGAAGATAAAGTCTTCTTAATATCCTTGCATATCCTTTTGTTTGAAAAATCAAGATCTCTAATCGCCAAATCAACTTTTTTTCCAACAATACCTTTTAAAATTGGATTAAGTTTTCTAGTACTAGACCTAACATTTTTATTTACTGATCTTACTAAATTTGTTTTTTTTTCATCTTTTCTACTCATTTTTATTTCTTCTCTTCAGGTTTAGTTTCTTCAGCCTTGGCTTTTTTATCAGCTGGTGTATGGCCAAAAAATTGTCTCGTTGGTGCAAATTCACCAAATTTATGTCCTACCATGTCCTCAGACACAGTGAGTGGAATAAACTTTTTACCATTATAAATTAAAAAACTTAAACCAACAAAATCTGGAATTATCGTTGATTTTCTTGACCAAGTTTTAATAGGCTTTTTACCAGACTCATTTCTTTGTTTTTCAGCTTTTTTAATTAAGCTTTCTTCAACAAATGGACCTTTCCAAACTGATCTAGTCATTTTAACCTTTCTTTTTCTTTCTTCTTCGAATTATGAATTTATCTGTTCTTTTGTTATCTCTTGTTTTCAAACCTTTTGCAGATTGACCTTTTCTTGAAACAGGGTGTCTTCCACCTGCAGATTTACCTTCACCACCACCATGAGGGTGGTCAACTGGATTCATCACAACACCTCTTGTGTGGGGTCTTCTACCAAGCCATCTTGATCTACCGGCTTTACCAATCTTAATATTTTTTTGATCAGGGTTTGAAAGAACTCCAATGGTGGCCATTGCTCTAGAGTCAATTCTTCTAACTTCTCCTGATGCCATCTTAACAATTGAATAACTCCCATCATTACCTGAAATAGAAACGGATGTTCCTGCAGATCTTGCAATTTTTCCGCCACCACCAGGATTAATTTCTACATTATGAATACTAATACCAACAGGTATTTCAGATAATGGTAAGCAATTTCCTACTTTGATTTCAGAATTTGGTCCATTTGAGATTTTATCACCAATCTTAATTTCTTGGGGAGCTAAATAGTAATATCTCTCACCATCAGGAAATTTAACTAACATTATGTGACATGATCTGTTAGGATCGTATTCAATTCTTTCTACCTCAGCTTTTTCACCGAATTTTTTTCTATAAAAATCAACATTTCTATATTTTTGCTTATGTCCACCACCAACATTTCTAGCTGTTATTCTTCCAAGATTATTTCTTCCGCTTGATGAATTTTTTACTGATGTAAGAGGTTTGAATGGTTTGCCTTTCCAAAGATTTTTTCTATCAACAAGAATAGTTCCTCTTACAGATTTAGTATACGGTTTGAATGTTTTTAATGCCATTTTATATTCCTGTTGTTAGATCAATTGATTGACCTTTTTTTAATGTAATAACTGCTTTTTTGTACCCTTTTACTCTACTATTTCTACCTCTGGTAAATTTCAAAATAGATTTTTTGTTAATAATATTCACTTTTACTACGTTTACTTTAAATAGTTTTTCAATATTTTTCTTTAAAGTTTTTTTATTAGCGTCATCTCTGACTTTAAAAACGACTTTGTTTTGAGAAGACATATTCGAAGACTTCTCAGTAATCACTGGTGAAATTATTGTATCGTATAAGCTTACTTTATTCATTAGTTGTACCTTTTCTCCAATTCTTTAACCGAGGTTTCTGTAAAAATAATTTTTTTGAATTTTAAAATATCGTAAGCACTGAAATGACCTATGTCTGTACATTTAACGTTAGGTATATTTTTTGTGGCTCTAAATATTTTATCTTTAGAATTTTTATCTAAAATCAAAATTGAGTTCTTTGCATCGAATTTTCTTAAAATTTTATCCATTTCCTTTGTTTTTTTTATTTCCTTAGAAAAGTCATCAAAAACAATTACTTCTTTGAGTTTCAATTTTTTTGACAAAATAGAGCTAATACTTTGTCTTTTCTCATTTTTATTTAATTTTCTGGTTTTGTAGCTATTTCTCCCTTTTGGACCATGTGCTACACCACCACCAACAAAAATTGGAGCTTTTCTGCTTGCGTGTCTTGCGTTACCTGTCCCTTTTTGAGCATAGATTTTTGAAGTAGATCCAATAATTTCATTCTTTTGTTTTGTTTTGGAGCTTCTTCCTTTGTAATTGGCGTTAGTCTTATAAATAACTGAACTGATTAATTTCTCGTTAATCTTTGAAGAAAAGATTGAATCTTTAACTTCAACTGAGCTTTTTTTTCCTTCAAGATTTATTTTTTCAATTTTCATTTATTTTTTCTTTTTTTCTGGAACTTTTTTCAATTTTTCCATTTTTTCAATTTTTTCTGACATTGTAAGTTTTCTTATATTCTTAACTGATTGTTTAACTAGAACTTCAGTATTCTTTGAACCTGGAATTGATCCTTTTAGATACATAATGTCATTTTCCAAATCGGTTTTGATAATTTCAATATTTTGTTTGGTTCTCATTTTACTTCCCATGTGGCCTGCCATTTTCTTTCCTTTAAAAACTTTACCTGGATCCTGGTTTTGACCGGTTGAACCATGTGCTCTATGAGAAATTGAAACACCATGTGATGCTCTTAGACCTCCAAAATTATGTCTTTTCATTACTCCAGCAAATCCTTTACCAATTGTTTTTGAACGAACATCAACAAATTTTGCATCTTTAAAAATCTCTAGACCAAGTTCGTTACCTTCTTTATAATTATCCAACTTAGATACTCTAAATTCTTTTAAAATTTTTTTAGGTTCAGTGTTTTTTTTAGAGAAGAAACCTTTCATTTGTTTTGAAAGTTTTGAATTTTTTATTTTTCCAAAACCAACTTGAATAGCATTATAACCTCTTTGATCTTTTGTAATTAGTTGAATTATCCTTCCTTTGTCGATTTTGACAGCTGTCACAGGCACCGATTGACCAGATTTATAAAATTCTCTTGTCATACCAATTTTCTTTCCAATAAGTCCAATTTCCTGAATCATATTTTAATCTCCACGTCTACACCTGATGCTAAATCTAGTTTCATCAAAGCTTCAACAGTTTGCGGTGTTGGTTCTATAATGTCTATTAATCTTTTGTGAGTTCTTGTTTCGAATTGTTCTCGACTTTTTTTATCAATATGGGGTGATCTTAAAACAGTATATCTTTCTATTTTTGTTGGCAAAGGTATTGGTCCTTTTATATTTGCACCAGTTCTTTTAACTGTATTAACTATCTCCTCTGTAGATTGATCTAATACTTTATTATCGTAGGCTCTTAATTTTATTCTAATATTTTGTTTATCCATTTGAACCTGTCTTTTTTGTAACTTCGTCTTGAACATTTTGTGGAACTTTATCGTAGTGATCGAAGAACATTGAATATTGTGCTCTTCCTTGAGACATAGATCTTAGTGCATTTATATATCCAAACATATTTGCTAATGGAACCATAGCCGTTATCACTGTAGCGTTGCCTCTCTGTTCCTGAGTGTTTATCTGTCCTCGTCTACTATTAAGATCACCTATCACATCACCCATATAATCCTCAGGTGTAACAACTTCTACTCTCATAATTGGTTCAAGTAATTTCAGAGTCGCCCGGTTGCAAGCTTCTTTAAAACATTGTCTTGAAGCCAATTCAAAAGCCAAAACACTTGAATCAACATCGTGGTGTAATCCATCTAGTATTGTTACTTTGTAATCAATTATTGGGAAGCCAGCTAATATTCCACTGTCTGAAACAGTCTCAATACCTTTTTCAACGCCTGGAATAAACTCTTTTGGAATAGCGCCACCTTTAATTTTACTTTCTACTTCTCTTCCTTTGCCAGGTTCTAAAGGTTCAATTGAAAGTTTTACTCTAGCAAATTGACCAGCACCACCACTTTGTTTTTTGTGTGTATAATCAAATTCTGACTGTTTAAGAATTGTTTCTCTATAAGCTACCTGAGGAGCACCAACATTTGCCTCTACTTTAAATTCTCTTTTCATTCTATCCACAATTATATCTAAATGGAGTTCTCCCATCCCTTTAATAATTGTTTGTCCAGACTCCTCATCAGACGTAACTCTGAAAGACGGATCTTCTTTTGCTAATCTACCTAAGGCCTCTCCCATTTTTTCTTGGTCACCTTTAGTTTTAGGCTCAACAGCTATTTCAATGACTGGATCTGGAAATTCCATTGGTTCTAATAAAACTGGACTTTCCTCATTAGCTAAAGTATGTCCGGTAATTGTATATTTTAAGCCAGCTAAAGCAACAATATCACCAGCATTAGCTTCTTTTATGTCTTCTCTTGAGTTTGCGTGCATTAAAAGCATTCGTCCAACTCGTTCTTCTTTGTCTTTTGATGTATTATAGATTCCGGTACCTGACTTAACTGTTCCTGAGTAGATTCTTATAAACGTCAAAGATCCAACAAACGGGTCGTTTGCTACTTTAAATGCAAGAGCTGAAAAAGGAGCACTATCCTCAAATTTCATTTCAACAACATCTTCTGACCCGGGTTTTGTTCCTTTAATTGAGCCAATATCTTCCGGACTTGGTAAATAATCAACTACAGCATCCAATAGTGGTTGAACCCCCTTATTTTTAAAAGCAGATCCAGTTAGAACAGGAACAAAATCAAAATTTAAACATCCTTTTCTCACACATCTAATTAAATCTTCATTTTTAATTTGATCACCGTTTAAATAACTCTCCATTAGTTTCTCATCTTGCTCAACAGCTGACTCCACAAGTTCTTGCCTATATTTTTCACAAATTTCTTTTAAATCTTCTGGAATTTCTTTTTCTTCCCAAGCAGCACCTAAATCTTCGTTTTTCCATACAATCGCTTTCATTTTTACTAAATCAACAACACCTTGTAATGACGATTCAATCCCAATTGGAATCTGCATAACCATAGGTTTAGCTCCTAATCTATCTTTAATCATATCTACACATCTAAAGAAATCAGCACCAGTTCTGTCTAATTTGTTTACAAAACAAATTCTTGGTACTTTGTATTTATCAGCTTGTCTCCACACTGTTTCAGACTGTGGTTCTACTCCAGCTACTCCATCAAAAACCGCTACAGCTCCATCTAATACTTTTAAAGATCTTTCTACTTCAATTGTAAAATCAACGTGTCCTGGTGTATCGATAATATTAATTCTATGATCTCTCCAAAAACATGTTGTAGCAGCTGAAGTAATTGTAATACCTCTTTCTTGTTCTTGTTCCATCCAGTCCATTGTAGCTGCACCATCATGAACTTCGCCTATCTTATGACTTTTACCAGTATAATAAAGAATTCTTTCAGTCGTAGTTGTTTTACCAGCATCAATGTGAGCCATGATACCGATATTTCTATACATATTTAATTTATGAGTTCTAGGCATGTTTTATTACCATCTAAAATGAGCAAAAGCTTTATTTGACTCTGCCATTTTATGTGTATCCTCTTTCTTTTTAATTGCTGAACCTCTGTTTTGATATGCATCAAAAATTTCATTAAAAATTTTATCAGACATTTTTTTATCTTTTCTCTTTCTTGAGGCATCTATTAACCATCTTATTGCGAGTGCTTGCGATCTTTTTGCTTTTACTTCTACAGGAACTTGGTAAGTAGCTCCGCCAACTCTTCTCGATCTAACTTCTACAGTTGGTTTAATATTGCTAATTGCTTGGTTAAAAACTGTGATTGGCTCATCTTTTGATTTAGATTTAATCTTGTCTATCGCATCATAAACAATTTTCTCTGCTATAGTTTTTTTTCCGTCATACATTAATGAATTTATTAGTTTTGGAATAATTACTGACTTGTATTTTGGGTCAACAACATTAAGTTTTTTAGGAGCACTTTTTTTTCTAGACATTTTACTTACCTTTTTTTGCTCCGTATTTAGATCTTTGTTGTTTTCTTCCCGTCACACCTTGAGTGTCTAGATTACCTCTTAAGATATGATATCGAACACCTGGTAAGTCTTTTACTCTACCACCTCTTATTAAAACAACTGAGTGTTCTTGAAGATTGTGACCTTCACCAGGAATATAAGAGGTTACTTCGTGACCGTTTGAAAGTCTTACTCTTGCAACTTTTCTTAAAGCAGAGTTAGGTTTTTTTGGTGTAGTAGTATAAACTTTTACACAGACACCTCGCTTCTGTGGAGATTTCTCTAGCGCAGGGACTCTGTCCCTAGCTTTAGGTTTAATTCTTTTCTTTCTTAACAATTGGTTAATTGTTGGCATAATAATTTTATTTTGGAAGAAATACTTTAGTGACCTGTGTATGGTAGCGTTTAGTGCTACAAGGGCACTACATTCCAACCAAAATTCTTGGTGAAAATACTACAGTTTTGTGATTTGTCAAACTAAAACGAGGAATTTAAAGCTAAATTATTATTGATTTACAGGGGTTTCAGGCTGTTCGGTCTTTTCTTGCTCAGCTATGAATTTTTGATCATCATCAAGGGCTTTTTTGTTCCACTT
The DNA here is from genome assembly GCA_902591755.1 of uncultured Pelagibacteraceae bacterium. Taxonomy (GTDB): domain Bacteria; phylum Pseudomonadota; class Alphaproteobacteria; order Pelagibacterales; family Pelagibacteraceae; genus Pelagibacter. The sequence goes on from CACJBX010000002.1 coordinate 139,471, forward strand.
GTTCTTAATCGAGCCTGTTCCGGCAGGAACTAACCTACCAACTATCACATTCTCTTTTAATCCAACTAGTGTGTCAACCTTACCTCTGATAGCTGCGTCAGTAAGAACTCGTGTTGTCTCTTGGAATGAAGCTGCAGATATAAAGGAGTCTGTTTGTAAAGATGCTTTAGTAATACCCATTAGAACTCTTTCGCCAGTAGCTGGTTTTTTTCCATCTTTTTTAAGTTGTTCATTCATTTCATCAAATTTGAACCTATCAATAACTTCTCCAGGTAATAAATCTGAGTCACCAGACGTTTTAATTTCAATTTTTTTCAACATTTGTCTTAATATTGTTTCTATATGTTTATCATTAATGATAACCCCCTGTAACCTATAAACTTCTTGAACTTGGTTCACAAAATACTCGGTTAATTCTTCAATACCTAATATTCTCAAGATATCATGTGGCAAAGGTTGGCCATCTAACAAATATTCTCCTTTTTTAATTTCCTCACCTTGGTTGAAGTTAATATGTTTTCCTTTCGGAATTAAATAATTTGAACTTTCGCCATTTGATGAAACAATTGAGACTCTTTGTTTACCTCGAACCTCTTTACCAAAAATTACTTTACCATTATTTTCTGCGATAATGGCACTGTCTTTTGCTTTACGTGCTTCAAAAAGTTCAGCTACTCTAGGTAGACCTCCGGTAATATCTTTTGTCTTAGATGTTTCTTTAGGTAAACGGGCTATAACATCACCAGCAAATATTTTTTGTCCATCTTGAACTGATAAAATTGAGTCAGGTACAAGATAATATCTCGCTTCATTGTCATCAGCTTTTTTAATAACATTACCTTTTTCATCTCTTAATGTAATTCTAGGTTTTAAATCTGTATTTTTTGATTGAGATCTCCAATCAATTACAGATTTAGATGAAATACCAGTTGTTTCATCGACTGTCTCGGAAAGTGAAACTCCATCAATTAAATCTACAAAATTTACTATTCCACTTTTTTCTGCAATTACAGGTGTTGTATAAGGATCCCACTCACAAATTTTTGAATTTTTCTTAACCTTATCTTCATTTTTGAAAAATAGTTTTGAACCATATGGAACTTTGTACACAGCGATCTGCATACCTTTTTCATCTTCTAAACTTAATTGTGTATTTCTTCCCATAACAATTAAATTTTTCTTAGAGTCTTCAAGAAGATTAGTATTTATTATTTTTAAAATTCCATCACTTTTACTTACAATTTGAGAGTCTTGTTTGATTGATGCTGTTCCACCCACGTGAAAAGTTCTCATTGTTAATTGAGTTCCTGGTTCACCTATTGACTGTGCGGAGATCATACCAATTGCTTCTCCAACATTAACCATTTTACCTCTTGAAAGATCTCTACCATAACTCATTGCACAAACTCCAACTTTTGATCCACAAGTAATAACTGAGTATACTTTAATAGATTTTACACCTGCAGCATCTATTTTTTCACAACCGGACTCGTTAATCATTTCACCCTTTTTAATTATAACATCGCCTGTTATTGGGTTTTTTACATCTGCTGCTGTAACACGTCCCAAAGCTCTTTCTGATAAACTTACTATTATATTTCCACCTTCAATAATTTCTGACAAATTTATACTTCCAGGTTTTTTACAATCACAATGTTTCTTTGTAACAGTTAAATCTTGCGCGACATCACATAATCGTCTTGTTAGATAACCTGAATTAGCAGTTTTTAAAGCTGTGTCAGCTAAACCTTTTCTAGCTCCGTGTGTAGAATTAAAGTATTCAAGTGCTGTAAGACCTTCTTTAAAGTTAGATGTTATTGGTGACTCAATAATTTCACCTGAAGGTTTTGCAATTAAACCCCTCATACCTGCTAATTGTTTCATTTGAGCAGCCGAGCCTCTTGCTCCAGAGTCTGCCATCATAAATACAGAGTTAATATCTAATCCTTTATCAGATTTGTTAGTTGCTGATATTCCTTTCATCATTTCGGATGCAACTTTGTCAGTGCATTTAGACCAAGCATCAACTACTTTATTGTACTTTTCACCCCTTGTAATTAAACCTTCAGAATATTGGTTTTCATAATCTTTTATTAATTGCTTAGTTTCATCAATTAATTGTTCTTTATTATCAGGTATAATTAGATCATCTTTACCAAAAGAAATTCCTGCCTTGAACGCATGCTTAAATCCAAGATCTTTCAATTTATCACAGAAAATTACAGTACTTTTTTGACCTGTATATCTAAAAACAAAATCAATTATTTCTGAAACAACTTTTTTAGGTAAAACTCTGTCAATTAAAGAAAACTTAATATCTTTATTTTTTGGTAAAAGATTTGCTAACAAAAATCTACCAGCTGTACTTGTTTGTTTTTCAAATACTTGATTGCCTTTTTCATCAACTGTTTCAAATCTAGATATAATTCTAGAGTGTATTTTTATTTTTCCAGACTCCAAACCTTGCTCAATTTCAGAATTATTTACAAAATAACCTTCAATTTTCTTTTCTTGATATGGTGGAAGAGACAAATAGTAAATTCCAAGTATCATATCTTGGCTGGGAACTATAATTGGCTTTCCGTTTGATGGACTTAAAATATTATTTGTAGACATCATCAAAACTCTAGCCTCTAGTTGCGCTTCTAAACTTAGTGGAATATGCACTGCCATTTGGTCTCCATCGAAATCAGCATTAAATGCAGCACAAGTTAGAGGATGCAATTCAATTGCATCTCCTTCTATTAATTTTGGTTCAAAAGCCTGAACACCTAGCCTATGGAGTGTTGGTGCTCTATTTAGGATAACTGGATGCTCTCTTACTATAACTTCTAAAGCATCCCAAACAGCATTAGTTTCTTTTTCAACTAGTTTTTTAGCTTGTTTAATTGTAGACGCTAAACCAAGTTTATTAAGTCTTGCATATAGAAAAGGTTTGAATAATTCTAGGGCCATTTTTTTTGGCAAACCACATTCATGAAGTTTAAGGTCTGGACCTACCACTATTACTGACCTTCCAGAATAATCTACCCTTTTTCCTAAGAGGTTTTGTCTAAATCTACCTTGTTTACCTTTAAGCATTTCTGCTAAAGATTTTAGTGGACGTTTTCCAGTTCCTGTAATTACCCTTCCTCTTCTACCATTGTCGAAGAGCGCATCGACAGATTCTTGTAACATTCTTTTTTCATTTCTTACAATTATGTCTGGAGCCTTTAGATCCATTAATCTTTTAAGTCGATTATTTCTATTTATAACTCTTCTATATAAATCATTTAGATCTGAAGTAGCAAATCTACCTCCATCCAATGGCACTAAAGGTCTAAGCTCTGGTGGTATTACAGGTATTACTGTTAAAATCATCCACTCAGGTTTGTTCCCAGTCTTAATAAATGAGTCAATTAATTTTAACCTTTTTATTGATCTTTCTTCTGAAACTTTTGACTTTGTTTCATTGATATTTTTTATAAGAATTTCTCTTTCTTGTTCTAAGTTTATGTTCTTTAGTATTTCTAGTATAGCTTCTGCTCCAATACCTGCGGTAAAAGACTCATCGCCATACTCATTTTGATATTTTATCAATTCATCTTCTGATAATAATTGATTCTTTTTTAAACCAGTAAGACCAGGTTCAATGACTATAAAGTTTTCAAAATAAAGAACTCTTTCAACTTCTTTTAATTTCATGTCGATTGCCAAAGATATTCTGCTTGGTAAAGATTTAAGGAACCAAATGTGCGCTACTGGTGTTGCAAGATTAATATGGCCCATTCTTTCACGTCTTACATTTGATTTTGTTACTTCAACACCACATTTTTCACATATAATACCTCTGAACTTCATTCTCTTATATTTCCCGCACAAGCATTCATAATCTTTAATTGGTCCAAAAATTCTTGCACAGAATAGACCATCTTTTTCTGGTCTAAATGTTCTATAATTAATTGTTTCAGGTTTTTTAATTTCACCATATGTCCAAGACTTTATCTTTTCAGGACTTGCTAATGAAATTTTAATACTATTAAAGTTCTGAGAGTCCGATATTTCGTTGTTTTTAAATAAATCTTTAAGTTCTTTTTTCATAATTAATTAAGCTCAACATTTAATGCTAAGGATTTAATCTCTTTAACTAATACGTTAAATGACTCAGGTATTCCTGACTCAAAGTTTTCCTCACCTTTAACAATCGTTTCATACACTTTTACTCTACCAGCAACGTCATCAGATTTTACTGTAAGTATTTCTTGGAGAGTATAAGAAGCTCCGTATGCTTCTAAAGCCCATACTTCCATTTCACCAAACCTTTGACCACCTAATTGAGCTTTTCCACCAAGCGGTTGCTGAGTTACTAAGCTGTATGGCCCTGTGGATCTAGCATGAATTTTGTCTTCTACAAGGTGATGTAACTTCAACATATATATTGTACCAACTGTTACATCTCTATCAAATTTTTCCCCTGTTCTTCCGTCCCATAAAGGAGTTTGACCACTCTTAGGTAATTTAGCTAAATCAAGCATCTCAGTTACATCATTTTCTTTAGCACCATCAAAAACTGGTGTAGAAATTGGAACCCCACTCATCAAATTTTCGCATAAATCGGAAAATTCATTTTTAGTTAACTTTTCAATTGAATTTTCTAATATTTCTTTTCCATAAACAGATTTTAAAAAATCTTTAATTTTTTGAGACATTTCTAATTTTTTTTGATTTTCATTTATCAAATTTTTTAACTTGTCTCCTAGCTCGGTACATGCCCAACCTAGATGAGTTTCTAAAATCTGACCAACATTCATCCTACTTGGAACACCTAGAGGATTTAAAACAATATCAACTGGCTTGCCATTCTCTCTATAGGGCATATCTTCTACGGGAACAATTTTACTTACAACTCCTTTATTACCGTGTCTTCCTGACATTTTATCACCAGGTCTTAATCTTCTCTTTATTGCAACGAAAACTTTTACCATCTTCATTACACTCGGTAATAAATCATCACCTTGTCTTATTTTTAGAACTTTATCCTCAAACCTTTCTTTAATATCTTGGGTTGCATTTTGATACTGTTCTTTTAATTTTTCTAATATTTCATTTTTACTTGCATCTTTCACATTCATTTTAAAAATTTCAGATATTGGAACTTCATTAATATTACTCTGATTTAATGTATCACCTTGATTTAAATTCTTAATCTTTTTAGAAAGTTGTGTTCCTGATAAAATTTGAGCTGCCCTTTGTTTAATACTTCTCTCGAGAATTTCTTCCTCAACTAACTTATCTTGTTGGACCAAATCTATTTCAGCCCTTTCAATTGTAATAGATCTTTCGTCTTTTTCTATCCCATGTCTGTTAAAAACTCTCACGTCAACTATTATACCTCCGCTACCACTTGGCATCTTTAAAGAAGTATCCGTGACATCAATAGCTTTTTCTCCAAAAATTGATCTCAATAACTTTTCTTCAGGCCCAGATGCTGTATCACCTTTAGGGGTAACTTTTCCTACAAGTATATCACCAGGTTTTACCTCTGCACCAATATAGACAATTCCTGACTCGTCTAAGTTTTTTAAAGCTTCTTCGTTAACATTTGGTATATCCCTAGTTATATCTTCTTCTCCTAGTTTGGTGTCCCTAGCCATAACCTCATACTCTTCTATGTGAACTGAGGTGAATACATCATCTGTAACGCATCTTTCTGAAATTAAAATTGAGTCCTCAAAATTGTATCCTTGCCATGGCATAAATGCCACTGTCACATTTTTTCCAAGAGCAAGTTCTCCGATTTTTGTTGAAGGACCATCTGCAATTATATCTCCACGCTTTACTTTGTCACCTACTCTAACTAAAGGTTTCTGGTTTATACAAGTATTTTGGTTTGATCTTTTAAATTTTTGTAAATTATAAATATCAACTCCTGATTTTGAAAAATCACTTTCACTCGTTGCTTTAATTACTATTCTTTTTCCATCGATTTTATCAACTATACCATCTCTTTTAGCAACGATTGTTACACCAGAGTCTAAAGCAACATCACTTTCTATACCCGTTCCAACTAAAGGTGACTCAGGTTTTAAAAGAGGAACTGCTTGTCTCATCATATTAGAACCCATTAGAGCTCTATTTGCATCGTCATTTTCTAAGAATGGTATAAGAGAGGCTGCTACTGATACAAGTTGTTTGGGTGAAACGTCAATGTAATCAATATTTTCAGGTTTTGATAAAATAAAATTTAAATTTTGCCTACTTGAAACTAAATCCTCAGTAAATTTACCATTTTTATCCACCTTTGAATTTGCCTGTGCAATTGTGAATTTTGTTTCCTCCATTGCTGATAAATATTCTATTTTTTCTTGAACAACACCACTAACTACTTTTCTATAAGGTGATTCTATAAAACCATATTTATTAATTTTTGAATAAGTTGATAAACTGTTTATTAATCCAATGTTTGGTCCCTCAGGCGTTTCAATCGGACAAATTCTACCGTAATGAGTTGGATGAACGTCTCTTACTTCAAAACCTGCTCTCTCTCTAGTTAGGCCGCCTGGACCTAAAGCTGAAACTCTTCTTTTATGAGTAATTTCAGATAGAGGATTTGTTTGATCCATAAATTGAGATAATTGTGATGTTGCAAAAAAGTCTTTTAAAGAGATTGTTAATGGTTTGGCATTAATTAAATCTTGTGGCATTGCAGATTCAATATCGAGTGTAGTCATTTTTTCCTTAATTGCTCTTTCCATTCTGTAAACACCTATTCTGGCCTGATTTTCAACAAGTTCACCAACAGATCTAACTCGTCTGTTTCCTAAATGATCAATATCATCAACTTCATCTTTGCCATCTCTTAAATCCAACATTTTTTTAATAATTGCTAATATATCATCAGTCCTCAAAATAGTTATTTTATCTGAACAGTCTAAACTCAATCTAGAATTCAACTTAACTCTACCAACATCTGAGAGATCATATCTATCTGAGCTAAAAAAAAGGTTGTTGAATATTTGTGTTGCAATTTCTATTGTTGGTGGTTCTCCGGGTCGCAAGACTTTATAAATTTCATTGATTGCGTCGTTTTTTGATTTGTTTTTATCATTGAAGAGTGTTTGAAGTAAATAAGGACCTTTGTTAATAGTATTAGTGTAAGCTAGTTCTAAAGAAAAAATCTTAGCTTCTATAAACTTTTCTATTATTGTTTCATTAAGCTCTGTGCCTATTTTAAATTCTTCTTCACCAATTTTAATATCTTTAATTAGGTATTTGCCTAGCAGAAATTGATTAGAAACATAAATTTCTTTTAAACCATCAGATGCTAACTTTTTTGCTTTTAAGAAGTTAATCTTTTCACCTTTTTTAATAATAATTTTTTTATTCTTCGCGTCAATTATCTCTTCGGTAAAATTTTTAGATTTATAATTTTCAGGATTAAATTTTGTTTTCCATTTCTTTTCTTTTTCATCATAAGAATAAATTTCTTTTTCGTAAAATTCTTTAATTATATCAGGCTTATTAAATCCTAAGGCTAGAAGCAATGTTGAAACTAAAATTTTTTTCTTACGGTCAACCCTAAAATATAACAAATCTTTTACATCGAATTCAAAATCAAGCCATGATCCTCTATTAGGTATCACTCTGCAATTAAATAATAACTTTCCACTAGCATGTGATTTTCCTTTGTCATGATCAAAAAAAACACCTGGACTTCTGTGCATTTGATTAACTACAACTCTCTGCACTCCATTAGTGATAAAAGTACCACTGTTTGTCATCATTGGGACTTCACCCATGTAAACTTCTTGTTCTTTTGCAGACAAAATATCTTTTGTATTATTTTCTTGATTTATTTCGTAAACAACTAAACGTAAATTGCATTTTAATGCTGAAGAATATGTTAGACCTCGTTGTATACATTCATCTACATCAAATTTTGGTTTTTCTAACCTGTAACTTACATACTCCAAAGTAGCCTTATCATTTAGATCTTCTATTGGAAAAATACTTTTGAACACTCGATCAAAACCTTTGATGAACTGCGGCGCTACGTTATCTTTAAATTCAGTTAGCTCTTTGTAAGAATTTTTTTGAACTTCAATTAGATTTGGTATTGATAAACCTTCTTTTAATTTTCCGAAATTTTTTCTAATATTTTTTTTTTTAGTAAAAGATAGTTGCATTTATTCCAACTGTTTTAAAAATATTAAAACAGCCTATAATTTTTTTAATTCTTTATTTAAGCTCTACTTTAGCGCCAGCTGCCTCAAGTTTCTTCTTCATCTCTTCGGCATCTTTTTTATTTACACCAGATTTAATTTCTTTTGGTGCACCCTCAACCAAGTCTTTAGCTTCTTTTAATCCAAGTGCTGTAACTGCTCTAACTTCTTTGATAACGTTAATTTTTTTATCTCCTGCTGAAGCTAGTACTACTGTAAATTCACTTTTCTCTTCCGCTGGTGCGCCTCCCCCTGCTGCTCCAGCTGCGGGTGCTGCTACTGCTGCTGCTGCTGTTACACCCCATTTTTCTTCAAGTTGTTTTGATAATTCTGCCGCTTCCACAACAGTTAATTTAGATAGTTCGTCTATGATTTTATTTAAGTCCGCCATAACAAATATGTCCTAAGTTATTTTTTTGATTTTTCGAGCGCTAAAATAGCGATTTTTGAGCCGGGTGCAAGCAAAATACTTGCGATTTTTTGTGCTGGAGACCTTAAAATACCAACGATTTTCGCTCTTGCTTCATCTAAGGACGGCAAAGTTGCAATATTTTTAACACCCGCAACATCTAATAGATCTTTACCCATTATACCGCCGAGAATTTTTAGATTTTGATTCTCCTTTGAAAAATTAGTTAAAATCTTTGCTGAAATTATTGCATCATCTGACATTGCAACCGCTGTTGGACCTGTAAATAAATTTGATAAGTCTTTTCTGCTAGTTTTTTCCAATGCTAGTTTTGTTATTCTATTTTTTGTGATTTTAAATTGTATCCCATGTTCACGCATTTTTTTTCTTAAATCATCAAGTTGTTTTACAGTCAAACCTTGATAATGAGCTACTATAACTGCTTCAGCCTTGTCTAGTTGTGAGGACATTTCACTTATGTAAACTTGTTTTTTTTCTTTACTCATCATAATTAAAAGCTCTTTTCCAATTTAATCTTATATGAAACACCCATTGTAGAAGTAATATAAGTAGATTTAATTAAATCACCTTTTATTGTAAGGTTTGATTTTTCTTTTTCAAGTGAACTAATGACTGCATTAAAATTATTAATAAGTTTATCATCAGAAAAAGATTTTTTTCCAATACTTAGGCCAATATTCCCATCTTTATCATTTTTTAATTCGACTTGGCCAGCTTTAGCGTTTTTAACTGCTTCACCAATTTTGTCTGTAACCGTACCTAGTTTAGGATTAGGCATTAAACCCTTGGGTCCTAAAACTTTTCCTAATTTAGATAATTTAATCATCATTGATGATGAACAGATAAGTTTTTCAAAATTCATTTCTCCATTTTTTATTTTTTCTATTAAATCATCTCCACCAACAAGATCTGCACCAGACTCCTTAGCCTCTTTTAGTTTACTTTCTTCACATACAACTGCGATTTTTACTTTTTTGCCAGTTCCGCTTGGAAGGTTGACCATGGATCTTAAATTTATCTCATTCTTTTTTTGTTTGTTGTTAATTAAAATATTTATATCTAAGGACTCATCAAATTTTGTAGTACAGTTTGCTTTAACTTTTGATAACAAGTTATTTATTGGTTCGGCCTTTAGCATATTTGTGCCTTTTGGAAGTTTTTTAAATCTTTTTGAACTCATTAATCTTTTACCTCGATACCCATTGACCTTGCAGATCCGGCAATTATCTTAACAGCCTCTTCTAGATCGTGCGCATTTAAATCAACCATTTTCTTTTTTGCTATTTCCTCTGCTTGTTTTTTTGTAATTGAAGCAACAATGTTTCTCCCAGGTTCTTGAGAACCACTTTTTAGTTTTGCAGCTTCCTTGATAAAGTGAGACGCTGGTGGAGACTTTATAATAAAATCAAATTTTTTGTCTTTATAAACTGTTATTACCACTGGAACTGGTTTGCCCATAAAGTTTTTTGTCTTTTCGTTAAAAGCTTTACAGAATTCCATAATGTTAATGCCTCTTTGACCTAAAGCTGGTCCAACAGGTGGAGCAGGATTAGCCTGACCTCCATTAATTTGTAATTTCACATATCCACTTATTTCTTTTTTTGCCATTAGCTTACCTTCTCAATCTGATTAAATTCTAAATCTACTGGTGTTGGTCTTCCAAAAATGGATACTGAGACTTTAACTCTTGATTTATCCTCATCAATATCTTCAATCATTCCAGAGAAAGATGCAAAAGGACCATCTATTACTTGAACTTTCTCCCCTACTGAATAATCTATTGTTGATTTCGATTGTGCAACACCGTCTTTTATTTGACCTAAAATTTTTTCTATTTCCTTATCAGATACTGGGACAGGAATACCCTTGCTTCCTAAAAATCCACTAACTTTTTTTATTCCTTTGATCATATGATAAATATTATTATCCATTTCGCTCTTAATTAGCACATATCCAGGAAAATACTTCTTTTTTCTTTGAACTCTTTTACCACGTTTAACTTCAGTAACATCATGTGTTGGCACTACAATTTCCTCAAACTTATCAGATATTTTAGCTTTATCAGCTTCCTCTTTAATTAATTGAGCAACTTTATTCTCAAAGCTTGAATGTGATTGAACTATGTACCAATTTTTCATTAAATTCCTATGTTAAGAATGATATCTAAGAAGAATTTATAAAATTGATCTATCAATAAAAAAAATAATGAAGCTATTATAGCCATTATTGCTACCATTATAGTTCCTTGAACAGTTTCTTTTCCTGTTGGCCAAGTAACTTTAAAAGCTTCTTGTTTTACTTCTTGAAAAAACTTTAGTGGGTTTCTCATTTTTTTTCTCCTTTATTTTGGCAGGAGCGGAGGGAATCGAACCCCCAACCTCCGGTTTTGGAGACCGGCGCTCTACCAATTGAGCTACACTCCTAAAGGAGTTTACTCTAAAATTTTCGTAACTACTCCTGCACCTACAGTTCTTCCACCCTCTCTAATAGCAAAATTTAATTTTTCACTCATAGCAATTGGTGTAATCAATTTAACTGTAAACTTAGCATCATCACCTGGCATTACCATTTCAGTTCCTGAAGGCAATTCTACTTCACCAGTAACGTCTGTAGTTCTAAAATAAAACTGAGGTCTATATTTTGTGAAGAAAGGAGTGTGTCTTCCACCCTCTTCTTTTTTCAAAACATAAGCCTGAGCTTCAAATTTTGTATGAGGAGTTACAGATCCTGGTTTACACAATACTTGACCTCTTTCCACATCTGTTCTTTCAACACCTCTTAAAAGTGCACCGATATTATCTCCAGCTTCTCCAGTATCAAGAATTTTTCTAAACATCTCAACACCTGTGCAGACTGATTTTTTTGTATCTCTGATACCAACAATTTCAATTTCCTCACCAGTTTTTACAACACCTTGTTCTACTCTTCCTGTAACAACTGTACCTCTTCCAGAAATTGAGAATACATCTTCAACCGGCATTAAAAAAGGTTTGTCTTTTGGTCTGTCAGGTTGAGGAATAAAATCATCTACAGCTTTCATAAGTTCCATGATTGCATTCTTCCCAATAGCATCATCTTTACCTTCTACAGCTGCTAGTGCTGAACCTTTGATAATTGGAGTTTTATCCCCTGGAAATTTATATGATGTTAATAATTCTTTAATCTCCTCCTCAACTAAGTCTATCATTTCTTTATCATCAACTTGATCTACTTTATTTAAGAAAACCACAATAGCTGGAACACCAACTTGTCTTGCTAAAAGAATATGCTCTTTTGTTTGTGGCATTGGACCATCGGCTGCATTAACAACTAAGATTGCTCCATCCATTTGCGCTGCACCAGTAATCATATTCTTAACGTAGTCAGCGTGACCTGGGCAGTCTACGTGTGCGTAGTGTCTTTTGTCAGTTTCATATTCTACGTGGGCAGTTGAAATTGTTATTCCTCTCTCTTTTTCTTCAGGGGCTTTATCAATCTGATCGTAAGCTGTGAACTGTGCTCCACCTTTTTCTGATAATACTTTTGTTATAGCCGCAGTTAAAGTTGTTTTACCATGGTCTACGTGTCCAATTGTACCTATGTTACAATGTGGTTTACTTCTATTAAATTTTTCTTTCGACATTCTTTTATCCTTACTTTTCTTTTTATTTTAATAATTTGGAGCGGGTAAAGGGAATCGAACCCTTACATCCAGCTTGGAAGGCTAGCGTTCTACCATTGAACTACACCCGCAAAACCAAGTTAACACTCCAATTGTCAAAGTTTTTTTGAATGGTGGAGGGGGAAGGATTCGAACCTTCGAAGACCGAAGTCAACGGGTTTACAGCCCGCCCCATTTGACCGCTTTGGTACCCCTCCTAAAATATAGGGGAAAGCGTCCCCTTGTTCAAAAAACCTTTAAACAACAGGGGTTTTATATATTTTTATTAAACAATTGCAATATGTGAAATAATAAGAAAATACTAAAAAAATAAGTAAAAAATGCAGAAAATATGACAAATGCAAACTTTTTTATTGTTGGAAAGCATCCTGTAATGGAAGCTCTAAAAAACTCTCAAAGGAAGGTATTAAGACTATTTTTAACTGAAGAAAGTAAAAAGAATATTCACAGAATAAGTCCAAAAAGAAATCTACTAAAGGACGTAAAGGTTTTTTTTAAAACAAAAAAAGAGTTAGATAAATATTGTAAAAATGAGCAAATTCTACATCAGGGATATGTTGCGGAAGTTGAGAAATTAGAGGATAAAAGTTTAAAAGAATTTATTAAAACTAAAAGCAATGTAACTTTAGCTTGCTTAGATGGTGTAACAGATCCAAGAAATATTGGTTCGGTAATTAGAAGCGCAACATCATTTGATATTGATGGAATTATTGTAAAAGAAAGACTATTTCCTGAAAGTAGCAAATCTATGTATAAAGCTAGTTCTGGTTCAATTGAGTACATGAACATTTTTAAAGTCGCGAATATAAATAGTACATTAAAATTTCTTAGGGAAAAAAATTTTTGGGTTTATGGTTTTTCATCGAATGGTAGTGAAGATTTCACAAATTATGAATGGAAAGGTAATAATGTACTTTTGTTTGGATCAGAGGGGCATGGGTTAAAAGAAAAAACATCAAAATATATTGATTATCCCGTAAAAATAAAAATTAACGATAAAATTGAAAGTTTAAACATTGCAAATAGCGCCTCTGTTGTTTTTTTTCATATAAACAAGGCAAAAAAAAATCTTGATTAGTAATAAAATTCTTATATTAAAAGTGTGCGCCCTTGTAGCTCAGCTGGTAGAGCAATTGATTTGTAATCAATAGGTCCGCGGTTCGAGTCCGTGCGGGGGCACCACTCAATTTTCTTTTCTCAGTTTTTCTATACTAATTTTTTTTTGTAGACTTCTATTCTTGTCATACATCAAAATAAATTGAATTTTTTTATTTTTTTTTATTTTTATCTGTTTTGCATTTCTAACTTCAAAATTATCTGCAACAGCACTTATTGGTCTTTTAACAGGATTAAGATTTTTAATTGTAATTTGAGAGTTATCATTAACTATCCTAGGTTTCCATCTTCTAGGTCTAAATGCACTTATTGGTGCAATTGATAACTGTTTAGAATTTAAACTTAGTATTGGGCCATGTACAGAAAGATTATAAGCAGTGCTTCCGGCTGGAGTGGATACAAGTACTCCATCAGAAATTAACTCTTTGATAATTTGTTTTTTACCTTGATTTATTTTTAAAGAAGCAGCTTGTCTACTTTGTCTCAGTATCGAAACTTCATTTATTGCAATTCCCTTTTTGGTACTTCCAGTTTTTGTTTTAACAATCATAGTTAGAGGAGATATCTTAATTTTTTTTGCATGAAAAATTTTTTTATAAGTTTTGTCTCTATTAAATTTATTCATCAAGAATCCATAATTCCCAGAATTTATTCCATAGAAAGGTTTCTTAAATGTATATTTTTTTTTTAAAGTTTGAAGCATAAAACCATCCCCACCAACAACTATTATTAATGTTGAATTTTTTAGAGAACTTGTTTTAATTTTATTTGTTAAAAAATTTTTAATCCTTAGAGATTTCTTATTTATATCGCTTATTATATGAATTTTTTTCATTTAATTCTTTTTTAAATTGAATGAAGGGGATCCATAAAACCTGAATTTACCTAAATGACTTAGTTCAGAAGTTAAATCAGCAAAAATTTTACCTCCTATATCTCTCCATAATGTAGAAAAATAAAAATCCTCAGATAGATAGTTCACATTTCCTTTTTTATCTTTGTAATTTCCAACTTTAAAAAAGTCATAACAATTATTTGAACCCGATAGTACAGATCTTGATCGTGGAGTAAATTTAAGATCTAAATAATTTTCTTTGAGTTTTAAGAAAACTTCTTTTTTAATTAACATAAATCCAGTTGCGCCTTCTTTAACTTCAGCAAAACCATTTTCTAATTTGATGTTAGAGGGATCAATAAAGTTTACATTATAATTCATTAAATTTTGTGGTTTAACATTTTTATTATCCAATGTTTTTAATCTTTCCCAATTAATTCCTTTGGTTGGATAAACGCCACATACCAAATCTTTATTAAAATCCAATAATCTTTCAAAGTTTTTGTGATTAAATCCTATATCTGCATCTAAAAAAAAAAGGTGTGTACCTCCAAACTCTTCATCATCTAAAAATTTGGTAACTATTGTATTTCTAGCTCGTGATACTAATGAGTCTTTTGAAATAAAATAAAATTTATATTCAATATTTTTTGAAATAAACCATTGAACAAGATCAATGATTCCATTCATTGTTACATGGGAAATGTTACCTTCATATAAAGGCATTCCAATAAATATTTTTTTTTTACTCATTTATTACTTTTTATCTTATGCACTGTAGATGTCAAAGATCGATATATTTAAACCTATGAAGAAATACCAAATGACAACTGTGAACTTGCAATTATATCATGTATTTTATTTATAATTAAAACATGCATCATATAAGCTTCATTCATTCCAGCAAAAGGTCTAAGATATTGTAAATTTTTACTATGTTGATAGTAAGAGGTTAAACTATATTAATGTTATAAAATGAAAACTCTTGTGAAAAAAAACTATAAAAATATACTTTTATTTCCTTTATTTTTAATCGCAATAGTTTCATTATTAAGGGGCATTTATAACGCCTATATTCGCAGTCATGATTTTAATTATTCACCTGCTGTAATGGCTTGGGAAGGTAAAAACCACTACTTATTCATGTTAGAAGGTGGAAATTTCTTCGCAAGTCAAAATGGTGAATATCTGCAGGCTCTTTATATTTTATATTATCCTTTTACTTTATTATCATGGGAATACGCAAAAATATCATGGATGACAATAAATACTTTGCTAGTTTTTTTTCTTCCAATATTTATTGGAAGAAAATTTGAATTAAGGAATTATACTTTATTAATTTTAGTTTGTTTATTTTTAGCAGGAACACCTTCAAGAAATGTCATAGGAAATGGACAACTGGGTTTGGTAATAATGGCTTTTTTAATAATTCCTTTTTATTTTAAAAGTTTTTTTTATATTTTAATAAGTGGAATTTCTTATATTAAATATAATATAGGTTATCTCCTTTTTTTATACTTTATTTCAAGAGGTGAAATTAAAAAATTAGGTTATTCCTTGATAATAATTTTTTTGGGTTGGGTTATTTATTGTTACATAACTAATAGCAATCTGATTGATAACTTATTTCAACCATTACAATTGGCTCTACACCTCAAAATAACCAGTGAATTTCCTTATGGATTTAGTTTTTTAAAAATTTTATTTTCTGATTTTGAATATATAGAACATCTAATTTCTTTTTTTTCAATATCTCTCAGCTTGATGCTTTTATTTTTGATAAATAGATTAAAAGATAACAATCTAAAAATTTCTCAATTTTGTTTAATAATACTATTTCTTTCTCCACATCATATTTATGATTATGTTTTATTATTACCGCTTTTAGCCTACTCTTTAAAAAATTTCTTTAATGGAAAAGTTTTTCAAATAAATATTATTGTGATATTTTATTTTTATTTTGGATTGAGAATAATGAAAGAGTTTGGTGTTAACACTGACCTTAATATTATGATAAATTATAGTAATATTGCAATATTAGCCTTTTTATTTTTCTATAATCATATATTTTATAAAAGATCTATAATGAAAGCAGACTCAAGTAAATGAATAGAAGAAACTTTATAAAATTTTTAACTTTTTTTTTATTATTTCCTAAATTTTTATGGGCAAAAAAAATAAAAGGTAATTTAACTATTAAAGATGGTTGGTTGCTTAAAGAAGAAGATTTGTAATGTTAACAAATTTAAACAATGAAAAAGTTAATGTACAAATTCCTAAAAATTTTGATGTTGCTGTTGTTGGTGCTGGTGCAGCAGGAATTACATTAACGAAAGAACTGTCTTCATTAGGAAAGAATGTAGCACTTATCGAGGCGGGTGATTATGAATATACTGATGAGTCACAAGAAATATATATTGCAAAAACTTTAGGTGATCATTATTTTGATCTTGATGTTGCAAGACTTCGTTACTTTGGTGGCACAACAAATCATTGGAATGGTTGGTGTAGATCATTTGAAGAAGAAGATTTTAAAAGAGGATATCTTGGCGAAGAATATAAGTGGCCAATAACAATAAAAGATATAGATCCATTTAAAGAAAAAGCGTGCGATATACTTGAAATACCGAAAAGTTTTAAAGATTCTTATTTTAAAAATTCAAAAATTGAAAAAATAGAATTTCACTTTTCACCTCCAGTAAGATTTAGAGATAAATATTACAAGGATCTCATAAATGATCCAAAAGTTCATGTATTCCTTAATGCAAATCTTACTGATGTGCAGTATGAAAAAAGAATTATTAATAGTCTACAGCTGAGCTCCTACAATGGAATTAAAGCTACTGTTAAGGCTAATGAATATGTTTTTGCTATGGGTGGTATTGAAAATAGTAGATATTTACTTTGGTTTTACAAAAAGTATAAAAACAATTTTATTGCAAATGACAATTCATTAGGAAGATATTGGATGGAGCACCCTCATTTCACTCTTGGCAAAGCAATCGTTGATAAACGAAAAGTCAGTGAAAAATTTTATTCATTAAGTGCAGAAGCTCAAAAAAATATGGGTATACTTAATTGCGGTTTTCGTATTGTAGAGTTAGATGACACTTCTTTAAAAGGACTTTTGAGAGAAATCCTTTGTGTGGCACCAACAATTGGAAAATCCTTAGCAGGACTTGCAGAAAAAAATTTAATTTGTGGGCTTGTGTTTAGAGCAGCTTGGGAGCAAGCTCCACATTATGAAAATAGAATTACATTAGACAATGAAAAAGATAAATTTGGTATTCCAAAACCAATCTTGAATTGGCAAAAAAGAACTTTAGATCGTAAAACAGTTATTAAATCTATAGAAGTATTTAATCAATGGCTCCTTGAAATTGATGGAGGACGTATTCAATTAGATGATTGGCTTATTAACGAGAAAGATTACCCAACAAATGATGAAATTGGTGGATACCATCATATGGGTGGAACTCGAATGCATGAAAATCCTGAACTCGGAGTAGTAGATAGAAATTGTAAAGTAAATGGATCTGACAACCTTTACATGGCAGGATCTTCAGTATTTACTACAGGGGGACATAATAATCCAACTCTACCTATAGTACAAATAGCACTAAGATTAGCTAATCATCTAGTTAACAAATAAATTATAATTTCATTTTTTTAAAAATGTGTTCTGGAATATTTCTTATGATCATCATTATAATACGCCAAATCGGACTAACATAAACAATATTAGTTTTTTTCTTTACAGCATTAAATATAGCTTTACCAACCTGATCTGGTTGAGCAGTAATTTTTTTAGGTAATTCAATATTATTTGTCATTTTAGTCGCAACAAAACCAGGTAGCACAGTAACAACATGAACCCCCCTCATTACTAATCGATTACGTAAACCAGATAAGAAAACTGAAAAACCTGCTTTACTAGATCCATAAATGTAGTTTTTTGCTCTACCACGTTCCCCAGCAACAGAACTTATTCCAACTAAAGTGCCTGAACCCCGCTGTTCAAACAAATTGGCAAAAATTAAAAAAATACTTGCTGGTCCCTCAAAATTACTCCGTATTACATTTGATGCTATTTCAACATTTCGTTCATTTTTTTTTTGGTCACCCATATATCCAACAGCACAAATAATAACATTTGGTAATTGAGGTAGAGAATTTGCAAAATGTTTATGAGAGTTTATTTTAAGGGCATCAAATTCATGTAATG
Organism: uncultured Pelagibacteraceae bacterium; assembly: GCA_902591755.1. Lineage (GTDB taxonomy): Bacteria > Pseudomonadota > Alphaproteobacteria > Pelagibacterales > Pelagibacteraceae > Pelagibacter. The sequence continues at coordinate 157,939 of CACJBX010000002.1, forward strand.
TTACATTAATTTGATATTTTTGTTCCAAGTTAGATTTGTATTGATTTAAAGAATCAACATTTCTTGCTGCTAATTGCATATCATAACCAGCTTCAGCAAAACGATGAGCTGTGGACATAGCAATATCGCTTTTCGCACCAAGAATAAGAGCTATTTTTTTACTCATAATCCGAGTCTTTCAGATTGTGCAGAGGAAAATGTTTCTTTCATCTTTATTGATCTAAATTTTGAATATTTTGCAAATTTGGTATCTGAACGTTTAAATATTTCTTTATTTAAACGACTATCTTTTGCAAGATAAAATTGACCTTCATATTTAATGGTAACTTCGTCCAATTTATTCATCAGGTCTAAATTTTTTTTTGAAATAGGAAAATCTAAAGCAAGCGTATAACCTTCAATTGGGAAAGATAGATGACCTTCCTGTTTACCAAACCGTTTTAGGACCGCTAGAAATGAATTTGAATTAGAATTAGAAATCGTCTCCAATAGTTCACGCACTCCTTCAAGGGCATTTTTCAATGGTATTACACATTGATACTGAGCAAATCCCTTACGTCCATATACTTTATTCCAATTAAAAATGTAATCAAGAGGATAGAAAAATGTATCATAATCAATAACTTTGTATCCTTTTTTTAAAGATCCTAAAAAGTAATATAAAGAATTAAAAATTTTAATGGTGAAGGAATTTAATATAAAAGATGGAAAAAAAAATGGGACTTTAAATTTACTTTTATTTTTAACTGAAAGTGGTTTACTTTTCATATTAGTCTCTAAATCTGATAAATTTGCATGCTCTCCTAAAAAAACTAATGATCTGCCAAGTTTATTTTTATTAGACAAACAATCAATCCATGCAACAGAGTATGTTGAGTCTAAAGTTTTCTCAAAAATTTCAAATACATGATCAATATTTTTTGCTGTTACGATTTTTTGTTTTATCCAGGATGTAGAAACGGCACGCAAATAAAATGCCACATTAATAATTACACCTGTTAAACCCATGCCTCCAATAGTCCAATTGAAAAGTTCTGGGTTTTCTTTTTTTGAACATCTTTTAATTTCACCACTGGCGGTAATAATTTCTAGCCACTCAATATAATCACCAAAACTTCCCTCCTTATGATGGTTTTTTCCATGAACATCACAAGCAACCATTCCTCCAACTGTGACAAATTTTGATCCTGGTGTAACCATAGGAAACCATCCTTTAGGTAAAAAGGCATTTATTATTTCGGAAAGCAAAATTCCAGACTCAGTAACTAGTAAGCCAGTGTCGTCATTGAATTCAAGTATTCGATTAAATTTTTTCATACTAATTGTATTTGATTTGTTTACGGCGCTATCCCCATAAGATCTTCCATTGCCTCTTGCAATTGAATTATTTTTAGAAATCTCTTGAACAAGTTCTTCAATTGAAGAAGGAGATTTTAGTTTTGTTTCAATCAACGGGTATCTTCCCCAGCCACCTATTTTCATATAATAAATCCAATATTTATATTAGCAAATCAATATATACTACAAATCTTTAAACATAAAATTTAGCTTTAATAATTATAATAAATCCCTCAAAATTTATTAGATAAAGTTTATCATAAATAATAATAAAATAGCCGTTAAACAAAATATGCTTGTAATATCCTTTAATGCATAAATAATTGGATCTCCATCGATTTTACCCTTAATGCTTAAAAATATTATCCTGATAAACCAAAAACTTAAGGTCAAAAACATTCCCAAAAGAGATAAAGGTTTTGAATATAAATCTATAATTTCTTGAGAATTAATGTAAAAACTTATTATTATTAATGAAAAAAATCCAAAAATAATTGCAATTAGTTTAACAATTTGTAAATCTTTTAGATAATAACCACGACCTTCAATTTTAGATATACTTTTGTATTTCAAATTTACTAATTCTGATAAACGTTTGACAGATGCTAATGATACAAAGAAAAATATAGAAAAAGCTAAAAGCCAAAGTGACATTTTTAGTTCAGTAGCAAAACTTCCTCCAATTATTCGAAGAGTATAAAGAATTCCGAGTACAAATATATCTAAGATTATTATTTTTTTTAATTTAAATGAATAGAATAAAGATAACAACCAATAAAATAAAATTAAAAATAAAAAAAGATTACTTATAAAAAAACTTAATAGAAATCCTAACAAAGTTAAAATTAAAAATATTATTAAACCATTTTTTGTTGATAAAGCGCCCGACGCAAAAGGACGAAATTTATTATATGGATGGGATCTATCAACTTTGAGATCTAACAAATCATTAACAATGTAACCACTTGAAGCAATTAAGCAAAAAGCAAAAAAGGCTAAAAAACTAATATATGTATTTTGTATTGTGATTTGATGTGAAGCTATCATGGGAATAAAAACTAAAAGGTTTTTAACCCATTGATGAATACGTATAGCTTTGAAATAATTAAACAAAATATTATCTTGTTAATGTAATTTTAAATTCATACAAGTGGTGCCCTCGGCCAGACTCGAACTGGCACTCCCAAAAGGGCAAGGATTTTAAGTCCTTTGTGTCTACCAATTTCACCACGAGGGCATTAATGAATTTCATAAGTATTTATGCTAATATTTATAATTGAACAAGTCTAATAAGTAAAATTTTTTTATTTTATCTCTCTCTATGCTTTAGTCTTGCTTTTGTTACCCCATAATTTCCTATACATATATGTAAAGTTATAATCATTTTTCAAACTTACAATAAATATCAAAAATATTTTTTTTAATTACAGCTGACTTAGTCTTATCTATAACATCAATATAACCTTTATTTTCAAAAATGACTGAACCATAATTATCTAACATGGTCCAATTAGAATAACCAATTTCGTTCAATTTTTCGATCAATCTTAAATAATTTTTTTTACCCAACTCATCAAGTGGCATGTATTCAAAAAAAACATCTGGTTTATTAATTTTTAATTCATTAATTGCTGAAAATAAAATATTATAATCAAATCCATCAACATCTACTTTTATTAACTTAATATTCTTTATTTTATATTCCATTATTATGTCATCAAGTTTTTTACTTTTAATTCCTAAATCTGACTCAATTAACGATTTTGTGCCAGTTGTAGTTTCTGATAAATTTCCTTTTAATTGATCTCCGACAAGAGACTTAATCAGAACGATTTTATTTTGTATATTTGTATCAAGGGATCTTTTATTCTTTTGGAGATATTCAAAGAAAAGATTGTCAGCTTCGATACAATAATAATAAGGCTTTGTATTAATATTTAATAATCTAAAAAGAGTGTCTCCAACATTTGCACCAATATCTATTATAACATCATTTTCTTTAATTTTGCTAATAACCGTTGGTAGAAATCTATCATATTTTGGATAAACAGACTCATAGAATGATAGTAAATGCCCAGGAGGTAAAATAATTTTTTTATCATCAATATAGATTATCTGATCAATTTTTAAAAAAATTCTTAGCTGTCTTTTAAAATTATATTTTAAATAAAATAAGGATTTACTTAATTTTTTAAAGAAGGCTATAATCATAATTGAGCAAGATGAATAAGTAAATTTTATTTTAAATAACTTTTTTTTACTAGTAAATTAGGTTTTTGATTTGTTGCACAGCTTAATAATAATCTGACAGTATTTACCATATCTAATTTACCATCTAAATCTAAATTTTTACATTGAGTATTATTTATTTTAAGTAATGTAAAAGTTTTTAACATATCCTCTTGAACTTCGACATCATTTTTTCCAAATCCTCCGCCATGATCACCTTGTACTACTAAGATTGCATTTGGATCTTTTTTATTTATAAATTCAACCAATTTTATTACTTTTTTAAGTACGCATTTATAAGCATTCCTGTAGCCTTCTGGATATAGTCCAAAATTTTTTTGTGGTTCTTGATATGAACAATCACTTTTATAAATATAAGGTTCATGCGGTGACAAATGATGTATTAAAAAAAAATAAGATTTATCATCAAAATTAAAATTTTTCATTTTTGCAAGAAATTTATCAATTGTATTATTTTCTTCATATTCTTTATAATTAATTTTTTTTTTTTTAAAAAAATTTAATCTATATATAATTTGTTCAACAGGTGTATTCTTTAGAAAAGCAGATAAAATGTATCTATTAATTTTGAATCTATCTAAAAAAATTTTTATTCTATTTTTCTCATTATAACTCAAACAAAAATCTAAATTATATTGAACACATGTCCCTCGTATGGGCACGCCTTCCCAAAAAAAATCTATATTTAAAAATTTTAGAATTTTAAATAGCTGATGATTGTTAACTAAATGAGGTTTCATGGTTTCTGGAAACATTTGTGATCTACCAAAATCAGCATCTTGATTTGTGTGTGTATATTCTAAGTTTAAAAAAGATGTGAAACTCCACAGTGTTGAGATATATGCAGATTTTGTATCATAATAGTTTAGATTATTATTTTTAATAAATTTTTTAAATGAAATGTTTTTTTCATTAAATTTTTTCTCGAAGTTACTTAATGATGTCATTCCATCTACTACTACATAATAAATGTTTCTTTTTTCTTTAATCTGAGAAATTTCATCTTGTGAAAAAAAAGATTGTACCTGAAATAAA